>JAFQTW010000010.1 GCA_017408855.1 Oscillospiraceae bacterium | reverse complement strand
GTAACAACGCTGGATTTTAAAGTATACGGCAAGGAAAAATCTGTTTTTGGAGTGCTTAAGTATTCCTTCTACTACACCGGAACGGTAGCGAAGCTGGTCTGGACTTCGCTTATTGACATTATCACCGGACGGTACGGAATCAATCAGCTTTCCGGACCGGTGGGCGTTGCCTCTGCGGTCAGCGAGGCTACGGCGATGGGGCTGCGCAGCCTTTTGATGCTGGCGGCATTTATCACCGTTAACCTTGGCGTGTTTAACCTGCTGCCGATCCCTGCGCTGGACGGCGGAAGACTGCTTTTTTTGCTGATCGAAGCGGTACGAGGAAAGCCGCTGGATCCCAAGTACGAGGGCTTTGTTCACGGATTGGGCTTTGTATTGCTTTTTGGCCTGATGATTATCGTGACATTCAATGATATTGTAAGACTGTTTAAGGGGTGATTTTGTGATCCGTGTTTCCCGACAGGTGAAAGCCGGAAATGTTCTCATCGGCGGCGATGCGCCGGTAACCATCCAGTCGATGCTCAGCCGTCCCGCATCGGACATTGCGGGCAACGTTGCGCAGGCGGTGGCGCTGGAAAAAGCCGGCTGCGAGATCGTGCGGGTCGCCATTCCCGATATGGAAGCGGTGGCGTTGGTCGAAGCCATCAAAAAAGAGATCACCATTCCGCTGGTGGCAGATATCCACTTCGATTACCGTCTGGCACTGGAATGTGTGGCGGCGGGTATCGATAAGGTGCGGATAAACCCCGGCAACATCGGCGACAAAAGCCGTGTGCGGGCGGTGGTCAAGGCCTGCCGCGCCAAAATATCCCCATCCGCATAGGGGTAAACGGCGGAAGTCTGGAAAAAGAGATCCTGCAGAAATACGGTGCCCCCACCGCTATGGCGCTGGTGGAAAGCGCCATGGGTCATGCGGCGCTGCTGGAAGAGCAGGACTTTTACGATACGGTCATTTCCATCAAGTCCTCTGACGTAAAGACGATGGTGGATGCCTACCGCCTCGCGGCGGAACGGTGCGACTACCCATTGCATCTGGGCGTGACCGAAGCGGGAACCGAGCGGATGGGCTTGATCAAGTCTGCCGCCGGTATCGGGTCCCTTTTGATGGACGGCATTGGTGATACCATTCGGGTATCGCTGACAGACGATCCGGTGAAGGAGATCCTTGCCGCGAAAGATATCCTCAAGGCCATCGGCGTACGGGATGACGGAGTCAAAATCGTGTCCTGTCCCACCTGCGGGCGGACGAGCATCGACCTGATCGGTCTCGCCAACGAGGTGGAAGAACGTCTGCGCGACTGCAAAAAGCCGCTGACCGTTGCGGTCATGGGCTGCGTAGTCAACGGACCGGGCGAAGCGAGAGAAGCGGATATCGGCATTGCCGGCGGAAAAGGGGAGGCGCTGCTCTTTAAAAAGGGCGAGATCATTGGAAAGTTCCCCGAAAAAGAGATCGTGAACATTCTGATCCGGGAGATCGAAAAAATGTAGCAGAAAGGAGAGAAAGGCATGGATCCCAGAAGTTTTGGCGTGCTGTTTGGCGGCATTTGTGAAAAAATGCCCCCTGCTTTGTCCTGCGCGCAGGTGGTTTCCATGGCTGTCTCTCAGGAAAAGGGTACGCTGCAGGTCGGGCTTTCTTCGGCACAGCTTTTACCAAAGGAACCGCTTTATGAAGCGGAAAGACAGCTTAGAGAAAAGCTGAATCTGAAAAAGTGCCGCCTTTTGCCCAAATACGATAAATCGCTGTTTCATGGCGGTTACTTTCCGCAGGTAGTGGAAGAGCTGCGCCATCGAAACTGTCTGGTCAACGGCTTTTTGGACCATGCCGAAGCGGATTTTGCCGACGGTATGCTCACGGTCCATCTCAACCGGGGAGGACTGACCCTTTTGCAGTCGGCAGGTACCGACCGCAGGATCCGTGAGATCATCGGACAGGAGTTTGATCTGGCGGTAACCGTTTCCTTCGACGGCATCACCGAGCTGGAGCAGTATTCGCAGGAGTTCAACCGCTCCGCAGAGGCCGAGCGCCAGCGGATGGAGAAGGTCCAGCAGCAGAAGATGGCGGCTATCGCCGAGAAGAAACCTGCATCTGCCCCTGCGCAGAAGAGCCAGACCATCGCCTTTGATACGGAAGGTCTGCCTTTTGACAAGGATTCGCTGACCGTTGTCACCGGCAGAGTCATCAAAGACCGACCGGTGGATCTTTCCACACTCGATCTGGAAAGCGGCAGAGTCACCGTTTGGGGCGACATTTTTGCGGTGGAATCCCGTGACACCCGTGACGGCACCAAAGTAATCATGTCCATTCATTTTACCGATTACACCGGTTCGAATGTGCTGAAGATCATTACCGAAAAGGAAAAAGCGGAAATTTACGAGCCTTTGAGCAAGGGAAAGACCATCCTTGTGAAAGGCGAGTGTTCCTTTGATAAATACGATAACGAGATCACCATCCGTCCCTTTGATATCTGTACGGTGAAAAAGATCCAGCGGACCGACAAAGCGCCGGTCAAGCGGGTGGAGCTGCACGCCCACACCAAAATGTCCGCCATGGATGCGGTGGTCACCGCAAAGGATCTGGTCAACCGTGCTTATGCGTGGGGACACAAAGCCATCGCCATCACCGATCACGGTGTAGCACAGGCGTTCCCCGAAGCGGCGGGTGCCGCAGCCGCCATCCATAAAAACGGCGGCGATTTTAAAGTCATCTACGGCATGGAAGCCTATTTTATGAACGATATGATCCCCATCGTAGCGGGCGAAGCCGATATGCCGCTGAATGGGAAATACATCGTTTTCGATCTGGAGACCACCGGACTTTCCGCCGGCAACGACCGAATCACCGAGATCGGTGCCGTTCGGCTGGAGCACGGCGAGATCACCGGAAGTTTCAACACCTTCGTTAATCCGCAGCGGCGCATCCCCGATAAGATCGTGCAGCTGACCGGCATCACCGATGAGATGGTGGAAAATGCTCCGCTGGAAGAGGAGGCGCTTCGTGCCTTCTATGAATTCTGCGGTGACGACAAAGCGGTCCTGGTAGCGCATAACGCCCCCTTCGATACCGGCTTTGTCAAAGCGGCGGCGCTTCGCTGCGGCATGAACTATGGCTTTACCGCCATCGATACGGTCAAGATCGCCCGCAAGCTGTTCCCGAGCCTTAAGAATCATAAACTGGACACGGTGGCAAAGCATCTGCAGCTGGGCGCCTTTAATCATCACCGTGCCTGTGATGATGCGCAGATCCTGGCGGAGATCTACATTAAAATGGCGGAAATTCTGGAAAATGATAAGGAGATCCGCAACATCCAGCAGATCAACACCGGGCTTTCCGGCGTGGACGTTAAGAGTGCCGACACCTATCACCAGATCATTCTTGCCAAAAACCTGACCGGACTCAAGAATCTGTATAAGCTCATTTCCATGGGCCATCTGGACTATTATTATAAACGCCCCCGTATCCCCAAAAGTCAGCTGATCCTCCACCGCGAAGGACTGATCATCGGCTCTGCCTGCGAGGCAGGGGAGCTGTTCCGTGCTGTGGTGGACGGAAGAAGCTGGGGAGAATTATGCGATATCGCACGGTTTTACGACTTTCTGGAGATCCAGCCTTTGCAGAACAATATGTTCATGATCCAAAACGGCACTGCCAAGGATGTGGAACAGCTCAAGAGCTACAACCGCACCATCGTACGGCTGGGTCAGACGCTGGGCATCCCCGTCTGTGCCACCTGCGACGTACATATGATGGACGAAAAGGACAACATCTTCCGTCAGATCCTTATGGCCGGTATGGGCTTTAAGGATGTGGAACAGCAGTCACCGCTGCATCTGCGCACCACCGATGAGATGCTGGAGGAGTTTTCCTACCTCGGTGAAGAAAAAGCCTATGAGGTGGTCGTGACCAACCCCAACCGTATTTCGGATATGGTGGAGAAGATCAAGCCCATCCCCGACGGAACCTTTACCCCCACCATCGAAGGGGCGGAGGAGGATCTGCAGCGCATCACCTGGGACAAAGCGAAGGCCGTTTACGGCGATCCGGTACCGGAATTGGTTGCCAAACGTCTGGATCGGGAGCTGACCTCCATCATCAAGCACGGCTTTGC
>JAFQTW010000009.1 GCA_017408855.1 Oscillospiraceae bacterium | reverse complement strand
TATCGGAAAGGGGCATCTGAGTTTGCAGGGCAGGATCATGAAAGCGACCGGCGGGTTTTATTACGTACAGTGCGGCGATGCGCTGATCGAATGCCGCGCCCGCGGGCTGTTCCGGAAAAACGGCATTTCCCCGCTGGTAGGCGACTGGGTCGCCATCGAGCCTGCCGGTGAGGGAAAAGGCTATGTGACAGAGATCATCGGACGCAGGAACAGTCTGGTTCGTCCGCCCTTAGCCAATCTGGATCAGCTGTTTCTGGTGGTGTCGGTAGCGGACCCCTATCCCAATCTGCTGGTGCTGGATAAGCTGATCGCCATTGCCGAGCATAAACAGATCGAGCCGATGCTGGTCATCACCAAAACCGATCTTGGCGATTGGAAAGCCCTTGCCGAAACCTATGAGAAAGCCGGCTTTCGGGTGTTCTGCACCGGGCTGGATAACGATGCCGATCTGGATGCGCTGCGGCAGGCAATGGCCGGAAAGATCAGCGGATTTTGCGGAAACTCCGGCGTAGGAAAATCCAGCCTGTTAAACCGCATCGATGAGCGGCTGCAGCTTTCCACCGCGCAGATCAGCCAAAAGTTGGGCCGCGGACGTCACACCACCCGCCATGTGCAATTATACCCGGTGGCTGACGGCGGATGCATTGCCGACACCCCCGGATTCTCTTCTATGGATCTGGAGCGGTACGAGATCATTTTAAAAGATCAGCTGCAGCATTGTTTCCGGGAATTTGAGCCCTATCTGGACGGATGCCGGTTTACCGGCTGCAGTCATACCAAAGAAAAGGGCTGTGCGGTCCTTCAGGCGGTGGAAGAAGGAACGATCGCAAAAAGCCGCCACGAAAGCTATCTCGCTCTTTACGAAGATGCAAAAAACATCAAAGAGTGGGAGGTCAAAAAGCAGGAGGGGAAACAATGAGCCGCTGTATCATCATCGGAGCGGGAGAGATCTCCCGGTCCTTTCTGACGGACTTTTCGCTGCGGGAAGATGATTTTGTCATCTGCGCCGACGGCGGGTTTGCCCACGCGCAGCAGGCGGGGATCTGCCCCGACCTTTTGATGGGCGATCAGGATTCTTTTACCGAAGGGTTCCCCGAAGGCTATGAGAAACTGGTTTGCCGTCCGGAAAAAGACGATTCGGATATGATGCTGGCGGTAAAAGAAGGCATCGCCAGAGGCTACGGGAATTTTGTTCTGCTGGGTGCCACCGGCGGAAGATTCGATCATACCTTGGCCAATTTGCAGACCATCGCCTACGGTTTGGAGCAGGGTGTTTTCGTCATGATGGCGGATCAGCACAATATGGTCACCATGCTGCGGGACGGATCGGTAAAAATGCCAAGAATGGATGGGTATTATCTGTCGGTCTTTTCCTATGGCGAAATATGCGAGGGCGTTACTCTCGAGGGGGTAAAATATCCTCTTTCCGATTACAGACTGACCAATCTGTTTCCTTTGGGTCTGTCCAATGAGATTTTGGCAGACGAAGCGACTGTCACGGTGAAAAAAGGGACCCTGATCATCGTGGTAGCGAAAGACCGCAGCCGATAATCACCCCGCAGAGCGGTTCGGAATAGGATATAGCAAATCCTGTTTGGAAAGGACGGATGGTATGAAGGTCGTAGTCGTTCGCTGCCCGAAGATCCTTTCGCCGCTGCTGCGTTTGGTCTTTCAGATGAAACGGGAAGAAAACTAAAAGAGCTGTCCTGCCAAAGCAGGACAGCTCTTTTTTCATGGTTTTCGGTCAGTTCATAAAAAGATGCTCCCGGTTGTGCATATATACGCTCAGGGCAAGCCCAATGCCCAGATACAAGGTCAGCACAGAGGTGCCGCCTGCGCTGAACAGCGGCAGCGTGATGCCGATGACCGGCAGGATGCTCAGATTCATGCCGATGTTGATGATGGACTGAAACGCAAAGGTACCGAACAGTCCCACCCCGATATAGGCGCCCAGCAGATCGCCGCTTTTGCGGGAGATGTAAAGAAAACGGGCGCATAAAGCCAAAAGCAGCAGCAAGATCCCCATGCATCCGACAAAACCCACCGCTTGACCGGCAAAAGAAAAGATAAAGTCGTTGTAGATCTCGGGAACATAAACATGCTCGCCGATAAACAGTCCTTCTCCAAAGCCGCCGCCGGAACCGATGGCGATCTTGGCGTTGTACTGCTGATACAAAATGCCCGCTGTATCCAGTTCCGGATAAAAAAGCGCCAGGATACGAAGCTTTTGATCGTCGCTCATAATATACAGCCAAGCGACAGGAACCGCGATCACCGCCAGAATACCGGCTGCAATAATGTAACGCAGCTGCAGACCGGCGGAAAAAATCATGCAGGCAAAGATAAACAGAAAAATCAGTGCCGTTCCGTCGTCACCCTGCAGATGGGTCAGGATCACCGGCATTGCACCGTGCAGACACAGCGCCAGCAGACCTTTCGGCTCTTTGATGTCCTCGCCGACCTTTTCCAGATGATAGGCAAAGGTGAGGATAAAGGCGATCTTCAAAAGCTCAGAAGGCTGAAAATTCATGTTCAGAAAGGGAATAGGAAGCCACGCCCGGTCATCGACGGTCTCGGTTCGTTGCTCACCGAAGAAAAAGGTCAGCACCACCAGTCCGATGGCAACAGGGTAATACAGCTTCCAAAGCTTGGCCAGCAGCCGGTAGTCGAAGGTGGAGACGCCAATGGCGGCAAGCAGTCCCAAAAAGGAAGAGAACAGCTGCATCTGCACCACACGGATGATAGACATTCCGGAGTTGTAAACACCGCACAGCAGCAGAACGCTGTATGCCGAACAAACCGCGCAAAGTCCGATCAAAAGCAGATCGGTGTTTTTAAAATAGCGGACAATGCCGCGTCCGATTTTTTTCATAAAGGCTCCTTTGCAATGGAGAAAAAAGGCTTTCGTAACAGGAAACAATCTTTTTCCCGGTTCTGTTACGTTCTTTTCTGAAAATAGTATAACACATCTTGTGAAACAAACCAACAGCTGCTGAAAAAGAATTGAAGTCACCGATAAAAGTGTGCTATAATACCTTGAAAGGGTCTGCGAGGATGCAGCACCCGTCTGAGATGAATAATAAGGAAAGGTGAAACTGCTATGCTGACCGATATCGAGATCGCGCAGAGCGCGAAAATGCTTCCCATCACCGCGATCGCGGAAAAATTAGACATCCTCCCCGAAGAGCTGGAGCCCTATGGCCACTACAAGGCCAAACTCTCCGAGGATATTTTTACCCGTTTGAAAGACAAGCCCAACGGCAAACTGGTGCTGGTGACCGCCATCAACCCCACCCCTGCCGGTGAGGGTAAGACCACCACTTCTGTCGGTTTGGGTCAGGGCATGGCCAAAATTGGCGAAAACGCGATCATCGCCCTGCGTGAGCCTTCTCTCGGACCGGTATTCGGCATCAAAGGCGGCGCTGCCGGCGGCGGCTATTCTCAGGTGGTTCCCATGGAGGACATCAACCTGCATTTTACCGGCGATATGCACGCCATCACCGCAGCAAACAATCTGCTGTGCGCTATGATCGACAACCACATGCAGCAGGGCAACGTACTGGGCATCGACCAGCGCCGGATCCTGTTTAAACGCTGTCTGGATATGAATGACCGCGCGCTGCGTTTCGTCAATGTAGGTCTGGGCGGCAAGATCAACGGTGTTCCCCGTGAGGACGGCTTCCAGAT
>JAFQTW010000104.1 GCA_017408855.1 Oscillospiraceae bacterium | reverse complement strand
CCCGGGGGAAGCCTTTTCTGATTTGTCTGTTACCCGAACTGCACGGGGACGATACTCCTACTCCTGGAACTCAGCCGAGAAGTCGGTATCGATCTCGTGAACGCCTTCTTCAAAGTCCACGATATACTCCATATACAGTTCATCGTCAATATAGATGCTTACTCTTCCAATGCCGTCGCCGGTAAAGGACGGGCGCCAGTTGGCGGAGTTTTTGGGATTGATGGTCTCGGTCCGCACTTCCATATCGTCCAGATAAGCCGAGACCTTTACTTCCCGATCAATAGAGGTAGGCAGCGGAACGGTCAGCACCAAACGGGAAACCACCCGATCGCCCTGGCTGACCCGCAGATTCACCGCAGTTCCGGCGGGGACCGTATCCCCATCCGCCGGATCCTGCTCCAAAACTGTTCCGTACGGCTCGTCACTTCTGGGATCCATGGACACTTCGCCAACTTTCAGACCGGCGCTTTCCAGAATGCTCTTGGCATCATCCACATAGATGCCGGTGACACTGGGAACATTCTTCAGCACCTGCTGTGCGCCAAGGCTGACATAGACCGTTACCGTTGTTCCGCTTTTCACCTCGGAACCGACAGTCGGCTCGGTCTTGATCACATAGCCGCCGCGGACGGTGGGGTGATTGATCCTGGATTCCACAAAATCCAGTCCCATCTCATCCAGCTGCGCAAACACCTGTGTCGCTTCCTGACCGGAAAACTCGGGAATGGTGATCTTTTTCGCACCGCTGGAAACCTTGACACGAACTTCCGAACCGATCTTGACCGTTTTGGGATATTTGGGGTTCTGCTCGCAGATAACGCCTTTTTCGTACTCTTCGTTGTAAACGGTCTCTTCCACGATCACCTTAAAATCGGAATACTTGCTGGAATTCTGCACGCTTTCGTACTGAATTCCCACAAAGTTGGGAAGAGAGACCTCTTCGACCGAAATAAAGGGGTTATTGTAATAGAACATCAAAAAGACGAACAGGCAGGTGACCAGCGCAAAAGCGGTAGCAATACCGCCCAGCATTGCCAGATACGGCGTTTTATAAACGATCTGAACATCCTCGTCATCCTCGTATTCCGCCTGTTTTTTCTTTCTCCGGCTCATTTTCCCGGATTTGGCCGTTTGCGCGTCCGCCCGTTTTTTTATCGCCGTGTGCACTTCCTCTTCCTCGGCGGAAAGATACTTGTACTCAAAAGCGATGGACGGGTTGCGTTTAAAGTCATCGATATCCCGCAGCATCTCCGCCGCAGACTGATAACGCTTGGTCACATCCTTCTGCATGGCTTTGATGGTGATCTGCTCGAGACCTTCGGGGATATCGGGATTCAGCTCTCTGGGACGTTTTGCCTTTGCCTGGATCTGCTGAATAGCAACCGAAACAGCAGAATCCGCCGTAAAGGGAAGCTTACCGGTCAGCATCTCGAACAGCATCACGCCAACCGAATACAGATCGGTTTTTTCGTCGGTTTTTTCGCCCTGCGCCTGCTCGGGGCTGATGTAATGCACCGATCCGATGGCTTTGTCGGTGATGGTCGCCATCTGGCTGCGGGCATTGCGGGCAATGCCAAAGTCCATCACTTTGATGGTCCCATCCTCCAGCAGCATGATGTTCTGGGGCTTGATGTCCCGATGAACAATGCCTTTGTCGTGGGCATGCTGCAGAGCACGCAGGATCTGCACGGTGAAATGCACCGCTTCCTTCCAGCGGATGACCTTTTGCTGGTCGATGTATTCTTTCATGGTGATGCCGTCGATGTATTCCATCACGATCGACTGCATCTTTTCCGAAAAGCTCACATCGTATACTTTAACGATATTGGGATGATTCAGCACAGCAATGGCCTTGGATTCGTTTTTAAACCGGCGGACGAATTCCTCGTTGGAAGCATACTCCTCCCGCAGAACTTTTACCGCCACATTGCGCCCGTCGATCACATCGCGGGCTTTATATACGTTGGCCATGCCGCCAACACCGATGAGCTGCAGCAGTTCGTAGCGCCCATCGATCTTTTTACCGATCAAATTATCCATGTCTGCCTCCTGGTCAGTTTTCGCGGGGACCCTATCGGGTGATCAGCGCCGCGGTGATATTGTCGGCGCCGCCGAGACTGTTTGCCTCCCGGATCAGCTCACCTACTGCCAATGCCGGATCTTTTCCCCAGATCAAACGGTGCAGATCCGCCTGATCGAGATAATTGGAGAGTCCGTCGGAGCAAACAAGCAGCGCCCCTTTTTTCGGCATCTCCTCTTCCAGATAATCCACATCCAGATCGGATGCCACACCCAGCGCGCGGGTGATGTAATGTTTATCCGGATGATACTGCGCTTCTTCCGGCGATATCTCGCCCCGGTCCACCATCAGCTGTACCATGCTGTGATCGTGGGTCAGCTGACGGGTCCCTTCCTCTGTAATGAGATAGGCCCGGCTGTCACCGGCATACGCAATATGTACAACGTCATTTCGCACCACAGCCAGAACCACCGTGGTACCCATTCCCTTGAGTTCTTCGGATTTTTCCGCCTTGGCAAAAACCTGAATGTTGGCGGCCGTGACCGCCGAGATCATCAGGTTTTTCACCGAGTTTTTGTTAAACTCGTCCCGATATCCGTCCTCGACCGATTTGCGGATCTTTTCCACCGCTGTTGAGCTGGCCAAAAATCCGCCGGGACCGCCGCCCATACCGTCGCAGACAACAGCCCATGCCGCATCCTCGGAAAATTTGGCAAGATAAAATCCATCCTCGTTGGCGGCACGTTTTTTGCCGACATCGGATTTTCCTGCGATCCTCAGCATGTTCCTCCTCCTTTGTCATCCCGTCTTAACTGACCGCAGGCGGCGTTGATATCGCTGCCCAGTTCGCGGCGGACGGTTGCGTTGATATGGTGCTTTTCCAATATTTCCTGAAAGCGCCGGATGCGCTCTTTGGAGCTTTTTTTGTAGTCCCGTTCCTTTACGGGATTGACCGGGATCAGATTTCCGTGAGCGCTCATCCCCCGCAGGCGGCTTGCCAGTTCCTGCGCGCAGGCGGGCGTATCGTTGACCCCTTCGATCAGCGCATATTCAAAGGAAATGCGCCGCCCTGTGACCCGGAAATACTCCCGGCAGGCCGTCAGCAGTTCCTCGATGGGATGCTTGCGGTTGATCGGCATCGTCTGATTGCGGATCTCGTCGTTGGGGGCATGCAGACTGATGGACAAGGTAAGCTGCAGCTTTTTCTCCATCAGCTTGTAGATGCCTTCCACCAGACCGCAGGTGGACAAAGACACATGCCGCAGGCTAAGGTTGAGCCCCTTTGGCGAGGAGAGAATGTCCAGAAAATCCATCACGTTATCGAAATTATCCAGCGGCTCGCCGATCCCCATCAGCACGATGGACGAAATTTTATGTCCGCTGTCTTTTCCTGCCATGTACACTTCGTTCAGCATTTCGGCAGGCGTTAAGCTTCTGGCCAGACCCAAAAGAGTCGAAGCACAGAATTTACAGCCCATGCGGCATCCCACCTGGGTGGAGATGCAAAGACTGTATCCGTGTTTATACTGCATCAGAACGCTTTCCACCGTTTCGCCGTCGGCGAACTCGAACAGATATTTGGTGGTCCCGTCGATCTGCGAAACCAGCTTGCGCCGGATGGAAATGCCGGAAATAAAGCAGTTTTCCTTGAGTTTTTCCCGCAGGTCCGCCGAGAGATTGGTCATCTCATCGAAGGAATCCACCTGTTTTTCGTGCAGCCACTGAAAAATCTGTCCCGCGCGGAATTTGGGCAGGCCGATGGAAGCGCAGTATGCCTCCAGTTTCGGTAACGTCATGGACTTGAGATCCACCTTATCCATCTGTCTGCCTCCTTTCGTTGTCACACCCTGTTATTTTCGCAGAAACAGGGCAAAGTAGAATCCGTCGGTGCCGTTTTTGTGGGGCATCAATGTCACTTCGGTGCGCTCTTCTTCTCCAAGAAAAGCAAGCACCTTCTGCGGAAGGACCGCCGGCTCAAATTCCGGATGTTCCTGCAGGAATTTTTCCCGCACATAATCATTTTCATGGCGGTTCAGCGTGCAGGTGGAATAGAGCAAAAGTCCTTTTTTCTTAACATATTTTGCGGCAGTATCCAGAATTTTATACTGGATCTGCGGCAGTTCCCGCAGCTCCTGCAGGTCTTTGTAGCGGATCTCCGGTTTTCTTCGGATGATACCGAGACCCGAACAGGGCGCATCGCACAGCACCCGATCGAACAGACCAAGTGTTTCGTTAAACGCGGTCGCATCGTTTTGCAGGGCGCGGATGTTTGCAAGTCCCAGCCGATCGGCGCCCGATGCGATGATCCTGGTCTTTTTCTCATACAGATCGCAGGAAACGATCCTTCCCTGCCCGTCCATTTCTTCGGCAAGGGTAAAGCTTTTGCCGCCGGGAGCGGCGCAAAGATCCAGCACATCCATCCCCGCTTTGGCAGACAGCGCCGCCGCAGCCAGCTGACTGGCCAGATCCTGTATGTGGAAAAGTCCTTCGGAAAAAGAGGGCAGCGCTTCCAGCGCGCCGGTATGTTCCAGAAGAACGCAGTTTTCAAAATTCGGATGCGGCTGTGCCGTCACCCCTTCTTCACCGAGACGCCGGCAAAGTTTTTCCGCTGTGGTTTTGGTGGTATTGACCCGGGCGTACAGCGGTGCCTTTTGGGTCATTCCGTCCAGCAGAGCTTCCAGCCCATCTTTTTTATACTGATTCTGCCAAAGCTTGACCAGCGGGCGGGGCACCGAATAGGCAAGGCTCATCCAGCCTGCTTTGTCCTTTCCCGGTTCGGGGAGGGTGATCTTTCCCCCGTCCCGCAAAAAAGAACGCAGAACACCGTTGACAAAGCCGGATGCTCTCGATTTTCCCATGGATTTGCAAAGCTGCACCGATTCATTGACCGCGGCGGAATCGGGTACGCTGTCCATACAGGCGATCTGATACACCGCGATGCGCAAAAGCTGGCGGACCAGCGGGTCCATTTTGCCCAGGGCTTTTGCCGCGTAAAGAGAGATCACATGATCGAGGGTCAGCTTTTTCTCCAGAACACCGTAACAAAGCGCGCTGGCAAAGGCTTTGTCCCGTCCGGAAAGACCGCTGTCCTGCAGAAGGCGGTCCAGCACGATATGGGAATAGCCATCCGCGGTATCCACCCGCAGCAGGGCTTCGACCGCGATCTGTCT
>JAFQTW010000103.1 GCA_017408855.1 Oscillospiraceae bacterium | reverse complement strand
GTCCTTGACCATATCGGCGATGGCGTTTATAAGGCGGGATTTTTTGACCATGTAGGGGTTCTCGGTGTAGATGATCCGCTGCCGGTTGCCGTTCGCCTCGATCTCGGTCTTGGCGCGCAGGGTGATCTTGCCCCGTCCGGTGGCGTAAGCCGCACGGATGCCGGCTCTGCCCATGATGATGCCGCCGGTGGGAAAATCCGGTCCCTTGATATGCTGCATCAGATCATCCAGCGAAGCTTCGGGGTTGTCGATCAGACAGCAGGCGGCATCCACCACCTCGCCCAGATTGTGGGGCGGGATGTTGGTGGCCATGCCGACGGCGATACCGGTGGATCCGTTGACCAGCAGGTTCGGAAAGCGGGAAGGCAGCATCACCGGCTCCTGCAGATGGTCGTCGTAGTTGGGCATAAAGTCCACGGTGTCTTTATCGATGTCTGCCAGCATGGACAGCGCGATCTTGCTCATTCTGGCCTCGGTGTATCGGTAGGCCGCGGCGGGGTCACCGTCCACCGAACCAAAGTTGCCGTGACCGTCCACCAGCGGATAACGCATGGAAAAATCCTGCGCCAGACGGACCATGGCATCGTAGACCGAGGCGTCGCCGTGGGGATGGTACCGTCCCAGCACCGAACCGACCGTATCCGCCGATTTGCGGTAGGCCTTGTCGGGGGACAGTCCATTTTCGTACATGGTATAGAGGATGCGGCGGTGTACCGGCTTTAAGCCGTCCCGCACATCGGGCAGCGCGCGGCCGACGATGACCGACATGGAATAGGCAAGGTAGCTTTCCTTCATTTCCTTTTCCAGGTCGACCTCGACCACCCGTTCATTCATACGCTGGATCTCATTCTCGTTCATCTTGATTCACCCTTTTTTCGGAAAAATCCTTTTCCCTTGGTTGTTGCTCATTACAGTGCCCCGTGGGGGATCTCGCTCCCCACCTTCTGGGACAGAAAGCGGCTCATCTGCTCCTTCCACTGAGAAGAAGGGACCACCGCGATGGTGCCGGAACGCATCCTCAGCACCACCAGCCGCTCGGTGCGGTCTACACGGGCGATCTCATCGTACCGTCCGTCAAAACTGAATGCGGGGTAGTGGGCGGAAAAATAGTCCTCGTAAAAGCGGACCTCGCTTTCCACCTTGCCCAGCCGTTCCGCCTTGTAGCGGCGGCGGGCTCTTCGCCGCACCCGGATGTACCACCCGAGGCGCAGGACCAAAGAGGCGACCCACAAAAGGACCGCTGCCGCCGTAACGGACAGGGACAGCCGGGTGTTTTTGGTCATCCCGTATACCGCCAGCGCCGCCACCCCCAGCAAAAGGGCCAGCACCGTAAGCAGGATGGGGGTCACCCGGGGGCTTTTTCCCGCGTTTTTCATGTAAATGTAATAATCTCTGTATTGAGGATAGCTGACCTTAAAAGACAGTGTAAAAGCCGGTCTTTGCAAGCTGCCGTTCCCTCCGTTTTTTTTGGACTAAATGTCCAGATTCTCTACGTATTTGGCGTTGGCCTCGATGAATTCTCTTCTCGGCTCTACCTTGTCGCCCATCAGGATGGTAAAGATCTCGTCGGCCTTCACCGCATCCTCGAGGGTGACCTTTTTCATGATACGGGTCTCGGGGTTCATGGTGGTCTCCCACAGCTGTTCGGGGTCCATCTCGCCCAGACCTTTATAGCGCTGGATGTCCTTTTTCACATCGTCGTCGCCGTACAGCTCTCTGACCGCCGCATCCCGCTCCTCATCCGAGTAGGCGTAGCGGACCTTTTTGCCTCTCGCCACCTTGTAAAGGGGTGGCTGCGCCAGATAAACGTGTCCCTGGTCAATGAGCGGACGCATAAAGCGGAAGAAGAAGGTCAAAAGCAGGGTGCGGATGTGGCTGCCGTCCACGTCGGCATCGGCCATGATGATGACCTTGCCGTAGCGGATCTTGCTGACATCGAAATCCTGCCCGATGCCGCAGCCCAGGGCGGTGATCACCGGCATCAGCTTATCGTTGCCGTACACCTTGTCGATGCGGGCCTTTTCCACGTTGAGCATCTTGCCCCACAAGGGCAAAATCGCCTGGAATTTCCGGTCTCTTCCCTGTTTTGCCGAGCCGCCTGCCGAGTCGCCCTCAACGATGTAGATCTCGGTATAGGTGTTGTCCCGGTCCGAGCAGTCTGCCAATTTGCCGGGCAGCTGCGAGCCTTCCAGCACCGATTTGCGGCGGGTCAGCTCTCTTGCTTTTCTGGCGGCTTCTCTGGCTCTTGCGGCGTTGAGGGATTTTTCGAAGATCGCCTTTGCCACCGCCGGATTTTCCTCGAAGAAGGTGCCCAACTTTTCGTAGACGATGGAATCCACCAGCGTTCTGACATCGGTGTTGCCCAGTTTGGCTTTGGTCTGCCCTTCGAACTGGGCTTCTTCCAGCTTGACCGAAATGATGGCGGTCAGACCCTCGCGCACGTCGTCGCCGGTGAGGTTTTTGTCCGCCTCCCGCAGGAAATTGTGCCGGCGGGCGTAATCGTTAAAGACACGGGTCAAAGCGGCTTTAAAGCCCTGCTCGTGGGTACCGCCCTCGCCGGTGCGGATGTCGTTGGCGAAGGACAGAAGCACCTCGTTGTAGCTTTCGTTATACTGCATGGCGATCTCGGCGGTGGTGGTGCCTTTTTCGCCAGCTAAATAGATCACGTCGGGATGCAGCGTTTCCAGATCCCGGGTCTTATGGATATGCTCCACGAAGGAACGGATGCCGCCCTCGTAGCACAGATCGTTTTCGATCGGTTCCTCCTCCCGCAGGTCCCGCAGAACGATGCGGACCCCCGCGTTTAAGAAGGCCTGTTCCCGCAGACGGGTCAGCAGCACGTCATATTCGTACACCAGCGTTTCGAAAATTTCCGGATCCGCCGCAAAGGTGACCGAAGTTCCGGTCTCGTCGGTTTCGCCCACCACCTTGAGGGGCTCCACCTCTTTGCCGTGCAGAAACTTTTGGTAATGGACGTTTTTGCCGTCTCTGACCTCAACTTCCAGCCAGGTGGACAGGGCGTTTACCACCGAAGCGCCAACGCCGTGCAGACCGCCGGAAACCTTATAGCCCGAGCCGCCGAACTTTCCGCCTGCGTGCAGCACGGTAAAGACAACGGTGACGGCGGGGAGCCCCGTCTGGGGCTGAATACCCACCGGGATGCCTCGTCCGTTATCGGTAACGCGGATGATATTGTCTTTTAAAATCTCCACGGTGATGCGGTCGCAGTAGCCGGCCAGCGCCTCGTCGATGGAGTTGTCGACGATCTCGTAGACCAGATGGTGCAGACCTCTCGGTCCGGTGGAGCCGATGTACATACCGGGGCGCTTGCGGACCGCTTCCAGTCCCTCCAGCACCTGGATGTCGCCGCCATCGTACTTATGCTCCTGCGGCACCGTGGTTTCGTTTGTGATGATGTTGTTGTTCTCTTCCATGCTTTTACCCTTTTCTTATGGAAACTCTGATTACTGACTACAAATTGGACAGCTCGGACAGATAGCCCATACGCTTTTTCAGCGTGGCGGGGCTGATCTGCGAGATGTAGACCACCGTCCGCTTTCCTTCGCGGCAGACCACAAAGGATTTGGGCAGCTCGGTGGATACGTTGACCACCTGCCCGGACTTTTCCGCCTGACTCAGATAGCTGCGGGTCAGCCGGCTGGTGGATGTGTTTTCAATATCAAAAATGCCAACGACGGATGCGGTCCGCACCACCGTATTCTGGCCAAGATGCAGATACATAACTTTCTCCTATTCCTCGGACAAAGAGCCCTTCTCCATCCGAAAGACCCTGCCGTCCTGCAGCTTTTGGAAATAGCCCTTGTCGCAGCAGGTGATAAAGATCTGGCTGCCGGTGAGATGATTGAGCAGATAATCCCGCCGCGAGGCGTCCAGCTCGCTCATTACGTCATCCAGCAAGATCACCGGCGCTTCGCCCAGCATCTCCTCGATGCAGCGGCTTTCCGCCAGCTTCATGGCAAGCACCGCCGAGCGCTGCTGCCCCTGCGAGCCAAAGGCACGGACGCTTTTTTCCCCCAGCAAAACCTCCAG
Source organism: Oscillospiraceae bacterium (assembly GCA_017408855.1). Taxonomy (GTDB): domain Bacteria; phylum Bacillota; class Clostridia; order Oscillospirales; family Ruminococcaceae; genus UBA3818. The sequence continues at coordinate 3,498 of JAFQTW010000103.1, read as the reverse complement.
ATCGTCCTTGTGGGGACCTGCCGAGGTGGAGCCGGTGCGGATGTCCTCGCTGCGGCTTTCCCGCAGCTTCTGTAAAAGCTTTGCTGTGATGTCGGCAGCACAGTCGCCCTCCTGCGCCCCGATCTCAAAGGGACGGTAGCAAAGCCGCAGCGCCTCTTTTCCCATGGAAATGCCCTCGTAGATGGCGGCGGCCTTTTGCTGCAGACGGGCGGTGTAGCCCATCCGCGAGCGGATGATGGTGCCGCCCAGATTGGCAAGGCGCTCGTCCCAGATGTCGAGGGTGTCCAGCAGTGCCGGCGCGTAGGAAATGTCCTTTAACAGCTGATTGCGCTGCAGTAAGATCCGCTGGTACTGGCTCATCACCGAGATGTACCGCGGGGTGATCTGGCAGATGGAAGTATCAAGAAACTTTCTTCTGCCCGCGGGACCGTCTTTGACCAGCCCTAAGTGGGCAGGGGAAAAGACCACCGCGGTGAACTTTCCCGCAAAAGCTGTGACCGAGTCCTGCTTGATGTCGTTGAGCCAGGCGGTTTTTTTGCCGTCCAGCAATATTTTCGAGGTCTGTACCCTTCCCTCTCCGAAAAACTCCGATTCGATCACCGCTTTTTTCTCGCCGAACAGGGTCAACTCCCCGTCCTTGGCGCCCCGAAAGCTTTTGGCGCCGGACAAAAGCCACACCGCCTCGAGAAGATTGGTCTTTCCCTGGGCGTTGTCGCCGTAGATGATGTTGACCCCTTCGCCGGGGGTAATGAAAAGCGACGGGATGTTGCGGAAGTTTTCCAGCCGAAGGCTTTGTACCCTCACTGTGCCGTTACCTCCAGAATGAGATCGTCCACCGTGACCACGTCACCGGGGCGGAGCTTTTTTCCGCGCATCATGCAAAGTTCGCCGTTTACAAAACAGGCGCCCTCTGCCACGATCTCCTTTGCATGACCGCCGGTCTCGGCCAGTCCGCAGAATTTCAAAAACTGATCCAGCCGGATAAATTCGTCCCGGATGGCAAACTGATGTCTTTCGGCCATACTCTACTCCTTATGCTTCGCTCTTGAGCCGTACCGGCAGAATGAGGAACAGGAAATCCTCCCCTTCCATGGGGACCATCTTCATCGGCGAAAGGGGTCCGCTGATCAAAAGCTTTACCTTGTCGCAGTCGGAAGAGCGCAGCGCCTCCAGCACATAGCGGTTATTAAAGCCGATCTCCACGGCGCTGCCTTCCATTTTACATTCCATCTCGTCATAGGCTTTACCGATGGCGGTGGAGCAGCTCATCTTGATCATGTCATCCTCAAAGCGGATGCGCAGCGGGCTCTTGAGCCGGTCGGAAATGAGCAGAGAAGTTCTCTCGATGGCGTTGATGAACTCTCTGACCCCCACTTCCACGGTGGTGGAAGCGCCGGGCGGGATGGCGGCCTCGTAATCGAGGAAGTCCCCGTCCAGCAGACGGGAAATGACCTTATACTGTCCGATCTGGACTACCACATGCTTACGGGACAAAAAGACCTTTGCCGGCTCCTCCTCGTCCTCGGAAAGGAGCTTGGAGATCTCCGCCAGGGTCTTGCCGGGGATGATAAAGCGGCTCTCTCCCTGGGCGGCGACCTTTTCCCGGCGCAGCGCCAGTCTAAAGCCGTCTACCGATACCACCCGCAGCTCGCCCTCGGACAGCTGGAACAGCGATCCGGTATGGACCGGCTTAGCGTCGTTCTGGCTGATGGCGAAGAGGGTCTGGTCGATCATGCTCTGCAGCTGATGCTGGGGCAGCTCGATGGGAGACACCTCCTCCACCGACGGCACCTCGGGGAACTCGTCGGAGGGGATACCCAGAATGGTAAATTCGGTCAGACCGCTTTTGATCTCGGTCAGATATTTGTCGTCGGTGCGGATGGAAACGGTCTCGCCGTTCATTCTGCGCATCATGTCCACGAACAGGCGAGCGGACAGAACGATCTCGCCTTCTTCTTCTACCTTGGCAGGCATTTCGGCGTAGATGCCCAAATCCAGATCGTAGCCCAAAAAGGTGAGCTTATCCCGTTTGGCGCGGATGAGGATACCCTCCAGCACGGCAAGCGAGCTCTTGCCGGACACGGCGCGGGAGACGTTGGAAACGATCTCGTAAAGCTGCGGTCTCGAACAGATAAATTTCAAGGAAGTCACGCTCCTTTTTTCACAACGGAAAAATCCGTATGATATAGAAAGAAAAGAATAAATAAATTTAGTCACAGTATTAGAGGCGGTGGATTTGTGGAATCCCCCCTCCAAAGGCGCATTGCCAAAGGATTTTTGCCCCTTTTTTCGCTGGGGAAGCTTCGGTGGACAAAAAGTGCAAATGTGAAAAGAAAAAGGAAAGGCTCTTTTTCTCCACCAAAGAGAATGTGAATCGTTTAGAAAATGTGGAAAAATCGGTGGAAAACAGGGAAAACATCTGTTTCTTTTTGATTTTCCCCACATCCGGTGGATTGTGAAATGTGGATTTTGTGGAAAACACCCTTAGCTGTTCTGGATGTTCTTCATGATATCCTCCACCATCTCGCGGAATTTGTAGTCGCTCTGCATATTTTTCTCCACCTGCTGGATGGCGTAAACCACGGTGGAATGGTCTCTTCCGCCAAACTCGTCGCCGATGGCAGCCATGCTCATGCCGGTGATCTCTCTTACGATGTAGATGGACACCTGTCTTGCCGAGGAGATGGTCGCCGAGCGCTTGTTGGAACGGATGTCCTGGGAAGAAACGCCGCAGGTTCTGCCCACCTCCGCGATGATCCGCTCCACGGTCACCGGTACCGGCTGCTGGTCGTTCAAAACTTCGCGGATGGCGTTTTGTGCGATCAGCACCGAAGGCGGGGTTCCCGCCAGCAGTTTATAGGCCTTGAGCTTTTTGACCACGCCCTCCAGCTGGCGGATGTTGGTCTTTAACTTGTTGGCGATATACTCGCAGACCTCATCCGGCACATGGATGTTCAAAAGCTCTGCCTTTCGCTGGATGATGGCGATTCTGGTCTCAAAGTCCGGCGGCTGGATGTCCGCTAAAAGGCCCCACTCAAAGCGGGTGCGCAGACGGTCCTCCAGAAGCTTGATCTCTTTGGGCGGACGGTCGGAGGTCAGCACGATCTGTTTGTTGGCCTCGTACAGGGTATTAAAGGTATGGAAGAACTCTTCCTGAGTCGATTCCTTACCGCCGATAAACTGGATGTCATCCACCAGCAGCACGTCGGCCTGCCGGTATTTGTTATGGAAGGCGATGGTGGTCTCGTTTTTGATGGCCTCAATAAGCTCATTGGTAAAGTCCTCGCCTTTGATGTAGATGATGTCGGCGACAGGATCGTTCTTTTTGATCTCGGCAGCGATGGCGCACAGCAGATGGGTCTTGCCCAGTCCCGAGCCACCGTAGATGAACAGGGGGTTGTAGGTCCCTGCGGGGTTGGTGGCAACGGCCAGCGAAGCGGCGTGGGCAAATTTGTTCGAAGGACCCACGATAAAGGTGCCGAAGGTATATTCGTAGTC
>JAFQTW010000102.1 GCA_017408855.1 Oscillospiraceae bacterium | reverse complement strand
CCGGTCGAAACGGCCGCTTTTTGCCGCGGTTCCTTTCCCAAAAGAAAGGAACGCGGCTTCTTTTTTGCGTAAAAAATCCCCGTCAAAGAACAGCCTTTGACGGGGATTTTCTCTTTGTTATTTTGTTTTCTTTTTTCCCTTACCGACTTTTTTGATGAACAGCAAAAGTCCGATCAGATACAGGATGACCAGACCGAAGGCAACAAAGACCATCAGATCGCTTTTGGCGGCGATGGAGACCAGCAAAAGCACCGGTGCGCCGAACATGATGCCGAAGGAGCTGCCGGAGATCAGGTTGTTGGCTGCGGGGGTCTCAAAATCGGGATCCACTTCACGCAGCAGCAGAACGCCCGAGCTGATGGTTCCGGTGAGCATGCCGTACATGGACAAAAAGCCCTCGAGGTGGTAGTCGGGGTATACCTTACGGCACATGTACCACAGATACAGGTAGGTGGATACGCCGCCGGCAACCGCCATCAAAAGGAAGGGCAGCCAGTAGCCGGAAAGATCTTCGATATTGATGGAGGCGATGCCTGCCACGATCATCACGTCGAAAGCGAGACCGGAAATACGGCTGAGCAGGTAGTTATTCTGGTACTGACGTCCCATCACTTTGGCTTTGCGCAGTCCGTTGAAGAGAGCACGGCAGCCCATGGCCACCACCGAGCCGATGATAAAGTTAAAGCCCCACAGCAGGGTGGAAACGGTTGCGGCAAGTCCCGGTGCCACCGCCTGCAAAAGCGCGGTGATGCCCCAGGTCAAAAGGTAGGTCAGCAGGTAGACCAGCACCACCAGCGCTACCTGGATGCTCAGTTTATCCACCGATTCGGAGATCGGGATCTCGTTCTGATCCTGGAAGATGTCCACCGTCACAGAGCCGGAACGCTGCGCACTGTTTTTGCGGCGGGTGATGATGCCCTTGCGCTGAAAGACGTTCAGACAGATCACACCGACAACACAGGCACACAGAAATCCCGCTGCCGCCAGAGACAGACCGAAACTGCGTCCGCCGGTCATACCCAGCGCCTGATAGGTGGTTCCCACGTTGTTGGCCTGACCGGGTCCCTGCCCATAAGCCATAGGCAGCAGGATGCCGCTGGCTTTAAACAGGTCGGGCATAACGGTATAGGCAAGGCCGATGGAAATGACCAGTCCCACCAGCGCCTGCACCAGATAGGTGCTGACGATCAAAGCGCCGCTCTTACTGCCGATGATGGCGCCGGAGCCGGTCTCTTTGGTAGGGATGCGAAGGCTCATGGCGATAAAGCCCAGAGCCAGTGCGTGATAGGTCAGCACTTCGAGAAATTCCGTTCCGATACCGACGTCAACGACAGAACGCAGTCCCAGCAGGATAAAGCCGGCCAGAACAGCGGTGGGGATCATGGTATTGCGGATCGCGGGGATCTTGCGGCGCATCACATTGGCCAGCAGGATCAGTCCGGCAATAATGCCGGTTTGAACGATCGGAGACCACAATGCGGTGTTGGCAGCAGAAAAATCCATCTCAAATCATCCTTTCCGATTCATTTTATATTCCCAGAATAAAAGGGGGAATTTTTGCGCGCAGGCGTTTTCGCCGGGGATCAGTTCATAATATTCCCGCGCGGTGGAAAATACGATCGCACGTTTTCCGTGGGTGTTGAGATCCTGGATCTCGGAAAGCGCGAAGCTTCGCTCGCCGCAGGAAAGGGTCTGCCCATCCAGAAGCACCGGTCCGGATGCGACCGTCTCTTCGGTGTGTTTGACCACCTGCTTCAAAACGGCATTGTCCGCCCGATAAGCTTTTCCTGCCCGGGCATCCTCGGCGACCCGCTCTTTTTGCCAGCCCAAAAGCTCCCGAACGGTTTTCTGTTCGATGCCGTGCAGAAAACCGAATCGGTCATAGACAAAGCTCTTACCGCAGTGCCGGCAGAAAACCGTGTCCCCCGAAGAGATCAGGCTCTCCCGCTCTCCGCAGCAGGGACACAGGAAGATCAGATTTTCTATTTTTTCGGCAAGACCTTTGCCCCGATAGTGTTTGGGGTCCTGCAGCTGACGGGCATAGGCATCTTCGTACAGGTCACGGTTGATGATCTCGTTGACCTCGTCCGCAGTCATGGCAGCCAGCTCTTCTTTGGTATAGATATGTACCGCTTCACCCCGCAGGTATCCGCGGCGCAGGCTTTGGCTCCATCGGGGGCTGACGAAATAGCCGCCGGTGAGCTTGTAGGTCACCAGTCCGCATTTGGCGCTTTTGACCGTTTTGCCGGTCGAGGGCAGGATCGGACCGGTCACACCGTCCCAGGTGCGGGCGCCTTCGGCAAAAAAGGCAACGTTGCTGCCTGCCCGCAGTTTGCGGAAGATCTCCATCACGGTGCCGGCGGCAACGGTCCCCTTATAGCGAAGGATCGGCGCCAGAAAAATTTTGATCAGCTTATAGGCAAAGGGCCATCGGGCAATATGCTCGCTTGCCACAAAATACATTTGCTCCGGAAAGCTGCAGGCCACAAACAAAGGATCCCAGTCGGTGGCATGGTTGGAAAGGACGATATAGTTTTCCGGAAGATTTTTCGCGGTTTTAAAGCGGTATCCGAATTTCAGCCATAAAAACGCGATCACCGGTGGGCGCAAAATCTTCCAGACGATACGGTGTAAGCGGTTCACGGGATGCTCTTCTCCCTTCAAAAACATTTTATCCAACCTTCATTCTACCTTTTTTCCTTGTTTCCTGTCAAGAAAAAGGGGATCTGTGCGCCACCCGCCGGAAGAATACGGTTCCCTGAGAAAACCGGTCAAAGACCGGAAGCTCCTTGCTGTGCTTTGCCATAAGAAAAGACCCGGAGCGCGAATCGGCCCCGGGTCCCACACGGTGGAGCTAGTGACGTGACTCGAACACGCGACCTGCTGATTACGAATCAGCTGCACTACCGACTGTGCTACACTAGCATATTCCGTTGAAAAGCATTTTTGCGGTTAAATCATCCGCAAAAAGCGCAATACTTATTATATATGCTTCCCTTTCTTCCGTCAAGCAAAAGGAAGGATTTTTACTTTGTCGAACAAAGCAAAAAAGGCGTGCATTTTTCTATCTGTTGTAGTAAAATAGGTTCAGAACGAACTTGTGAGGGATCCATTATGTCTTATCGAATCAACCGCCGCAGCGGTTATCATAGAAAAAAACAATATCCGCTTTTGATCGCGCTGCTGACCATCATCATCTGCGCCGGACTTTCGCTTGGCATCGCCGCTTTCTGGCAGAATCACAGCGAAAAAAATATCGTTTCTTCCCCCGACCCCGTTACCGCAGAGGTCCCCTCTTCGCAGCAAGAGGCTTCCTCCCTGTCGTCGGCTGAGGAAAGCGAGTCGGAGCCGGAGCCGGAGGTTTCGCTGCCCGAACCGGATCTGTTTGATTATTCCGCAGCGGTCCCGGTCAGCGACCGGGTCACCGTCAGCTATTTTGACGATGCGCTGTTCGTAGGCGACTCCATCACCGCAGGGATCGAGGCCTATGCGCTGATGAAAAACGCACAGGTCATTGCCTTTACCGGCATCAATACCGACACCATCATGACCCGTGAGGTCATCCGCAACGAGGCGGGCGAGCTGGAGACCATGCCCGAAGCTATCGCCAATTGCGAGGGGATCAGAAAGATCTACGTGATGCTCGGCGCAAACGGCATCGCCTGGATCGGGAAAGAACACTTTATCGAGAACTACGGGATCTTCCTTGACAGCATCCGTCAGGCACATCCCGAAGCGGACATCTATGTGCAGTCCATTCTGCCGGTCACCGCGGAAAAGGAAGCGGAGGACGAAAAATTCGCAAACGCCAAGATCCGCTCTTACAACGCCGCTCTTCAGGATATGGCGGAGGAGAACAACTACTATTATCTGAATGTAGCCGAAGCTTTTGCCGACGAAAACGGCTGTCTGCCCGAGGCGGCTTCGCCCACCGACGGCATGCATTTCGGACCCAAGTATTACGAACTGTGGTTTGACTATCTGAAAATTCATGTAGCCAACCCCGATGAGATCGACCGGTATCGCCTGAACAGCGCGCTTTCCAGCAGCAGTACCGCTTCTTCTTTGCAGACGGAAAGCTCGTCTCAGGCAGCTCAATAATCATTAGGAGGACTTTATATGAAACGAATCGTATCGGTTTTGTGTCTGATGGCGCTGCTGGTCACTCTTTGTGCCTGCGGCTCTTCTGACACGGTTTCCCGCACCCCTGCCGAGATCGCTGATGAGATCTTTGCAACCCAGACTTTTCAGGATATGCTGACCCCGCTGGAAAAAGACATGATCTCTGATTATTACTGGCTGGAGAACAGCGCCATCGAGGATGCGAAAGTTTATGTCAGCGGCTCCTTCTCCACCGCGGAGGAGATCGCCGTGTTCAAAGCCGCATCGAAGGATGACGTGGCCGCCATCGAAAAAGCCATCGACACCCGTCTGGAAGATCTTACGCTGATGTTCGAAAGCTACGTCCCCGGCGAGATGGCAAAGATCTCCTCGCCTGTTCGGGTGACCAAAGGGACCACCGTTGTGCTGGTCCTGTGCGACGACACCGCATCCTGCAAGGATCAGGTGAACGAGCTTCTCAAATAAACAGGAGGAATCATCATGGGAGTGGAATGCTGGACCATAATGCTTTTGGTGGTGGTCATGGCGGTCATTATGATCCGTCGGGGCGAGTCCCCCGCGATCGGCATAGCGACTTTGCCGCTGGCTATCGTACCCTTCGGCTACATCATCTCGGCGCCGCTGGCCCGCTGGCTGGACGGGCTGTTTCCGAGTTTGAGCTATGCGCTTTTGCGGGTAGCCATCGTGGTGCTGGCGTTGGCGGTCTCCACCGTGCTGTACGGCGGACTGGCCAGCAACTTTCGAAAAAGAGCCCGCTGGATGTATCTGGTGCTGTGCAGCGGATTTTCCGCCATCCTCAGCCTGGTGCTGCTTCATTCCATCGCTCCCTTTTGACAGACAGGTGAATCATGAAGTTTGATATGACAAAAAACAAATCCACCATGACCGGCGCGCTGTTTCTCGGTGCGCTGATCTGGGGAGCCGGAACTGTTTTTATCCAGATCTGTCTGCAGGGTGGTCTTGAGACCGCTTTGCAGATGTTTTTCCGCTTTTGGATCGGTGCTGCCTGTCTCGGCATCGCCTGCATCCGAAACCTGCACCGCATCAACCGGAGAATGATCTTCTGCGGCGCATTGTGCGGGACCTTTTTATTTTTTTCCTTTTTTATCTTTACCGTCGGTGTGGAAAACACCACCCCTGCCAACGCATCCTTTCTTTCGGCCAGCAATATCATGATCATCCCCTTTTTAAGCTGGGCGATGCTGAAGCTGCGTCCCGAAAAGAAGATCTTTTTGGGCTGCGGCATCTGCCTTGTGGGTGTTGCGGTGCTGTCCCTGCAGTTTGACGGCGGTCTGCACTTTACCCTCGGCGATCTGCTGGTGCTTTTGTCGGCGGTGTTCTTTTCTTTTCACGCCTGCTTTGTGGCAAAGCTGGGCGCGGGATTTGAGCCGGCGCTCTTTACCTTTGTACAGATGGTCGCCGTTGCCATCTGGTCCACCGTGACCCTGCCGGTCAGCGGTGCGGACTTTTCGGTGGTGGGAAAAGACATTCCCGCTCTCATCTGCGTGGTGATCTTAGGTGTTTTCAACACCGCCCTGTGCTATCTCATCCAGATGAACGGACAGCGGGTGCTGCCGCCCACGAGAGTCTCTTTGATCCTCAGCACCGAGTCGCGGTTTGGCGCGGTCTTTTCGGTTTTGATGGGGTATGATCCCTTTTCGCTGCGTCTGGTTCTCGGCGGTGCCATTATGATGCTCGCCATCCTGCTGGTGGAGACCGATCTTCTCACCCCCAAAAAGAAAAAGCCGGTTTCGGTTTAAAGCCGATCGGCATCTGTTTTGCAAAATAAAAAGCCGCCTTGGGCGGCTTTTTCACAGCTTTTTATAGAGGAGGACGCCGTCGGCGTCCTCTTTTATTTTGACAAAGCCTTCCTGCAAAAACAGGTCGATGGCGGGGCTATGATGGGCGATATGATCGCAGACCGCTAAAAAGCCCGCATCCTTTGCCACGGACAAAAGCAGCCGAAGGGCCTTTCGTCCATAGCCGCGGCGGCGAAACCGTTCCTCGATGAGGATGCTCAGCGTCGGGCAGGCATCGTTTTGGTCGCAGCGCCATGCCGCTTCTCCAACAAAGGTGCCGTCATCCGTCCGAAGATAGCGGTAAAAGAAGGTTTTTTCGTCCGACCGAAGCCATCGCTGCGACCAAGCTTCCCACCGCTGCGGCGGAAAATCGATGGTCCCGCCCCATGGCTCGTTATAGGCCATGGTCGCAGGATCGGACAGGATCTTCTGCCGGTAGGAAAGTTCCTGGAAGGCGGGTTTATAAAGGGACAGCATCCTATTCCTCCTCAGAAAGATATTCCCGGATGGAGCGGACCACCCCGTCCACCTCGGCTTTAAACGCCGCCGCCGAGATGCGCAGCGCGCCGTGTCCGAGGATGATCATCTGTTCCAGCGCATCCGATGTCGCAACACGGACCCGATGCTTTTTCATCAGCTGGTGGGTGACCTTTTCGATGTACATATCGGCGGTCTCCGCCTCCTGCGTATAAACCACATGGATGTTGTGGACCTTTTCCACTGTGCCCGGGTTGCCCTTGACTTTATACGCATCGAACACCAAAATCAGCTCACAGCGGGCAAAGCCCTGATAGTTGCAGAGAATATTGATCAGCTGATTGCGGGCGGCATCGATATTTTCCTTTGCCATCTCGGAGAGATCTTCCCACGCGAAGATGATATTGTATCCGTCCACCAGCAGATAGTCGGGACCTTCGTATTTGGGGGTCACCCGGCGGACGCTGGTTTTTTCGGGCGGGCGGCGTTTTTTCACCGTTTCAAAGGCAAGGCGCGGGTCCCGATCGATGGGACCGTAGGTCCGCTCGAAAATGGCCATCAGCTCTTTGTCCTGCGCCATGATCGCCACATAATCAGCGCCCGAACCGCGGCGGTCATAAACCGCTTCGGGTTCGGCAGCTTCCTGCTCTTCCTTGGGGTGGACGGTCTTTTCCTTCCATTTGCCCGGTTCCAGATGCATATGTTCTGCCGCCTCGTCCCAGCGGACGGTATGCCCAGCTCCCTGCGAGCAGAACACCGAGTCGGCGGTGTTTTCCAGATCGCCGTCACAGTCGTAGCCGATCTCAGCGATGACCGCTTCCGCATTGTGACACTCCCGGTAGCCGATGGGGGTGCAGGATAGTCTGCCCCGACCGCCGGTATAGCTGACCACCTGCGTCTGATAATCCCGGATGGTGGCGACCGGAACGGTACCGGTCAAAAGGGCGGTCTCGCCCAGGGTCTCGGGAGGGGCGAAATCCGCCTGCATCCGCTGCAGATCGCTCATGGCCCGTCCCACGTTCTGCTGCGGGACCTCGAGAGAAAACTCGTACCACGGCTCCAGCAGGGTGCTTTTCGCCGAGCGCAGTCCCTGCCGCACCGCGCGGTAGGTGGCCTGACGAAAGTCGCCCCCCTCGGTGTGCTTGAGGTGGGCTCTGCCGTCGATGAGGGTGATCTTCATATCGGTAATGGGCGATCCGGTCAAAACGCCCAGATGGGTCTTTTCGTACAGGTGGGTCAGGATCAAGCGCTGCCAGTTGAGTGCCAGATCGTCCACATGGACCGCCGAATCAAACTGCAGACCGGCGCCCCGCGGCAGCGGTTCCAGCAGCAGATGCACCTCGGCGTAGTGGCGCAGCGGCTCAAAATGTCCCATGCCCTCGACCGGGGCGGTGATGGTCTCCCGGTAGAGGATGGCGCCCTGCCCGAAGGAGACCTCCAGATCAAAGCGCTCGGCAAGGATGCTTTTTAAAATCTGCAGCTGTACCTCGCCCATCAGCTGCACATGGATCTGCTGCAACGCCTCGTTCCAGACCACCTGCAGCTGGGGCTCTTCCTCTTCGAGGCGGCGCAGTTTCTGCAGCGCGGTGGGGATGTCGCATCCCTCGGGCAGCAGCACCTGATAATTTAAAACCGGCTGCAGAACGGGACCTTCCGACTCTTCTTCGCAGCCCAGTCCCTGCCCGGGATAGGTATGGCTGAGCCCGGTCACGGCGCAGACCGCGCCGGCGGACTGTTCTTCGGCGGTATGGTATTTGGAGCCGGAATACAGCCGGATCTGGTTGATCTTTTCTTCCCAGCGGTTTTCCTCTTCCCCGCCGGAAAGGAGAGTCCTGACCTTGAGCTTGCCGCCGGTGATCTTCAGGTGGGTCAAACGGGCACCCTGCTCGTCCTGCGAGATCTTAAAGACCTTTGCGCCGAATTCCGGTTTCCGGTAAGGCTCAGCGGTAAAGCGCTCTAAAAGCGCCAAAAACTCCGAAACGCCCTGATTTTTCAGCGCTGACCCGAACAGACAGGGGAACAGTCTTCGCTGGAAAACAGCCTGCCGTACCGACTGGTCGGAGATCCCGCCGTTTTCCAGAAATTCTTCCATCAGAAATTCGTCGCTGACCGCCGCATCTTCCGCCCAGTCACCGGAAAAATCCACGCATCCGGCGCTGAGCCGCTTTTGCAGCTGCGAGAGGACCTGGCTTTTTCCGTATCCTGCAAGGTCCATTTTATTGACAAAGAGAAACACCGGAACGTCGTATCGCTCCAGCAGCTTCCAAAGGGTCTCGGTGTGGCTTTGCACCCCATCGGTGCCGCTGATGACCAAAATGGCATAGTCCAGCACCTGCAGCGTGCGCTCCATCTCGGCAGAAAAATCCACATGCCCGGGGGTATCCAAAAGGGTGATACTGCCGCCTTTGATGGGCAGGATCGCCTGCTTGGAAAAGATGGTGATCCCCCTCTCTTTCTCCAGGGAGTGGGTGTCCAGAAACGCATCCTTATGGTCGACCCGACCGATGCGGCGGATGGCGCCGGCCTGATACAGCAAAGCCTCCGACAAAGTGGTCTTGCCGGAGTCTACATGGGCTAATATTCCGATGGCCAACTGTTTCATCCAATCTCTCCTCAGGAAAAAGGTTCCATTTGAAAGTATACCATATCTTTTACCGCAGGGCAACGGAACCGCCCAGCATCGGTGACGGCTCTTTTTCCTGCAGCTTGCGGAACTGCCGGGGCGAAATGCCGTATTCCTGCTTAAAGGCACGGTAGAACGCAGAATAGTCGGTAAATCCCACCTGCTCTGCCACCGTTTCCAGCGAAAGTCCCTGCTGGATCAGCGTTTTGGCGGAGATCAGCCGCCGCTGGGTCACGCAGCGGTAAAAACTGACCCCCATCTTTTTGCGGAAGGTCTGACTGATGGTGCTTTCGCTGACGTAAAAGTGTGCTGCCATCTCCTCCAGCGTGATCTTTTGGGAAAGATGGCTTTCGATAAAGGTCAGCGCCCGATCCAGCAGCTCCGGTTTTTCCGCGGTGGGGGTGATGGTGCTTCCGTCGGAAAAAGCCCGTCTGAGGTGCGCCAGAAAGGTCACCGCCTGCCCCATGACCACCATCTCCCATCCGGGCAAAGCACGCTGCGCTTCCAGCACGGCAGTGTGCAGGATCTCGGTCAGATACTCCCATCGGGTGCCTGCCGTCCGAAGCAGACTGTCGTGGGATCCGTCCTCGTCGGTATCGAAAAAGAAGATCTTCCGCAGACCCGCCATACAGTCGGCGCTGACCCACAAAACGTCCCGGATATAGGGCTCCTGCACCGGTTCGGACAAAAGCGGACGGTGGCTGACCCCCGGCGGAACGAAGATCACATCCCCTTTGTGCAGACGATACCGCTCGGTCCCTACCAGATATTCCGCCCCGGCCGCCTTGCGACAGCAAAGCACCTCGTAAAAAGCATGGCTGTGCAGCTGCAAGGTCTCGTTGGAATAGCTGGTGTCCTCGTAGACCTGCATATACGGCGAGGACATCTCCAGCTCCTGATACAGCGCATCCGGGTCAAGACCCATCTGCCGCAGGCTTTGCTGCAGCTGCTGATACTTTTCGGAGGTGATGGGCGGGGACAGCTGTGCCGCGATTTTTCGAAGATCTTCTAATTTCACAAAAAACTCTCCACTCTTAACAGTTCTTTGGCAATATTATAGTCTTTCACGGATTTACAATGTTTATTGTAAAAACGCAATTTGATTGCATTTTTCTTTCTGCTATCATAAAAGTAGGCTGACGGGGTGTGGCATTTCCCCGTCAATTGTATAAGGAGGAAACGAAAATGGCAAAAAAAGAACGCAAAAAGGGTGGCCTGACCAAGAAACATTGGTTTGGCTACATGTTCGGTGACTGGGGCGGCTGTATGACCTTTGCTCTGATGGCCAGCACCTTCACCATGTACTGTACCAACGCACTGGGCATGTACATGTACTCTGCTGTTTACCACGATCTAACCTACCAGTCCATCAGCTCCGCGCTGTCCTCTCCCTTCATGATCGGTTCCATGATCCTGGTTCCCTTCCTGTGTAAAAAAGTCGGTCTGGAAAAACTCATCCGCTACTCTCTGCTCATCGGCGGCGTCATCTGCGGCGGTCTGTTCGTTATGCATATGGTAATGGATGTTCATCCTCTGGTACACGGCGTTATCCTGGGTATCGGCTCCGGTATGGCTATGGTTTCCATTCAGATGCAGTGGGGTCTGGTTGGTGAAGCCATCGACTACAACGAATTTGTTACCGGCAAACGTACCGAAGGCTCCATCTACGGTACCTTCAACCTGTCCCGCCGTATCGGTCAGACCATCGGTCAGGGCTGCGCTCTGTACGGTCTGGGCTGGATCGGCTACGAAGGCACCGCTGCCGTGCAGTCTACCGGCACCATCTTCGGTCTGAAGGTTCTGGTCGTTCTGATCCCCGCCGTATTCATTCTGGGCTCCTGGGCTGCTTTCAAATTCGTTTGGAACATCACCCCCGAGATCCGTGCTGCAATGGCTGAGAAGAAAGCCGCTGCCGCCGCTGCAAAAGCTGCTGCAAGCGCGAAATAATTCGTTTTCCCAAACGGCACGGCAAAAGCCGTGCCGTTTCTCATCTTTTTTTGGAAAGGAGCAATTCTATGGATCTGATGATCACTACCCCCTGCGGGCAGATCCGCGGCTGCGAGGGTCCTTTTCCCGGAACGGTTGCATTTAAAGGCATCCGCTACGCCACCGCCGGCAGATGGGAGTATCCCCAGCAGGTGACCGGATGGGACGGCATCTACGATGCCACCGCTTACGGCAGCGCATCCTACCAGCCCCGGGCATTTTACAACGAAGAAGAGAACCTGAAAAAAGTCTTTTACTACAACGAGTTCCGCAAAGGCGAGACCTACACTTACAGCGAGGACTGCCTGTTCCTCAACGTGTTCGTTCCCGCTTCCGCCAAGGAAGGAGACAAACTCCCTGTGCTGTTTTACATCCACGGCGGCGGCTTTACCGGCGGATGCGGCAACGAAAAGCACTTCGACGGTCCCGTATGGCCCGCCAAAGGAGTCATCGGCGTGACCATCAACTACCGTTTGGGACCGCTGGGCTTTGTCTGTCTGCCCCAGCTGACCGAAGAAGCCGGACACTGCGGCAACTACGGGCTGTACGACCAGATGACCGCCATGAAATGGGTCCGGGACAACATCTCCGCGTTTGGCGGCAATCCGGACAACGTGACCATCATGGGTCAGTCTGCCGGCGGCATGAGCGTGCAGCAGCACTGTCTCAGCCCCTTGACCGACGGACTCTTTGCCAAAGCGGTCCTGTCCAGCGGCGGCGGCGTCAGCAAGATGCTCTCGGCCGCACCCGCCGAAAAGCAGTATGACTTTTGGCTGGCTGCCATGAAAAACGCCGGATGCGAGACGCTGGAGCAGTTCCGTGCCATCTCCCCCGAAAAGCTGTTCGAGGTTTGGCAGCAGACCAAAAAAGAGGTAAAGGGCGGCGGATGCTTCCCCTGCATGGACGGCGAATTCGTGGTCAGTTCCGGTGTGGACCTGCTGGCTGCCGGCAAGCAGAAACAGATCTCCTACATGGCCGGCGTGACCAGCGAGGACATGATGCCTCCCATCCTTTTTGGCATGGCGAAAGACTGGTGCGCCGCCCAGAAGCAGCCCTCCTACCTGTGGTACTTTGACCGTCAGCTGCCGGGCGACAAAAACGGCGCATGGCACTCTTCCGACCTGTGGTACTGGTTCGGTACCCTCGACAACTGCTGGCGCCCCATGACCGAAAAAGACCGTGCTCTGTCCGATGAGATGGTCACCCGCCTGTGCAATTTCGCAAAGAACGGCGACCCCAACGGCGAAGGTCTGGTTCGCTGGGAGCCCTGCACCGCCGAGCACAAAAAGTCCCTTCGTCTGGGCGAAAAGGATACCCATATGGGCAATCCCAACAAGCTCAAGATGATCTGGACCATGCTGACCAACAAAGCGGTAGGCGAACAAAAAAGGACCGGCTCAGCGAGCCGGTCCTTTTTTAATATGGGGGAATAGTCGGATTATTTCTTTTTGCCCAGAACAACTGCTGCGCCGGCCAGTACGGACAGAGCCATTACTGCGGAAACGGCAGTGTTAATGCCGTCGCCGGTAGCGGGGTTGGCTTTGCTCTCCTCTTTCGCGCCGGACTGCCATACGATCTCTTCGCTGGTGTCGTAGTTGGGGCGAGAAGCGGGAGGAGTTACAGTAGGAGTGTCAGGAGTAATGGTAGGAGTGTCGGGAGTGGTCTGCTCAGGCTGCTGAGGAGCGTTAGGATCAGTGGTGGGAACATCTTCGAAATCCTCATCCTCGATCTGAGAACCATCATTGTCTGCAAACTGAACTTTTCCATCTTTTACACGGATGACTGCACCCAGATCATCGGGATAGAAATCTCCATGCAGTTTGGTCCAAATATTGATGTAGTAGGTTTTGTCCTCATTGAGTTTGATATCATTTTCTTCAAACTCAAAAGTCCAATGATAATCCTTATTCTGACTCACTTCAGAAAGTTCGGCGCCGCGAATGATTCCCAAAGAAGCATCTGCTTTTGCATCTTCGAACTTCTCATATTTGCGGAAAAGCGAGCCAATATCGGTATAGTCACCAGGAGCCAGTTCTTTGGTCATCAGCACCATACAAACGCCATTACCATTACCGCTTCCGCCAACGTCGCCTGCAACCCATTTAAAATTGACTCGCAGGGATTTCAGTGCGCCGGATGCATAATAGGTTGCCTGATCGGCGGATGCTTTTCTGATGATCTCTGCAAAAGCCACGGTGGT
This sequence comes from Oscillospiraceae bacterium, assembly GCA_017408855.1. Taxonomy (GTDB): domain Bacteria; phylum Bacillota; class Clostridia; order Oscillospirales; family Ruminococcaceae; genus UBA3818. Next base: position 81 of record JAFQTW010000102.1, on the reverse strand, counting down.
CATCGAAGCCAGCATAACGAGTGCCAGCACAAGGCTCAAAATTCTCTTTTTCATATGTCGGATTCCTCACTTTATCTTTTT
>JAFQTW010000101.1 GCA_017408855.1 Oscillospiraceae bacterium | reverse complement strand
GCCCAAAGCAAACAGACCGACCGAAACCACCGTCCAGCCAAAGCTGCCGTGGGGGATCAGTACCCGGCTGAGCAGGGAAAGGATCTGCAGGGACAGTCCGACGATGAGGGAGAACAGCTTGTTGGCACCCGAAAGAGCCGGGATCAAAAACAGGTAGACCGCCAGCATCGCCAGCGAGTTGACGGTTCCCAAAATCGAGATGACCGCCGTGTCCAGACCCACCACATCGGTGAGATAAGGGGCAAAGTACAAGCTGGAAAAAGCGCCGATGGGCTGGTAGGCGTAAAACAGCACGATGATGGCAAGCACCGTCTGCAGACGGCGGTTCCTGCCTAAAAGCGCCCCCTTCATCTGAGAAAGGGACCGCTTCATGGCGCCCCAGTAGCTGACCGAGCGGGACTCGGCCATGGCGATCCGTCCCATGGCGGTCTCTTTTACGCAGAAGTAACGCCAGATGGAACCGATGCCCATGACGAAAAAGGAGATGAGAAGAAAGGTCCGCTCTGCCGCCACAAGACCCATGTTAGCGACCACGATGCCGGCGATGGGGGTCACAAAGCCGGAAAGGATGTCGATGATGCCGAACAGGTTAAAGGCGGTGAGCCGCTGTTCGTCGTTGGCATCCTCGATGGTGGTCAGCTGCCAGGAAATGTCGCTGATCTTACCGAAGGCGCAGACGGTCTGGGCAAGGGCAAAGCCCCAAAAGCCCCGGGCCAGCAGATTCAGCAGCACCGATCCGGGCCAGGACAGCACCGAAAAGATCACGCAGCCCTTCCGGCGACCCAGCTTGTCTGCCACAACACCGGCGAACAGGGCGGTCACGGTGCCGACGATGAAGTTGAGCGAGATGAGAAATCCGATCTGAACGTCGGTAACGCCCTGACTTTTCATGTAAAGGCTCAGATAAAAGCTGTACAGTCCGTAGGGGATGGACCAGGTGGGCTCGAACAGCACCACCGGAAGGGCGTTAGAGCCCCGCAGTCCCTTTAGCTGCGCGATGATGTTTTTCTGTTTGGGTGAAGCCATAAAAAGACCTCCTGATTATAATGTAACAGAGGGGGTTCAAAGAATCCCCCAGTCATTTTGTTTCGCAAAAATCCAGCCCCCTTTCGCAAGGGGGCCATAATGAGACAAAGCCAAAGCCCCCCTTGTCAAAGGGGGGATGCCCGTCAGGGCAGGGGGGATTTTGAGAAAGGATCCCGATGGCAGTTTCGTAATCGGGCACCGCACCATGTTCGTTGAAGCGGAGATCCTGCGTTATGCCTCCGCGGGCTCCGCGGCGGCGTGGTAGGCGTTCTTTTTCCAGAAAACGAACATCGAAATAGCGGCACGGACGGTCTGGTCCAGAACGAAGGACCACCAGATGGCGGAGATGGACCAGTGGAAGACCCATCCGGTCAGACAGCACAGAACCACACGGACCAGCCACAGTCCCGTAAAGGAAATGACCATCGGAACATATTTGTGACCGGCGGACCGGAGGAAACCGTTGAAGATCTTGGACAGGTTCTGGGGCAGCTGAACAAAGCCCATGATGAAAACGTATTCCATGCCGATGGCGATCAGCACCTCTTTGTCGGTGAGAAGGCTCATCAGGAAACGGGGGAAACCGAAGAGGATCACCGTTGTTAAAGCGGTGATGCCAAGCGAGATCTTGTGCAGCTGCTTAAAGTACATCTTGTAAAGCGCATCGTCCTTCTGCCCGATGGCGCGGGCAGCTAAGGTGGTGGATGCGGTAACGAAACCGATGGACAGCATGTCGCAGACCGATTCCGCCTGCAGACCCAGCTGATAGGCGGCGTAGCTTTCGGTGCCGTAAGAGAGGATGACACGGCTGATGATGATGGTAGCAAACTGCCATAAAAGGTTCTCGGCAGATGCGGGCAGTCCCGTGGTGTAGATGTCCCGCAGATAGTGGCTCTCCAGTTTAAAGAAGGGGAGATTGTGCTGCGCGTTGGCAAAAAGACCAAGCTGCGGACGGTACAGCAGGAACAGTCCCGTTAAAGCACCCACCGCCTGCGCCGAGATGAGGGCGATGCCGGCACCGGTCAGACCCAGAGCGGGCATACCCAGGTTGCCGAAGATGAAAAGCCAGCCCAAAACGATGTTGACGATGTTGACCAGTCCCGCGATCAGCATGGGCGTTTTGGTGTTGCCCTGCGACTGAAAGGCCGCCGTGACAAAACAGGTGATGGCCACAAAGGGCAGTCCCATAGAGGTCAGACGAAGATAGCCCACCGCGTAGGAAAGAATGTCCGCGTCGTCGGTGAACAGATGAATGAACCAGGTGGGAAAGGCGGCGACCAGAGCGGTGATCAAAAGTCCCAGCGGAATGGCGGTGGCAAAGGCTTGCTCCACCGTGCGGCGGCACTTGTCGCGCCGTCCCTCGCCAAAGTAAAGGGCGGCAACTACGGTCACGCCGATGGCAAGCCCTTTAAACAGGGAAAGATAGGTATTGGTGATCCTTCCGCCAACGCCCTGCGCCGAGATCTCCAGAGCCGACAGACGGCCCACCATGGCAGAGGTGATCAGCGAAGCGGAGGTGGTCAGGATGTTTTCTAAGATCATGGGGATCAGCATCCGGTAAATCTGACGGGATACGTCCCGCCGGTC
>JAFQTW010000100.1 GCA_017408855.1 Oscillospiraceae bacterium | reverse complement strand
GAAGCAACGTGGAGTTTGCTTTGCGGAACGTAAGTCCAGTTGAAGCGAAACTGCACGTTTTTATTTTGCGGATCATCGGTATCAGAGGGAGGAACAGCAAATTGGCAGAGTTTCAGATCGGCGATACGGTATTATACAGTGTCCATGGAATATGCACGGTGGACAGCCTTCAGCCTCGCGTGTTCGGCGGAATAAAGCAGGAGTATTATATTCTGAAACCGGTTTATGCCCCCGAGTCCACCATTTTTGTACCGGCGAAAAACCAAGATCTTATGGCAAAGATACGAAAGGTTCTGACCGCCGAAGAGATCCTCGGGCTGATCTGCTCTATGCCGGAAGAAAACTCCGGTTGGATCGAAGATGAGACGATCCGGAAAGAGCAGTATAAAGAGATCCTGGCAAAGGGTGACCGGGTACGGCTGGTACAGATCATCAAAGGGCTGTATCTGCACCAAAAGGAACAGCAAACAAAAGGCAGGCGGCTGCACATCACCGATGAACGTTTTCTGAAAGATGCGGAGAAGATGCTGTACGAAGAATTCGCCTATGTGCTTCAAATCGAAAAAGAGCAGGTTCCGGCTTTTATTATGGACAGGATCGGTTATTCAAACAGGGCGTTGACAGAATAATATTGATGAGAGCAAAATGACTTTTCGAAAGAAAGGTCTTTTTTCATTTTCCTTTACATGGGTTAAAAAGAAAGGTATGATAAATAAGAAAAGGAGGGCGACATATGTTTGGTTTTCGCTCGTCACGCAAAGAACAGAAAGATACTGCCGCCATCATCGTGGCAGCCGGCTCTGCGACCCGCATGGGCGGGATCGACAAACAGTTCGCGCCGGTTCTGGGCATCCCGGTACTGGGAAGAAGCATGCTGGCACTGCAGGCCTGTCCTTCAGTCTGCGAGATCATCGTGGTCACACGGGAAGAGGTGATCCCGCTGGTCAAACAGCTGGGTGAGGATCTTTCGATCACCAAGCTTCGTACGATCGTTACCGGTGGAAACAGCCGGCAGGAATCGGTGCAGAAGGGGCTTTCCTGCGTTTCGGAAAACGCGGCATATATCGCCGTCCACGACGGAGCGAGACCGCTGCTTCGCCCGGCGGATGCGGAAAAATGCATCGAGGCTGCCCGTGAGACCGGAGCGGCGACTTTGGGCGTTCCGGTCAAAGATACCATCAAACTGGCAGACGAAAAGGGCGTGATCACCGCGACTCCGGATCGAAGCCATCTGTGGGCGACCCATACACCGCAGGTTTTTGAGCGGGTGAGATATGAGGCATCCGCAATTCTGGCACGAGAGTCCGGTCGGGATTTTACCGATGACTGTCAGCTTTTGGAGTTTGCCGGACATCCGGTCACAATGGTCGCCGGAAATTATGACAATATTAAGATCACCACGCCTGAGGATCTGGCAGTGGCAGAAGGTCTTTTACTGTGGCGCGAAGGAAGGGAGGCGGCAGAATGATCCGTATTGGACATGGGTATGATGTGCATAAATTCGCTGAGGGAAGAAGATGTATCATCGGCGGGGTCGAGATCCCCTTTGAACTGGGTCTGCTGGGTCATTCCGATGCCGACGTACTTTTGCACGCGATTTCCGACGCGCTTTTGGGCGCGGCGGCGCTGGGAGACATCGGCAAACATTTTCCCGATACCGATCCCCATTGGAAGGGCGCTGACAGTGCGCTGCTTCTGCGGGAAGTAGCAAATATGGTCCGGGAAAAGGGCTATCGGATCAACAACATCGACTCCACCGTTCTGGCACAAAAGCCCAAATTGTCGTCCCACATTCCTGCCATGCGAAAAGCGATCGCATCGGCCTGCGGTCTCGACGTTGATCAGGTCAGCGTTAAAGCTACGACCGAAGAAGGATTGGGTTTCACCGGTGCCATGCAGGGTATCGCCGCCCATGCGGTCTGTCTTTTGGAGCGATCGGTATAATTCCCCGTCGGGGGTCGATTTTTTGTTTTACAGCATTGAAAATGCTGACAGATGTGGTAAAATAGTAGTAACTATTTTTACGGAACAGGAGGCGACAAAGAATGAGCTTTAACGATGCATGGCTGAATCTGGTCAGTGTGATCAAAAGCTTTCGTCCGACCGATGCGCTGGACATTCTGATCACGTCTTTTCTTGTATATAAACTGATCCAATGGGCAAGAGCTTCCCGTGCGGGACAGCTTGCAAAGGGACTGATCGCACTGGTCGCCGCCTACTTTGTTGCCGACTGGATGCAGCTGCCCATTATGAAAGCTTCGCTGCAGTATCTGTTCAGCAATGCGTTGATCCTGCTGGCGGTCATCTTCCAGCCCGAATTGCGTACCGCCTTGGAGCGCGTGGGACGGAGCCGTATCTCTCAGCTGGATCTGTTCAACCAAAAAGAAGAAAAACAGACCGATCTGCAATGGAAAACTGCCATCAACGCCATCTGCGAGGCAGCTCCCATTCTTTCCCGTCAAAAGACCGGTGCTTTGATGGTCATCGAGCGAAAGAGCCGCTTGGGTGAGATCATCAAGACCGGTACCATCATCGATTCTGTTCCCAGCATGGAACTGATCGGCAATATCTTTTTCCACAATTCCCCCCTGCACGACGGCGCGATGGTCCTGCGGGACGGAAAGCTCTATTCTGCCGGATGTTTTCTGCCGCTTTCGGATAACTACGATATTTCCAAGCAGTTGGGGACCCGTCACCGTGCCGCTTTGGGTATGAGCGAAAACTCCGATGCGCTGGTCATCGTGGTCTCCGAGGAGACCGGCGTGGTATCGGTTGCGATGGAAGGAAAGCTGACCCGCGGTTACGATGCGGATATGCTTCGTGATCTTCTGGAAAAAACATTGCTTCCGGAAAAAACGGAAGAGAAAAAATCCGGATTTTGGAGGGCGATCAATAAATGATGAATACTTCAAAATTCAAAGAGAAAATCAATTCTGTATGGCATAGCGACACCTTTTACAAAGTGGTTTCGGTCCTGGTTGCCTGTGTTATCTGGTACGGTGTTGCCATGAATAATACCACTGCCATTCCCCATGAGGTCCGCGGCGTTCCCGTAACGGTGGATAATCAGACCTCTTTTATTACCCGCATGGGTTTGACCATCATCGGTGACGAAGAAATGTTTTCCGATGTTACCATCGAGGGCAAACGTTCGGTCGTCGGCGGTATTGGGGAGGATGACCTTTCGGTATCGGTGGACTTCAGTTCTGTAAACGGCGCCGGTGTGTTTACGCTGCCGCTGGTGGCTGAAAATGTATCCGGTCGGGAATTTGCCATTTCGGCGGTTTCTCCTTCGACCGTTACCTTGAAATTTGACCGAATGGTCACCAAAAAATTCGGTATCGATCTGCAGATCGAAGGTCTGGCGGTTCCGGCTGAAGGCTATCTGATGGAAGAGGCGATCGTCAGTCCTACTCAGATCTCGGTGACCGGCCCCGATGCGGATATTGCGAAAATTGCATCCTGCGTGGCTTTTGCCGATCACGACGGTGAGCTGACCGAAAGCGCTGAGCTTACTTCAGACATTGTTCTTCTGGATAAGGAAGGAAACCCCATCGACACGGAGAACCTGACGATGGATGTCAAACAGGCGCAGATCTCGGTCCCGATTTTAAAAACCACGGAGCTTCCTGTAAAAGTAGAGTTTTTGAATGTTCCGGACAATGTGGACCCCGAAAAGCTTAAATATACCCTGTCTCACAGTGTGATCACTGCTGCCGGTCCGGTTGACGAGGTAGACGAGTATTCGGAGATCCTGCTGGGATATATCGATATGAAAGCTTTGGATCTGGACAGCAGCTTTCAGTTTGATGTGGTCCTTCCCGAGGGCTTTACCAATATCGCACATGTGGAAACCGTTACCGTCGAGTTCGACTGGACGGACATGGTCAGCCGTTCCTTTACGGTAACCAACCTGCAGCTGCTTAATATCCCCAGAGGATATGAGGCGAAGATCCAGACCGAGCGGCTGACAGAAGTTACGGTCATCGGTCCTGCGGCGGTAATGGAATCGCTGACGGCCGACGATCTGGTGGCTGTGATTGATCTGAGCAAGCGTACGGTGGAAGCCGGACAGTTTAAGGCGGCGGTCGCTGTTTCGGCACCGGCGAAAGATCTGGTCTGGGCAGCAGGGGAGTACACCGCTGTTGTATCGGTCGTAGAAAAAAACAGTTGATTTTAAAATAACCGTCTGGACCGGTACGGTTCAGACGGTTTCTTTTGTAAGAGGTAACAGTATGGCGATCATTCTTACCGGAATACAGACAGGGCTGGATGAGCCCTTTGACAACGCGGTCAGTGCCGCGATCAAAAAACTGAAGATCCGAACGCAGGATGTAAAAAAAGCCTATCCGGTCAAATCTTCCATCGATGCCCGCCACCCTAAATCCATCCGCTTGGTCTACTCGGTCGGGCTGGAACTTTCTGTGGACGAGGAAGCGCTTTTGGCAAAGCGCTCGGTACCCGGGGCGACCCTGCGTAAAGATCCTGCGCTGGAACTTCATTTCGGACAGAAAAAACTGCAGCACCGTCCGGTGATCATCGGGTTTGGACCTGCCGGTATGTTCGCGGCCCTTTTGCTGGCGCAGCAGGGATACCGTCCTCTCGTGCTGGAACGGGGTCAGGATGTGGATAAACGGGTGCAGGCGGTGGAAGGGTTCTGGCATCGGGGTCTGTTGGATCCCGAGAGCAATGTGCAGTTTGGAGAAGGCGGCGCCGGTACCTTT
>JAFQTW010000099.1 GCA_017408855.1 Oscillospiraceae bacterium | reverse complement strand
TCTTCCCCTGCCGACCCTGCCCACCGTATCCTCTTCTGTGTTCAGCGCATATGTGGCGCAGACTGCGGCAGAATATATCTCATCTGCCGAATAGTCTTTCGGCAAATCCTTTGCCGGAGGATGCCATGGGATACCGTCTCTCACAAATCAAGCGATGTGCCCGCGCCCTTTCCCGGTCGAACGGAAAAGAAGCGCGGCGCGTCGTTTTTTTCTGTATTTTTTTGCCGTTTTTCCTCTTTCTTTTGCCGGTTTTCTTCTGGAAAATCGCTTTTTTCCGTTGGATCACGCTTCTTTTCGCATCGCTTCAGGGAACATTTTTGCTGTTTTTCTGCCATCCTCTTTGGATGGGCGTGCGCCGATGGTTTCTGGAACGGGCAGGCGAAGCGCCCCTTCGGAAAAGCGGGATCTTTTACTTTTTCACAAAACCGTCTCTCTATTTTAAAGCGGTCTTCGCCCGCATCTGGATGGCGCTTCTTCGTTTTGCCGCCGGTTTTCTTTGCAGCCTTGCGGCGGCGCCAGCTTTTTCCGTTGCCCGAAAAGCCGCGGCTTTCGGCGGTGCGGTGCAGACCCTTTCCCCCTTATGCTTTCTCGCGGCGGCAGGGCTTTTTCTTTGCGGATGCGCCTTTGCCTATCTGTTCTGCCGGCGTTTTCGCCTGTTTTATTGGCTGATGTCCCATTCCCCGCAGGAAAACCTGTTCCGGCTGTTTTTTCGCTCGGCTCAGCTGTGGCAGCAGGCAGGACCGGAAGCGGTCCGGGGCCGGCGGTGGATCTTCGGGATCCGAAATACACTCTTTTTCCGTGCGCTCTGGCTGAACGGTCTCGTTTCCTCTCTACCGGAAGGTTCCCGGAGCCATTTCGTCCCCTTCCGACCGAAAAAACGAAAAATTTTAAAAAAGTTCACAAACATTCACAGGAATTGCCTTTTCCCGCCGCTACAATAACAGCAGACATCATTTCTTTGTTCGCCGGCGGTTTTGCCGCGGCAAAGAGAAGGAGGTTCTTTATGAAAAAGAAAATACTGGCGGTCCTTTTGATCGGGATCCTCGCCGTTGCCGGTGCTGGAGGATGGTATGTCGATCAGCTGCTGAACCGTGTGGATTACGAGACTGACGAAACTGTTCCCGCTGCCGAACCGGACACTCTGTGGCAGGACGATGTTTTGAACATCCTGCTTTTGGGCACCGATGAGCGGTCGGAGGAATACGACGACTTTGCCCGTTCCGACTGTATCATGATCCTGTCGCTGGACAAAGGAAGCAAAGATATCCGTCTGGTCAGCCTGGAAAGAGGCATCGGTGTTCCGGTAGAAGGGCGGGAGGATGACTGGCTGACCCATGTGTTTACCTACGGCGGAGCAGAAGCTTCGGTCAAAACCGTTCGGGAATGCTTTGAGATTCCCATCGACCGGTATGTGCGGGTGAATTTTTCCGCTTTCGAACAGATCATCGATGCACTGGGCGGTGTGGATATCGAACTGACCGCTCTGGAAGTGCAGGGTCTTAACGGCGAGGTGTACACCAACGCCATCACCCGTGCCACCGTTCACGAAGGGCTCAATCATCTGGACGGTTACGACGCGCTGCAATATGCCCGTCAGCGGTTTATCGACAGCGACTGGCAGCGGATCGAAAGGCAGAGAAATGTGATGAAAGCTGCCTACGAGCAGCTAAAGGATCTGGGCGTTTCGCAGTGGAACGAGTTTCTGACCACCACTTTGCCCCTTGTCAAGACCAACTTTACCAAAGAAGAGATCGCTTCGCTGATCCCCACAGCGCTTACCTTCGCCAACAGCGAGATCAGCCAGATGACCATCCCCGCCGAAAACACCTACGGCAGCCGAAAAACCTCCGACGGGCGCAGCCTTTTGGATCTGGACTGGGAAGTGAACCGGGCGATCTTAAAAGAGTTTCTGTATCAATAACCCCATTAGAAAAGGGATGGAAAGAATTCTTTCCATCCCTTTTTGTTACCTGTTTCCGGTCTATTCGGCTTTGAGCATATAGGCGGCGCCTTCCGCGATCTCGGTCAGGTCGATGCCTTCGAGGGCATATTCCCCGTCGATGTAAAAGGCCCAGTATTTGCCGTCTTTGTCGTAGTCGAGGGTCTCACCGTTTACGGTCTTGATGTAAAGTCCGTAGGGTCCCTCTTCTCCGTTGATCAGTCCCAGCTCCTGCAGCGCTTCGCCCACAACGGTCAGCTCGGTGTTGACCGTTACGGTCAGTTCGGTGCCGTCTTTATGGACGATGGTCAGCGGGAAGGTGTTTTTTCCCTCGCCGATGGTGTCACCGTCGGAAAAGGTGATTACATCGGACACTGCCATATCGTCCGGTTTGCCGCTGCATCCGGTTGTAACAAGTGCCATAGCCGCAATCAGCACGATACAAAAGATCAACGACAGCGTTTTTTTCATGCTTGTACGTTTCATCATTGTATGCTCCTTTATTTTGTTTTTCCCTTCAGGCCAGTATGCGCAGCCCATTGCGAAGGGTTTACGCTGCATGGCTATTCCGGCTTGGCACGCCTTTTTCCGACCTTCTCAGCAGACAGCCAATGGTCTGTCCCCTGCTTGCGGCGGCAGGGTGAGGAAAAAAGCATCATCATGCCTCACGGCGACGGACTCGCACAGGTCTTGCACCTGTTTCTCCATACAACGAAAACATTATACCCCTTTGGGGAACAAAATTCAATCAAAAAGGATCATGCTGAAAAAAGAAACCTGACCCTTGGGGCAAAGATACATGAGCCCGCATTTATCCGCCAGATCTTTGACGTAAATGCAGTAGGCGGACAGGCAGGAAAAGCGAAGGTCCGGATAGCGGCAGGGTTCTTTTTGCAGGATGGTACAGCTTTCACAGAGGTTGCATCCGCTGGCGCCTGCCAGAAAGCAGTCGATCCCGGCGGCACGAAAGTCCTGCATCAGCCGGATGGAGGCGGCATTGTGGCTCTTTTTTGCATGACGGATGGCGGCAGCATCGCTGTAATCGGCGATGGGCCAGACGGTTTGCAGCACCAGCGCGTGCTGTTTGGCACGGATGCGCTGTTCCATTTCTTCGGGTGTGCCGCAGTCCGGCGGGCAGGAATAGTTGGCGCCGTACTGTCCGCAGAGATTTTCGGCACAGTACGGACGGAACGCCGGGTCAAAAACGATGTCCGCTGTGGGAAGAACAGCGGCGGAAAAGCCTTTGGCTTTAGCCTGTTCGATCAGCATTTGAAAATCCATATTACCCTTTCCTTTCGTTTACGCCGGTCAGATCAAAGGCCGGGATGTAGGCGGTGTCGGCGGAATCCAATTCCTGCAAAAAGCCTTCCTCGATCCCGCGGGCAAAAAGATGTTCTTCCACTTCATCGTACTCCTCCTGCGTCAGAGGGCGGTCGAGGGGCGGATATCCTGCTGCTTTGCCGCAGGGAACATACTGGCTCATCAGGCTGAAAAGCACCGTCCCTTTCGGGAAGGTGTCTGCCACCCAGTCGATGATCTTTTTGCTGTTTTCGGTGTGTCCCGGCAGGATCAGATGGCGAATCAGCACCCCTTTTTGCAGCATACCGTCTCCGTCCGTTTGGTAAGGACCGGTCTGCCGGACCATCTCAAGGATGGCGGCTTTGGCGGTTTCAAAATAGTCCGGCGCCGAGGAGTAGCGAAGAGCGAGGCTGTCGTCGGAATACTTTAGGTCCGGCAGGTAGATCTGCACTTTTCCTTCCAGCTTTTTCAGCGACGAAACCGATTCGTATCCGCCGCAGTTGTAGACCACCGGCACGGAGATCGGCTCACGCAGAGACTCAGCGATGGCACGGACAAAATGGGTGGGGTTCACCAGATTGATGTTGTGAGCGCCCTGTTCCATCAGTTCAAAATAGATGCTTCGCAGCCGTTCGGTGGTGATCTGCTGTCCAAAGTTTTTGGCGCTGATCTCGTAATTCTGGCAAAAAACGCATTTAAGCGAGCATCCGCTGAAGAAAACCGTTCCGGAGCCTTTTTCGCCGCTGATACAGGGTTCTTCTCCAAAATGCAGCGCGGCGCGGGCCACCACCGGCTCGGTCGGCATGGCGCAAACGCCGAAAGATCCCGCACAATCCACTGTGGCGGGACGGAGCACCCCGCATTTTCGGGGGCAATCGTAACAGGCAGACATGATACATCTCCTTTTTCTGTTTCTGTCACTCAGTATAACACCCCGATGCTTTATCGGCAAACAGGTTTTTGAGATATCGGTCCGGTCGAAGCCCTAAAAAAGAAAGGCTGGCGGCATATACCGTCACGGCGGCGGCAGCCGACAAAAACAGCACCGCGGTCGGATGGATGCGGGAAAGAAGAAAATCGTAGCAGATCCCGGCGCAAAGCGCCCCCGCGGCACCGGACAGATAGGGGGTCGCAAACCAGTTGCGGATGCGAAATTGCAGCGCCGCAGCTTTTCGGATCCAGTAAAAATTCATGCCGGTACCGATCAGCTCACTTCCGATGCAGGCGACAGCGTAGCCGGCAATCCCCATGGGCGTGACCAGCAGCCAGGTCAGCAGGATCTCGCTTATGCCGGTGACCACCACCGATGCGGAGGATTTTTTCTGCAGTCCAATGCCGTTTAAGATGCCGCCGGTGGTGATATGGTAAAAGGTCAAAAAAGCGGCTGCCGACAGCAGCGGGATATGTTCACCGGCGCCGGGCTGCCCGTACACGAGCTGCGCGATGGGTCTGCCCAACGGCAGAAGGACCGACAGCGACAGCGCCTGCAAAAGTCCTGTAAACTGGATGGCTTTTCCCGCTTTTCTTCGGATCTGGGCGGTATTTCGCAAGGTGGTATACTGGGTCAGACGGGGCAGCAAAACGGTATTCAAGGGTCCGAGAAAAGCGGTGGGAAGCATCAAAAGCGGAAGGGTCATCCCCACCATCGTGCCGAAAAGGGTCAGCGCCGTTTCTTCGGGGACCCCTGCCGCCATCAGCCGGTTGGGGATCAGCACCGTTGTGGCGGAGGAAAGCAGGTTGTTCACAAGTCCCGCCGAAGAAACGGGGACCGCGATGGATGCCACCTTCTGCAGCAGCTTTTGGGGAAGATGTCCCCTTCCCCGCAGAAGGGTCTTGCGGGCTTTTTGATAGAAGCAAAAGAGGATCACAACGCTGAACACCTCGCTGATGACCATCCCCGAAACGATCAGAAAGGTGCCGTTGCCCGGATCGGCGGGGGTCAGAAAGTACAAAAGTCCCAACCCCGCCGCTGTTCGGACCAGCTGCTCGGTCAGCTCGGAAACGATGGGCGGCAGAATGTATTTGATCCCGTGAAAAGCGGACTTAAAGATATTTTCAAAGCCGGTGAGAAACAGGCAGGGCAGCAGCATCAGCAAAGCGGGACGCAGCTTTTCTTCCCCCAGCACCTTTCCTGCCAGAAAGTCGGGAAAACGAAGCACCACCAGAGCCGCTGCCGAAAACAGCAGCAGAAAAACCGTTTGGGCAAAGCGGATGACACCGCGCACTCCGCCCGGATCATTCTGCGCATGATACTGGGCGCAAAGACGGGACACCGCCAAAGTCAGCCCCGACATGGTAAAGGCAGAGATCACCGAGTAGGCGGGCATCACCAGCTGGTACAGACCCATGACCTGCGCACCGCCGATCCGTCCGATCCCAATGCGGTAGATGAAACCGATCAGCTGCAGAGCCATCGAAGAAAGGCTGAGGAAAAAGGCGCTGTAAAAGACCGAGTTGTTCCGTTTTTTCATTCTTTCTGCCCCCTGTCGGGACAGTTTATGAAAAGATCGGACAAAACAGACCCGCCATCTCTCTTTGTCCGTTGACTTTGGGAGAAATTTGGCGTAATATGGATTCGGTTTCCAAATCAATGGCTCATTTTCTGAGCAGGAGGAGAAGAAAATGGAACTTACCTGGCAAACTTTTGCGATCGTTTGTCCGCTGGTTTTTCTGGGCGGATTTATGGATGCGGTAGCCGGCGGCGGCGGTATTATCACCCTGCCCGCATATCTGTTCGCAGGGGTACCGATCCACATGGCTTACGGCACCAATAAATTCGGCAGCAGTTTTGGAACTGCCATCGCTACCTATAATTTCGGCAAAAACGGTTATGTCCGCTGGAAGCCGGGCTTTGTCTGTGCTGCCATGAGCCTGACCGGTTCCTGGCTGGGCGCCCGTCTGGTGGTGGCTTTGTCGGAAGAAGCTTTGCAGACCTGCATGATGT
>JAFQTW010000098.1 GCA_017408855.1 Oscillospiraceae bacterium | reverse complement strand
TCGATATCTCCCCCTTTTCAGCGTATGTTCCCCCCATCCGTCAGGCGAAAGTTCCATCGTCCAGCCCTCCGCACGGTAGATGTCCGGTACAGGACCACCCTCCAGCGCGATAATAGCACCGCAGCCGCAGATGGGTCCGAGGGGTGTTTTGATCTGCACCGTCTCCTGAGACACGATCTGCTCCCACAAAAGCCGCTGCGCATATTGGGCAAGGGAGGCCTCATCCGGAATGTTCTGTACCTTCACCAGCGGTGCCATCACCCTGCCCATTCGCTGAACCGAAAAGATGCTTTCCGGATCGTCGTTCACCGCCGTAGCTGTCATAATCTGCGGCAGGTCGGGATTTTCGCAAACCACCGTCACCACATTGTAGCGCTCAAACAGATCTTCCTGACGGCAGCCCTCTTCCCCCGTCAAAAGGTACCCGTCCTGACGGCCGGGTCCGTACCAAAAGTCGATGCACTCCGCCTCCGCCTGCTTTTGCGGATGCAGCTGTGCAGTCCCTTCGCAATCAAACCATAAAGATTCGTAACCCAGCTCATCGGCCAGCTGATTGATGATATCCAGCACCGATGTGCCCATTTCCCAGTCGCTGCGATGTGTAGCCAGGGTCTTTTCGCTTGCGGTCATGGAAAGGTTCTCAATGCCGCACAGCTGCAAAAGACTTTGCAACACATCGGTGTAGCGAGTGCCTGCCTCAAAAAACATTCGCTTTTCGGTGCGGGTTCGCATGACCAGATAACCCAGATCATACCCTTCACATTGAACAAAGGGACTGCCTTTTTCCCAAAGCACCTTTGTGTCGGTCAGAATAAACAGCCCCAACGGATGCTCCTTGCCGTTTCGCAGCAAAACCGGCTGCAAGCGGTCGGTAAAAAGATCGATCTCAGCCGGTAAAATCAAATCCCCCGAAAAGATCGTCTTGATCTTTCTGCTGCGATCCATCGATACCGCTGCAGAGCCGATTCCTTTGGCTTCTCCATATTTTACATGACCCCGCAAAAGGTCGTACCGTACCGAAATCGCGCTACTCATCCGACCACTCCTTTGCCTGCACAACAGTTAGTGTGATCTTCGACGCCTCTTTTTCCTGCAGATCAATGCTCTCCAGAATACCGGTAAAACAGCTGTCCCGATCCTTGCAGATCACCTGCTGCCCCAGCCAGCTGCGTAAAACCGACAGATGCGCCCGATCCTGCAGACCAAAGGTCAGTTCATGAATTAAATCCACGCCATCTCCTTTTTGTGCTGCCGGCAGCGCTTCTCCCCATCGGTGCAGATAGGAAATGCGCGCCGTTTCGGTTTGCCGATGCTGCGGCGGGGCATCCACACCCAAATCGGCAGGGATCCACACGCCATCTTTGCCAACAGCCGCCTTTTGAATCGCAATCTGTTCCGTCAAAGGTACGCTGACTGTATAATGGCCATCGTCCTGCAGGCCGATGATCCGATATCGGCACTTGCCGCAGATTTCTGCATCCACAAAAACGGTTTCTTCCGTCTCACCGATGATCACGCCATCCCGCTCCACAAGATAGCGCAGAAAATCCCCCTCTGCCTGCCAAGAAAGAGCCGCTTCGTATCCCACCACACGGCTTTGCAGCGCAATATGACCGACGGGGCGATTTTGGATCTGCACAGTGCTTTCTGCCCAATCGGACCAAAGCCCGTATCGGTTGCAAACCCGCAGCTGCAGCAGATGTTCTCCGTCCGGCAGCAGATTCGGGCACTGCCAGTTTTTTTCGGTGCCATACCGCTGACCGGAGTTTTCCCCGCCCAACTTAACCTCGTAGCCCTGCTGCAAAGCAGCCTGCCAGCGGATCGTCGCCAGCGGCGCCGCAACCACTTCACCAATCACCGGCGCTGCCGGTTTGGCCCGCACGATGATCGAGGCGATTTCACTCCAACCACCAAACACACCGTCCGAGTTGGCGGTGCGTACTTTCCAAAGCACCTCACCCGATGGCAGCGCCCCTTCCGCCGCCAAAAAGCCGTTTTCCAGCGATTCCTGTGCTGCCAGCATCTGCCAGGTGCGGCCTTCATCGATGCTGTAAAGCGCCTCGAAAGCCTGCTGCTCGGTACCGGTCTCGATTACATGCTGCCAGGAAAACGCCACAGCGCCGTTCCCCTCCACATACACCTTGTCCGGCGACAGTTTCTGCGGCTGAGCCGGAACCGAGTCCACCGTGGTCAGTTCCATCACATTCGACCATTCGCTCCAGATGCCGTCGTTGGACTGCACCCGCACGCACCACTGGATGCTGCCCTTCTCGGGGAAAGACCCCGCCACAACAGTGTGACTGCAGATTTCGCTCTGCACCGTCACTTCGTTCCAAGCAGATTCCCCCGCTGCTCGCCATCGAAAACAGTATGCCGCCTGCACTAGTTTTTCCGCAACTGCCAAATCGTTATAGGAAAAGCTCCAGCCAAAACGGGCATCCTTTTTCTCATTGATAAACCCCGACCGAGGGGTACAGTTTTTCACCGCAGGGATTACATCCGCATAGGTGTACTCCACATAAGGACGGTTGCTGCCGGTGTGGCTTTGAATCTCTACTGCCGCCTTGGCACGGTAACTGCTGCCTACGATCATGTCGCCGGTACAGCCTGCCCAGACATTGGGTGTCGCCACCAGTGTTCCGTTTGCCGCCGCCTTGGAAAGGTTTCCGCCGATGTTGTCCGCCCAATCGATCAGAACATTATACGCCCCTTCATGAAGTGTCCCCACTTCCAGCTGCGCACCAAGGGCATCGGACTGAAAGCGGTCGGTAGCAAAATCATCCACCCCAAAGATCATCCTGCCCGATTGAAAACTGCCCGAAGCGGTGACGGAAGCATCGGTCACATAAGCCGAAACACTGGCTGCAGTCAGCTTCTTTTTCCCGTACCTGACAGAAAGCGGAAACTCCATTCCCAAATGGCTGGCCTGAGCCGCCGTAATGCCCCAGGGATAACCGTCGTAAGAAAAGCGGTGTTCGACCGATGTTTTTACGGTCGTGCCGCGCACCACACCCAACAGCTGACCGTCCGCGCGGTTTTCCTGCCAGGAATCTGCCGCGTAAACCTTCTCAACGTACTGTGCCATTGCCTCTCCTTTCCACATATCCCGCACGGATCATCATTTTTCGATTCTCCTTCTGCGCTTTGACCGCGTTTTTTTCATTCGCTCGATCTTTCAGACCCTCTTTCTTCTCCCGCACGGTCATCACTCCTTCCAGATGCTCATTCTTCTCTCGTCATCCTGCCAAATCTTTCCGCAGGTCATTTTGTTTATCAAAAGCTGCAGGATGATCTTTTCCCCCTGTACCTTCTGCACAGAAAGAAAGCCGCTGCCAAACCGTGCTGCCGCCGGGTGCGTATTCTCTTTCTTACTGCAGACCCACTCCACAGCAGCCCGAGGGTTTTCCAAAAGTTTTTTCGGCAGCGAACCGGCAGCATCGAGCAAGCCTTCAAAAATCACCTGATGCTTTTGTGTTCCCGCCAAACGCCTTACGGCACCGTTTCGATCCACCAGACCGTGTTCGGGCAGCGACGTGCTTTCCTCCATGGCGTCCATGCCAATCACCGGCAGCCACTCCTCCTCGCCGGAGATTCTGACCCACCAAATATTCTCACCGAAACAGGACGGTTCGTCGTCCGTCTTTTCCCGATAAACCAGCTCACCTTCCAGCTGATACACAAAGGTCAGACCGTCCGGTGCCGGATACAAAAGCTTTCCGCCGCCCATCCAAAAGCTGACAACGTTTTCGCCGCGATAGCCGGCAGCCCAACGGCTTAACCGCTCCATCAGATGCTGATTTTCCCTACGGGAGCTTTCATCCGCACCATACAACGTCAGCTGCAGCAAAAACGAAAGCTTCCATCTGCCGTCCGCCGCCGAAACAAGGGTTTCTCCCACCGAAAACAATCCAACGCAGGGCCGGTTTTCCTCCAGATGATCGATCTGTACCGTTCCTGCCGATTCCGGCAAAAGCCCACTTTGTTCCAGCATGGCTTTAAGCATTTCCACTCCAATCATCCGCTACACCCCCTCCAGTTCCCAATGAGAAAGGCCGTGGGGCGTCATCACCGAATGCACCGTTTCCAGGCAGATCGCATCGTCTTTCTCAGCCAACAGCTCCGTCAGCAAAACCGCCTCATCACCGACCCATTGTTCCTGCAACATGATATCTCCCACCGCAAAGGTGAAAAACCGCTCTTTGTCGGCGCAGGATAACCCCTTCCATGCCGAAGGGGAAACATACTGTTTTTCTCCCCATACAGCCGGTACCAGAATCTTCGCTTTGTTCTTTCTCTCCAACCCTTTGTTGCTGTACCGATGGCCGGGATAACCGCCCTCCTGCGACATGGACCAGAATACACCGGGCAGCAGTGTGGGCAGCGCCAGTGCTTTGCCGTCCTCTTCCCACCGGTTAAAAATTGTGGCGTCTGTGTTGATCATCATACGCCGCACCCCCGAAACAGCATTTCATCCGGCAGATAGATCTGCGCCGCCCGATACAGCGCCGCCGCATCATCGCCCTTTTGATAATGCACCGCGTATTCGCCCGCCGTTTCCGCAGCAATCCCGCCCTTGCGAAAGAGCTTTTCCATCTCATCTGTCACGGCGCACAACGCCAGCTTTTTCTGCTGCAATGCTGTTTCTGTCAGCCATCGGTCGCCGCAGGCAAAGTGAAGAAAGGCCTCAGCTTTCGGGGCAAAGCGGTCAAAGAGCGTCTGGGGCAAAAGCCCCAGATATTGCTCCTTGTAAAAGGTAAAATCGATTCCCATCGTCCTTACCCCCTAACCTCTTACGCCTGGCAGTGCAGATAAATACCCGCCAGCTTGTTCTCGTACACATCTGCCAGACCGTATGCGCGGTAGAAGAATTTCCAGCCATCCGAGGTCTGGTTCTCCTGCGGTGCAATGATCTTGTTTACGGTATGCTTGGGATACTGCAGCAGCGCACCTTTGTGGATCACCATAAAGTTGATGGCCTTGGCGTTCTCACCCATAGCAAAGCCACCGGCAGTCTCGCCCTCGGCGGAACCGTTATTCAGCTTCACTTCGGTGTAGAAGCGGCTCTTGGGCACCTTTACCACCTGCTGAAAGCTCTCCAGCACCGCCTTGGATTTGGTGGTATCCAGATTGAGGATCAGATTGTACAGCTGAGAGGAGATAAACAGATAGCGCTGATCCACCGGCACCTCCGCATCGTCCATCACATTCTGCGCCTCGATCAGTGCAGCCAGCGCCTCATCGCCGGAAGTGATCTCGCCCACTTCTTTACCAATACCCTCGTGGGATGCATACGCCGCAAAACGGAAGGCATCCATCTCGGGCGCGGCCTTGGTGCGAACAAACTCACCGGCCAGACGGCCAAATGCCACACCTGCAGTCTCCTCGTTGTCCATGGCATCTACGGTAAAAACGCGGCCTCGGTCGTAGTTAAAGTTCACAGTCTCATAGTTGAGGGTCACATCGCCGTCTACATAACCGCCGTTGCGGGAGTAGTCAGCCAGACCGTCCATGCTGATTTTGGGAACTACCATCTCACCGGCGTTGGCACCCATCTGTACTAGCTCAGCATCGCCGTCCAGAACAGCGGTCAGCGCCGCCTGCTGATAAACCTCGTCCAGTTTATCGGTATACTTTTTAAATTTTGCCAGAGTGTTCATTTTCTTCATCCTTTCTTATTCCTTGGCCAGACCCATGATCTGACGTACTTTTTCTTCGTCCGCACCGTCCGACATACCGCCAAAGCAGATGAACTGGGGCACAGATTTTTCCTCAAACAGATAGCTGTTTTCTGCACGGATCTGCGCGATCTGCTCGGCAAGACCTGCAATCGCACCATCTTCGCCCACCTGTAGACCTTCCTCGCAAATCAGCGCGCGGACCGCCTTTCGATTACGGGCACCGGCCTTCTCCAGCTGATGGGAAAGTGCCATCTCGTAACGGCTTTCCTCCAGCTTTTTCTGCCAGATTCCTTCTAGGCTTTCCGCCTTTTCCTTCCATGCGCCGCACTGATTTTCCAAAGCCGCCCGCTCTTCTTCCCACAGCTTTGCCGCTGCATCCTTATTCCGTGCTTTTTGCAGATCACGGCTGTTTTCATCCAGCACCGCCCGAATCTGCTCTTCGGTCAAACCCAGCTCCTTCAGCTTTTCTTTTTTCATCCTTATGCCTCCTTCTGCACCGCTGCCCCGCAGCGCTCTTTGGCGATTTTTTCGCTCTCCCCGAAAAACCGCACCCGAAATTCCCAGGGCTGACAGATGCCCGCTTCAATCTGTTGAAAGAACAGCTCCTTTTCCGCCGCCGTATCGGTAACGATGCTGTCATCCCAGCGGAAAACAAGCTCGTATTCCCCTGCCGGAACCTGCGGCAGCCAGTCAGCCCAGAAATCCAACACCTCTGCCAAATTGCGGATGGCCGTTTCCAGCGCACCCTGCACCTGTTTCACGGTGCTGTACAGCCTCTGGCGGGATGCCGCCACTTCGGTGGCAGTCAGCGCCTTTTGCTGCGGATCGGACAAAATTCCGTAGGAAAGACCGCAGGCAAACTCCACACGGCGCAAAAGATCATTCAATCCCGCGCGCAAGCTTTCGTCACGCAGATCCGGGTTGAATACCTTGTAAAAATCCGCCCCCGTATTCAGGCTACGGAACAGCCTGCGGGTCGTCTGCGGCATTCTTCCGCCGCTTAAGTAGGTGGAATCGGCGTCTACCGCCAGCTCACCGCCTTCATATTCCCACAGCAAACGGCTGTACTGTCGATCCGCTTCTTCCAGCAGCGACATAGCGTCGACTGCAATCGAGCAGCCCAGCGGACAATCCGCCTGAGCGCCGTCACCAAAAGGCATCTTCAGATACACAAACAACGGCTCGTAACGACCCTGTACCAACACCTCTTTCTCCAGATGCGCCCAGGCAGGCACCTGCGAAAGCTCGATCTGCCGCCATAAAGCACCGCCCGCACCGGATACAAAGGCAAAGTTTCGTACCAGAACACCCTTGTCGGTCATACGATGTTCCTCCACGCGGGTTAGGGTATCTCGGCCCCGATTCCGCTGCTCCACAAAAGCCGCACCGATGATCTTACCGTCAGCGCTTACCTGCATCGGAAAAAACTGCTGTGCGCCAATCATCTCAACCGGCAGCTGCCCGCCGCTTACACAGGGCTTGAACACCATGCCGCCCTGCGCTACCGCACAGGCCAGATGACCTTGCAGTTTCTCTTTTGCCTGTCCCAGCTGACACTGCAAAAATGACGCCCGAATCCCGCCCTTTACCGAGATCTCCATCTCCATGGTGGCCAGACGGGCGATTTCCTTGGCCATCGCCGGCAAAAGATCCATACTTTTTACCCGACCGCCGTCTGCCCAGGGTGCATCCTTATTCCATACCTGATGCCACAGGCGCATCTCATCTCTGCGCTTATCCGACACCGTCACAGCCTGACCCAAATCGCAAAGGGGCTGCACCGAGCCTTTCTGCCAAAGTTTCTCCAGCTGATTCATCCATTCATTCCACATTTTTTAACCATTCCCCCTTCTTCGCCACACCGGCTCGGTGGCATAGCGCACCGCATCGATGTGATGATTGTCTTTGTCTGGGTATCCGGGCAGGATGGTCTCGTCCCGTCCCCGTTCGTAGCGATACCCGCGAAACTCCCGCAGCGTATCGGGACAGCGAACCGGATCGATCACGATTCTGCGCAAGCCCCGTAGAAAGCGAAAGGAATACTCCACGCTGCCCGGACCCTTTACCGCCCCGCGGCAAAATACACCCCACTGCCGGTAATCTTCCACGCTTTTGGGCTCTGCCGAATCGGCGGTGACCAGCTCTTTCTCCCCCACCGCCGCTTTGACCAGCTTGACTGTGTCCCGATTGACCGTCTTATAGCAGGTCTTTTCATAAAAAACATACAGATCCCGTCTCGCCGCATCGTAGTACACCCGGTTAAAAGCCCACGGGTCGGGATAAAACCCCCAGTCCACCCCAGCCATCACCCGATCAAACTGCCGGATCTGCTCCTCGGAGATCTCCTGCGCCGCAATATTGGAAAAAACCTCGTCCCCCAGCCCGCCGATCTCGCCCAGATACTCATGGCGGTATGCCGCCGGATCGGTTTTCTCCAGAAAGACCGCATCCTCCAGAAACTTCTGACCCAGCCACTCCTTCGGTACCTGCCGATAGTCGCTGTGGCAGATGACCCGCCCCGCCTTTGCCCTGTCCGCCCACCGGTTGACCCAATGGACCGGCGATGCCGGCGGGTTGTAGCTTTTAAAGCAGAAGAAGGGACCTTCTCCTCGCAGGACCGACTGCTCCACGCTTCGTACCTGCTCCGGCTCAAACTGATCCAGCTCCTCGAACCACAGCACCCCCGCATAGCCAAAAGGCATCTTCAAACTTTTCAGCTTACCCGCATCATCCATACCGAAAAACAGGATCTTCTGCCCCGTGGGCAGAAATTCCGCCTCGGCAGGGCTGACCGTAAATCGGCACAGATGGCTGATGCCCAACGCTTCGGCTGCCCATCGCAGCTGTGCAAACACCGAAGAACGCACCGTCGATCCAACCTTACGCAATACCACCCCGTGGCTGTCGGGATGCCGCAGCAGGCACAGCCATACCTGCAGCGAAACGAAGCTGGATTTTCCCGATCCCCGTCCGCCTTTTAAAACGAATTCTCCGCCGCCGGCTTTTACCGCTTTGTGTACCGGCGCAAACACCGGAGCTGTCAGCGATTTGAGCGAAACCCCTTCTTCTTTACTCCATGTCATCCACGATCACCACAGCCGCGCCCTTTTCCCTGTGCTGCGACTCCTGCAGCATGGCACGGATCTCACGGATCGCCGCCAGATCGCCGCCCAAAGCCTTTTGATAGAGATTCCAGACCATCAGCTGCAGATTGTCCCGGTACCGGGGCGAAAGTCCCGCTTTTCGCAGCATCTCCTTCTTCTCCGGATCGGTGACCGGCGAATCCAGGATCAGCTGCATTCTCGCCGCCAGATCCTTCGCCGCCTGCTTTTCCTTTCGGTTCAGGCGCTTTTCTTTCTTTGCGGACTTTTCCTCTT
>JAFQTW010000097.1 GCA_017408855.1 Oscillospiraceae bacterium | reverse complement strand
CAGCATAACGCCGCTGAGGATCCATACCAGCCGCTCAAAGATCACCTTGCCCTTGGGGTTTGCCAGCCAGTAAAATACGCCCAGCCAAACCAGAAACGTGCCGGCAGAAATGCACAAGGTTTGTACGATGTACCAGATGGGCTCGTAGAAACAGTAAGTGTAGATGTATTCCTGCACCGAGGCGGAAATATAGGTGCCGGGGATCAGCAGTCCTACCAACACCGTCAGGAACAGCCCGCCGAAAATAAACAGAGTCTTGTTGGGTCGGATCTCCTCGGCTTCCTTTCGGGGGAAAGGAAGTTTTTTCAGCAGGGGCAGGATCCAGGGCAGCTCGGACACAACGCCCAAAAGAATCATAAAAGCGGAACGCCAGAAGCCCTCCATGGCGATGCCGATGGCCACAGAGACCACGCCGAAAACGGCAAGGAAGATCTGCAGAATGCGTTTGGAGTTTTTGATCTTGTAGAAAAGGGTCTTGATCAAAGAAAACAGGTTGTTCAGCGTCCAGTAGAAAACAAGGGCGGCAGGGGAGTTGTACAGGAAAACAAGGAAGAAAGCCGCCATGCCGTAAAGCTGGATCTTGGTTTTCAGCGGAAAGCCTTTCAGATACAGGGAACTGGAGATCACGTTGACCAACGTCATGATAATGGGCAGCAGATTGATGGTGATGCCGCCGATAACGATCAGTCCGTCCGGTGCGCTCAGATCAGCGATGGGGCCAAAAGACGTGCCGGAAAAGGCGCTTACGCCGGAAAGGAACTGATACGCTGCCATAAAGAAAGGAATCTCCAGCAGCAGGGAGATGGAGCCGCTGAGCACGGACAGCGGGTTGTAGTTGTTTTGCCGATAGTACGTTTGCAGGATCATCATGCGCTCGTCGCCGGAAAAGGTCTTTTTGATGTGGGTTACCACATCCTTGAGCTTGTTTTCCGTGTCACGGGCTTCGATCTGAATAGCGTCTGCTCGGCGATAAAGGGGCAGGACCAAAACGTTCATTGCCAAGCTCAGCACGATGATGGATAGACCGGGATTGCCGATCACCGTGAGGGCGACGGAGAAAATGACTTCAAAGATCAGTTTCAGCGGCCCGATAAGGAGAGTGCCTAACATCTCAAAAAAGGTCATTTTGCAACACTCCCTTTATTTTTCGTTTCGGTCAGCGATGCGTATTTCGCCATCAGGTAATCGGCGGCACGGACCGCGCCTTCTCCCGGGTATGCCCAGGTTTCATTGCGCACTTCCTGACGACCCTGCGCATAGCGAGGATCCTCTAAGCAGGCGTCGATCAGCTCCTTGATGTTGTCCAGGTTTTCCATATTCAGCTCTTGACCGATCCGCGGCAGGGCGGAGAAGGTCCACAACGGATGGTCCAAAAACCAGGCGTCGTAGGGCGCCAGATTGAAATTAGGGTCGGTGTAAATGACCGGTTTGTCGTAGATCAAAGAGAAATCAAACACAACGCCCGAGAAGTCGGAGATCAGGATGTCGCTGCGGCGCAGGACCTCGAAGTTATCGGTATCGCGGTTCCACTCCAGTTGGTCGGATTCCGGATAGTCCTTCATCAGCTTATCCAGCAATTCCGTTTCGGAAGCGAAGGATTGGGGGTGGGGACGGATGATGATATGGTAGCCGGTTTCCAACAATTTGTCGATGATCTTGCCGCCGTGGATGCTGAAAATGGCGCTGGGACCCCAAGTGGGTGCCAAAAGAACCGTGCGCGGATGCTCCGCAGCAGGTCCGGTGGAGGCGAGGCGGGCGGCCATTTCATCCATAAAGGGGATGCCCACGGTTACCAACTCTTTAGCGGGCAGGTTTCGTTTTTCTTCCAGTTGACGAATGTCCCGTTCCTGATGGTCGCCCGCGATCATCAGTGCATCGTAGTAGTCAATGCCGAACATGCGGTAGCGGGTAACTTCGCCGGCAGTATGGAAAATGTGGACGTAGTAATCCACGTTCTTCGACCGTTTCCATTGGTACACGTCCAGACCTGGAGTGGTGGAGAACAAAATGGTGGCGTTGAGGAAGTTGAGCTTGGAAAAGGCCTTATTGCCGGCACCGATAAATTCGCCGCGGACATGCTCGTAGGGATTGTCCAAGCCGGGATCATCCGGGGAAGCGGTCATGTAAAGCACGGGCACGCCCCGTTTATCCAATTCCCGGCAAATGGGGGAGAAGATAGACCAGTAGCGCTTGTCATCGGAAAAAATCGCCAGAGGGATCTTTCCGGTGTCGGCCTTGGCTTTACCTCCGCTAATGGCAAAGCGGAGCTTGATGAACAGCATTCGTAGGGAATACACCGCGGCACCGATCAAGCCCAGCAGTACCGTAAAGAGCATACTACCCGTACCGGGGTCAATGTACAGAAGCATAAGGAAACCTCGCAATCGTGAAAAATAGCCGTGTGAAAGCTATAAAATTTGAGAATTGCACTATATCGAATTGTACCACGAAAACGGGGGAGTGTCAATTCTGCAAATAACGACAAAGGAGCGGTTTCCCGCTCCTTTTGTGACACCATTAAAGTTTATTCGTTTTCATGTTTCGTGCTACCAGGGTCAGCACCAACAGGAGAATATACAGGCAACCGATGGTTACGAAAATCGCAGCCCAACCGAATCGTTCTTGCATGAAACCAAAGACAGATGCCTGGATGGCAGCGCCCATATATACGGCCCAGTCTAAAACACCGACGACGGTGGAGGACAGTGCACGACCGCCCATGTCACCGGCAATAGCCCAAATCACACCGGTTACCATGCTGAAAACGCCTACGACGAACAGCATGATGGTGGCAGGTACCTGCGTTTTAAACAAGGGGAAGCAAATCATCCCCGCAAAGGCAACTATGGAAGCCAGAATCAGCATGGGTTCCCGTTTCCCTTTGAAAATCTTGTCGGTAATAAAGGGGAACACAAACATGGCGCACGCCTGTCCCAGAGGCAGGACGATATAGGTGAACATATCGTCTTTCAGAGTCAGACCCAGTTCCTCCGTAAAATAGGTGGGGATCCAGGTCAGCAGGCCGTAGCGACCGATGCCGGCAATAGCAGAGATCAGACAGAACAAAATCACCTTTGGCTCACTGAAAAGCAGCTTGTAGGGGTAGAAGAACCCTTTTTCTGCCAGTTTTGCTTCCATAGCCGCATTGCTCTCGTCCAGCGACTGGTCGGGCTCTTCAAAGGCCTTCAGACCGACGTCCTCGGGTTTTTCTTTGAAAAACAGAACAAAGGCGACGAGAATCAGAACCATGGGGAGGATGGGGAACCGGAAACCGGCTCGCCAGGTCCATTCCGGATTGAGGATCAAGCACCAGTTAACGGTTAAATACGTTACGGCTTGTGCAACACCGGAGAAGGCGGTGGCAAGACCGGAGGCAAAGCCCCTCTTTTCTTTGGGCCACCACTTATTGATGACGCCTAGGCCGTTGGACCATACCATGGCCTGACAGAAGCCGTTCAGGCCCCAAAGAACGGCGATCACCCAAAGACTGCTTTGGAAAGAGATGGCAACGTTCAAAACGGCGGATGACACCACGCCGAAGATCATCAGTTTTTTATAGCCGAAGTAGGAGCCGAGACGTCCGCTGACCAACTGACCGAAGGCGTAGCTCCAGAAAAGCGCCGAGGATACGATACCCAGCGTGCCAAGGTCGGACTGGAACTCCTGCTTCATCAGCGGCAGCACCAAATTGATATTCTG
>JAFQTW010000008.1 GCA_017408855.1 Oscillospiraceae bacterium | reverse complement strand
GGAGTTTTTCTGTTTTCGAAAGACACCCACGGCAGTTCGGGTATCGGGCATTGCACTCAGCTGATTGCAGAGGAGATCGTGCGTTCGCCTCCGGCGGCTCGCCGGCGCCCCTTCGCGCGGCAAGTTGCCGCTGCCACGCCGCGGGTATAGACGATGCAAAATCCATCCCGGTAACCCGCGCTTTGGTTACAAACAAAAAAAAGAAACTCCCCATCCAAACGGATGGGGAGTTTTTCTGTTTTCGAAAGACACCCACGGCAGTTCGGGTATCGGGCATTGCACTCAGCTGATTGCAGAGGAGATCGGGCGTTTTGCGGGGGCTTCCCCGCCGCCGGCAAAGTCGGTCCATTTGCCGCCCATAAAGCGGTGCATCTCTTCGGTGCAGTGCAGCCACTTGCCAACGGTGCGGTTTTCGGGATAAAACTCGTAGAACTCGCCGTCAATAAAGGTGTAGATGCGGCTGACATCGGTGCACATGCCGTAGGTCGGCAAAGATAAGATCGGCTGATGCAGCGTCACCTGACCGCCGCCGCAGCTGCCTTTGTAGGTCAGACCGGTGCGGTCGAGGGTCAAAACGCCTTCGCCAACGATGTTGGAGGTGTCGTTGTTGGTCAGATACTTGTAGCGGGGCAGCATGCCCAGCTTGACCTTTTCCGAAAGGACGAAGTTTTCTTCCCGAACGGCAGCATAGGCGTTCGCCCGCTCCTGATCGAACCAGACTTTGGGGGTCTCGGGCAGAACACAGTCGCCGGACAGGGGCAGAAGATCGTAGTATTCGTTCAGGCGCGCGCCGTTTCCGCAATGGGTGCAGCGGATGACGTCCCCCTCGCCCTCCATGGTGAATTCCTTGCCGCACTTGGGACACCAGTACAAAAGATCCTGCATATTTTTCGCCATCTCGCCGTGACCGTCGAAGGCGACACGGGCGGTCTTGTTCCACTCGTAGTCGTCGTGATGGATGGCCTCGTGCAGACGGTCGGTGATCTCGTCGAGAGAAAGCTGTTTCAGCTCCTCCGGGTCAAAAAGCTTGTCCACGATCACGTTGACCTTGCCGCGGCGCTCGTCGAGACAGTATTTGGTGTTGGTCAGATAGCCGCCCTGGATTTTGCAGACAAATACCGGAACGGCAAAATGTTTGAGGAACTTGGCGGAACCCAACGCCACCGGCTGATTTCCGCCGGAGATGGAGCTCATGCCCTCGGGGAAGATGCAGACTCTGCCGCCGGATTTGAGAACCCGGCTCACCTGCTTGATGGTGTATACGTCGGGGGTAAAGTTCTTTTTGGGGATGACCTGCAAAAGGCGGAACACCAGCGCCAGATGGGAGCGGAAAAACTCGTTGTAGCCCGCCACATAGTTCATCCGATGGGGCAGAAAGGGAATGCCGGTGTACACATAGTCCACACGGGAGGCGTGGTTGCTGACCACGATGTAGGGACCCTTCTCCTTGCGGGGGTCCACCTTGTATTCGATGCTCATGCCCAAACGCTTATAAAACAGCTGCTTCCAAATAAAGGCCAAAATCAGATACAGCCACGCCGGCGGCTGCGAGATCTTTCGGCTGTGCAGCTTTTGGGCAAGGGTCTTTTTTTCGCTCATAAAAGAACCTCCTCTTTTTCAAAAAACACTTTGTTTTATTATACGTTTTTCGCCGGATCCTGGCAAGTTTTGCCGGTTTTCTTCCGAAAAAGATGGTTTTTCCCGACCGATTTTCATGGTACAATAAAGACAGGACCCCGAAAAGGAGGATACTTATGAAAACCGTTTACCATAACGCGAAAGTATATACCGGAACGCTGCCGCTGGTCGAAGCCTTTGCGGTAGAGGACGGCCGCTTTGTTTTTGCCGGCTCGGAAAAAGAGGCGCTGTCCCTTTTGTCCGAGGGCGATGCGGCGGTGGATCTGGGCGGCAGCTTTGTCTGCGCCGGCTTTAACGACAGCCATATGCATCTTTTGGGCTACGGACTTTCCCTTTTGATCCCCCGGCTGGATCAGCACACCGACAGCCTGTGGGATATGATCTGCTATCTGCGGGACTGGGTCAAAACCGAAGGTCCCCGGGGCGGCTGGATCGTGGGACGGGGCTGGAATCAGGACTATTTCACCGATATCCGCCGGATGCCCAACCGGTGGGATCTGGACCTTGTGTCCACCGATTACCCCGTCTGTGTGACCCGTGCCTGCGGGCACGCGCTGGCGGTGAACAGCCGTGCCATCGAGCTTTTGGGTCTGACGGTGAATACCCCCTGTCCCGAGGGCGGCGAGATCGGCATAGACGAAGGGGAGCTCAACGGTCTGTTCTTTGACAACGCCATGGGCCTTGTGAACGCCGCCACCCCCAACCCCGACGAAGAAATGCTGCGCGACGCCATCCGTGCCGCCTGCCGCAGCCTTAACGAATACGGTGTGACCAGCTGCCAGACCGACGATTACGGAAAGGACTGGCGAGGGGTGAACCGCCTGTACCGTGAGCTGGAGCAGTCCGGCGAGCTGACCGTGCGGGTCTATGAGCAGAGCAACTTTGACAACGCAAAAGACCTGCAGGAATTTCTCGACGAGGGGAACAACACCGGCGTCGGCTCCGATCTTTTTAAGATCGGTCCCTTGAAAATGCTGGGGGACGGCGCTTTGGGTCCCCGCACCGCCTTTCTGTCCCGCCCCTACGCCGACGACGAGTCCACCGTTGGGCTGCCGGTCTTTACCCAGGAAGTGTTTGACGAGATGATCTCGCTGGCCAACCGAAACGGTATGCAGGTGGCGGTCCACGCCATTGGCGATGCCTGCCTCGACCGGGTGCTGTCGGCGGTGGAAAAGGCCCTCAAAGAATGTCCGAGAGAGGATCACCGCCACGGCATCGTTCACTGCCAGATCACCCGTGCCGACCAGCTGGAAAAAATCGCGCAGCTGAAGATGCACGTTTACGCCCAGAGCATTTTCCTCGACTACGACAGCCGCATCGTGGCAAAGCGGGTGGGCAAAGAGCTTGCCGAAACCAGCTACCGCTGGAAAACCCTGCTGGACAGCGGCGTTACCGTTTCCAACGGGACCGACTGCCCGGTGGAGCTGCCCTTTGCCCTGGGCGGCATCCAGTGCGCGGTGACCAGAAAGAGCTTTTCCGCCGACGAGCCGCCTTACCTGCCGGACGAAGCCTTTTCGGTGCAGCAGGCTTTGGACAGCTACACCAAAGCCGGTGCCGTTTCCAGCTTTGAAGAAACGGTAAAGGGTCAGATCGCCCCCGGTTTTCTGGCGGACTTTACGGTGCTGGGCGCCGACCCCTTCTCGGTGGACCCCAACACCATCAAGGACATCCCCGTTCTCGCTACCTATCTCGGCGGCAAAAAGGTCTTTGGGAAATTCTCCGCCTGATCGGGAGGTGCTTTTATGAACGAAAAAGACCTTCTCCTGCTTCGGCAGGCCTGCGCCCTTTTGCAGGACGTGACCCCCTTTTCCTACGACTGCGGCAAGATCTGCTCCGCCCGCTGCTGCGGCGGCGGCAGCGCCGACGGGATGTGGCTTTTGCCCGGTGAGGAACAGCTTCTGCCCGAAGATTTTACCATCCTTACCGCAGAGGACGGGCAAAAAGCCGCCGTTTGCGGCGGCCTTTGTCAGCGGGAGCACCGTCCCTTTTCCTGCCGTATCTTTCCCCTTTTCCCGGTGATTCGGGAGGACGAAGCGGGACGGACCCGCATCCGGGCGGAGTTTGACCCGAGATCTGTTCGCATCTGCCCCATCGCCGCCGGACAGTTTCGGACCCAGCGGGCGTTTCGGCTGGCGGTCATCCGCGCCACCCGCCTTTTGCTCAGGAGCGAGACCTATCGGGCATGGTTTGCCCAAAGCGGCGCCTTTCTTTCCTACCTGCGGGAACTGCAAAACCGTTTGGACGAAGAATAAAAAAGAAAAAGGACCCAAGGGCGGCCTCACTTAGGGCTTTATACGCCCGAAAACGCATCTTTTTCCTTAATACTGCGTCAAAGAGCCGTGGTAGGCGTCAGCCTTACCACGGCTCTTTTTCTTGTCTTATGAAAAAATCTATCGCTTTCGGGTGCTT
>JAFQTW010000096.1 GCA_017408855.1 Oscillospiraceae bacterium | reverse complement strand
GGTGGCATCCCGGTCGCCGTTGCGCAGAAAGTCGTTGATGCCCGAGTCGCCCAGCAGAAGGTTGGCGTATTTTTTCAGCTGGGAAAAGTGGCTGTCCATAACCGAATAGCTTTGATACAGATTGGTCCGTATCGCGGCTGCGGTGGTCTCGGCAGCGGAGTTCATCGCTTCGTTGATGAACAAAAAGGAGCAGAGCATCAGCGGCAGAAAAGCCGCCAGCAGAAACAGGGCCACCAGCTTGGTGAAAAAGTTGGAAAAGCGCATCCGGTTGTGCAAAAACCGGGAAAAGCGCCGGAACAGCCCGATCATAAGGTGTTCTCCCGGAACTGGGAGGGCGATACGCCGGTGAATTTCTTGAACTGGTAGGAGAAATAGTTACCGTTGCGGTATCCTACCAAAAAGCCCACATCCTTAACCTTGCACATGGGATCGCGCAAAAGCTGCTGCGCCTTTTGCATCCGATAGTTGAGGATGAAATTGTTGATGGTCATGTTGGTGGTATCTTTAAAAAGATGACAGATATAGGTGGGAGAAAGGTTGGTGTATTCGCTGATGGCGGTGATGGACAGGTCCGGATTGGCATAGCTGTTTTTGATGAACTTGATGATCCGGTCCACCGTGGCGTTGCCGTATTTGCCCTCGTTGAGCGAATCGTAATACTGGTTGATGCCCTGTACCACAAAATCCTCCAGCTGGGTGATAAAGGAGAAATTCTGGATATGGACCCAAACATCCTGCTCTTTGCCGATCTTGTCGTACAAAGCGATCTGTTCATCCTGCGCCAGACGCATAAGCTCGCAGATCAGCGCATAGTAATGTCTCAGAACGTTGATGACAAGCGTGTTCTGATACTGCTTGATCTCGCCGGTGAGATTGTGGATATACAAAAGCGCATGGTTGCGGTTTTGTTTTTTCAGGGTCTGGGAAAAGGCCTCGATCTGTTCCGAACCGAACTGATAGGTCGAGGAGCCGGTCTTTTTGTAATAGCATACGCTGTCGCTTTCCTGGTAGAAGGACTGCTGCACCGCGATAACGGCGGTCTCGTAGGAGCGGGCAAGCTCCTTGTAGCTGCTGACTACGGCACCCACTGCCACCACAGAGTTGATGCCCGAGCCGGAAAGACGGTCCACCACAAAATTGCAGTAGGAATCGACCATCTTATAATCGGTAAAATTGGAACCGGTGGACTGTCCCACCAGATGGATGATGATGTGATTTCCCTTGCAGGTGCAAAGAGGCGAGAGATTGGGCGCGTCGTACACGCTGGCGATCTCGTAGATGCTCTGGAACATGAAGGGGATAAAGGAGCTCAGATCCGAGCCGCCGCCCATAAAGGTGATCTTGGCCACAACGGTGACGAACAGCGAGGCGCTGCGCACTTCGGGGACGAGCTCTTCCAAAAGCTGCTCATTATAAAAGGTGGGCTGGCACAGCGCGCCGGCTACTTCCATCAGCTTTTGCAGATTGCGGCTCTGCTCAAAGGCTTTGATCTTGTGCGCGGTCGCCCGGTCGTTGTTAAGAGAGACCACCGCTTCGGACAGGACGTTGAACAGCTCGCTCAGGTCCACCGGCTTTTCAATGTAGCTGACCGCGCCGAGGCGGATGGCACTTTTAAAGTACTCCTTGTCGGTGTAGCCGCTGATGAAAATGGTTTTGATGCCGGGGAACCGATGGCTCAGATGGGTAGCCAGCTCGATACCGTCGGTTTTGGGCATGCGCACGTCGGTCAGCAGGATATCGGGGACAAAGGTATCGCAAAGATGGATCGCTTCGTCGCCGTCCTCTGCCTGAACGATCTGCGAAATATTCAGTTCTTCCCAGCTGATTCCTTTGATAATGCGGGCTCTGGTGGGGGCCTCATCATCGACAATTAAGATTTTTAACATTTTTTTCTCCCTTTTCACTGGAAACGATAATTTTGCCAACAGGATTTTGTCTATTTTGTCACACAGAAATGACAAAATCTTTAATGAAATCACAACTATTTTAAGATTTTTGACAGAAAAAAGCAAGTATAATTTACTTATGCAATCGAAACTTCCAGATTATCTGTCTGCGAAACGGCATCTGCTTGGTCAAAATAGACAAAAGTTGACGCAAACAGGGCTTGTGGAAGTACCGGTTCATTCTATTTCGGGGAGGTTACACAATGGCAAACACTGCACAAACCATGGAAGCTCCGCAGGAAGTAAAATGGCAGAAACCGTCCAAAGCGAAACGTTTCTTCAAGAACGTTTGGGACAATAAAATCCTGCTGGCCATGCTGCTGCCTGCACTCACTTACGTTACCATCTTCTCTTACATTCCTATGACTGGTATCGTACTGGCATTCAAAAAGTACAACTATGTCGACGGTATTTATGGTAGCCCGTGGGTAGGCTTCGACAACTTCAAGTTCCTGATCATCTCCAACAAACTGTGGCCCCTGACCAGAAACACCATCCTGTACAACGTGGTGTTCATCATTCTGGGTGTTACCATGGCAGTTTCGTTCGCGATCATGATCAACGAGCTGACCAACAAAGTATTTAAGAAGATCTTCCAGTCCTTTATGTTCCTGCCTCACTTTATTTCGTGGGTAGTAGTACAGGCGATCTTCCAGGCTGTATTCGGCTTCGAATACGGTATTTTCAACCAGATCATCGAGTTCTTCGGCGCTGAGAGAATCAACTTCTACGCTTCGCCCGATGGCTGGCCCGTTCTGATCGTATTCTTCAAGATGTGGAAGGTCGTTGGTTACGACTGTATCGTATACCTGGCAGCAGTAGCTGGTATCGACCAGGGTATGTACGAGGCAGCTGCTATCGACGGCGCAAACATCTGGCAGAGAATCCGTCACATCACCATTCCCAGCCTGGTTCCCACCGTTATCATCATGTTCCTTCTGTCCGTTGGTCAGATCTTCCGTGGTGACTTCGGTCTGTTCTACCAGCTGATCGGTAACAACGCAGTAATCCTGAACGTTACTGATATTCTGGATACCTTCATTTATCGTTCCTTGATGCAAACCAACGACTACGGTATGTCTTCGGCTGCAGGTCTTTATCAGTCTGTTCTGTGCTTCGCGACCATTTTGATCGTAAACAGAATCGTAAAGGCAGTAGAGCCCGATTACACCCTGTTCTAATCGAGACTTTGCAGAAAGGAGAGTTAATGGCATGAAAAGAAAAAATAAGATTTTTCAGCTGGACCTGGCCCTGTTTAAACTGATGGGCTATTGCATCGTGTTCATTTGGGGTATGCTGTGCTTCCTTCCGTTCCTGCTGGTAGTTATGAACTCCTTCACTTCGGAAAGCAACATCATGGCAAACGGTTACTCCTTCTGGCCCGGTGAGTGGACTCTGCAGGCATATGATACCTGTCTGGAGAACCCCCAGAGAATCGGTTATGCTTACCGCAACACCATCTGTGCTTCTGTAATCGGTACCCTGCTGGGTGTAACCATGTCCACCATGACCGGTTATGTACTGCACAGAAGAGACTTCCCCTGGAGAAACCAGTTCTCCTTCTTCTTCTACTTCACCACTCTGTTCAACGGCGGTCTGGTTCCGTGGTATCTGATGTGTACCCGTTACCTGGGCTTCAAGAACAACTACGCTGCACTGGTTGTTCCTATGCTCTTCTCCGTATGGCAGATGATGCTGGCGAAGAACAACTTCCGCTCCGGTATCCCCTTCGAGATCATCGAGTCTGCGAAAGTTGACGGTGCGAACGACTTCACCATCTACTACAAACTGGTTATCCCGCTGGCAAAACCCCTGCTGGCAACCCTGTCTCTGTTCGCTGCTCTGACCTTCTGGAACGACTGGTACAACTGTATGCTGTTCATGAACAAAGAGCACATGAAGAACCTGCAGTACTTCCTGCATGAGATGCTGTCCTCTATCCAGGCTCTGCAGGAGCTGGTAGCAATGGGTAAAGTTAACCTGCTCAACGAGGACGCTACCAACCTGCCTCAGCAGTCCATGAAGATGGCTATGACCTGTATCACCACCGGTCCCATCCTGCTGCTGTACCCCTTCGTACAGAAGTACTTCGTAAAAGGTCTGACCGTAGGTGCTGTAAAAGGTTAATCGACGAGACTTTTTCAAAAGACTCTGCGAGTTTTCGCAGAGTCTTTTTTTGTGCGGAAAAGAAAATGGAAACCATTTACCATTATTGTGAATACATTATCAAAATTTGGCTAAGATTGAATTAATTCTTTCCAAAACGCTTGCGGATGGTGGGAGACATCGATAGAATAGGAGCTGTAATTTTATAATAGGAGGAGTTTTCGATGCAAAAAACCTATACCCAGTCTGCAGAAGAAGTTTTGCAGGATCTTGGCGTGGGTACCGAGGGTCTGACAACTGCACAGGCGCAGGAGCGTTTTGCAAAATACGGACCCAATAAACTGAAAGAAGCAGAAAAGCCTACTCTGCTCCAACGCTTTATCGCGCAGCTGAAAGACCCGATGCTGATCATTCTGATCATCGCGGCAGCTGTTTCCGCGGCGACCAACCTGCTGGCCGGTCACAACGAGATGGCCGAGGTCGTGATCATTCTGCTGGTCGTACTGCTCAACGCGATCCTGGGCGTATTTCAGGAGAGCAAGGCAGAAGCCGCCATTGAAGCACTGCAGACCATGACCGCCGCCACCTGTAAGGTGATGCGTGACGGCAAAATGGTTTCGCTCCATTCCGATGAGCTGGTCCCCGGCGATATCGTCATCCTCGAAGCCGGTGACGCGGTCCCTGCTGACGGTCGAATCATCGAGAATGCTTCGCTGAAAATCGAAGAAGCGGCTCTGACCGGTGAGTCCGTCCCGGTCAACAAGGTGCTGGAATCCCTTGGCATCGTGGAAGGGCAGGAGGATATTCCTCTGGGCGACCGCAAAAATATGTGCTACATGGGCTCTACCGTTGTTTACGGACGCGGTAAAGCGGTCATCACCACCACCGGTATGGATACCGAGATGGGTAAGATCGCCGGCGCTTTGGCTGCAACGGTGGAAGAACAGACTCCTCTGCAGCGCAAACTGGACGAGCTGGGCACCATGCTGTCCAAGCTGGTGCTGGGCATCTGCGTATTTATTTTCGTATTCAACCTGCTGATGGCAGGCGACTTCCATCTGGAAGTGATCCTCGAAACCTTTATGACCGCTGTTTCTCTGGCAGTTGCTGCGATCCCCGAAGGTCTGGCCACCGTTGTAACGGTAGTTCTGTCCATCGGCGTGACCAAAATGAGCCAGCGCAACGCGGTGATCCGCCGTCTGACCGCGGTAGAGACTTTGGGCTGCACCCAGGTCATCTGCTCGGATAAGACCGGTACTCTGACCCAGAACAAGATGACCGTTGTGGATCATCTGGGTGAGACCGAGCTGGTCGCCACCGCAATGGCACTGTGCTCCGACGCAAACCTCAACGATAACGATCAGGCAGAAGGCGAGCCCACCGAATGTGCGCTGGTCAACTTTGCCTGCTCTGTGGGCCTCAAGAAACAGGATCTGGAGGCAAAAACGCCCCGTGTGGACGAGGCTCCCTTCGATTCCGGCCGTAAGATGATGTCCACCGTGCACGCGCTGGAAAACGGCTTTGTTCAGTACACCAAGGGTGGTCCCGACGTGGTTCTGAACCGCTGCACCGCTTACTATGAGAACGGTGAAGTCTATCCCATGACCGAGGAAAAACGCGCGCAGATCATGGCTGCCAACAAAGCGATGGCAGACAAAGCGCTGCGTGTTCTGGCTGCTGCCAAACGTGACTGGGATCACAAACCGGAACAGAACACTCCCGAATTTTTGGAGCAGGATCTGGTCTTTTTGGGTCTGACCGGCATGATCGACCCGGTCCGTCCCGAAGTAAAAGCCGCCATCGAGGAATGCCGCTCTGCCGGCATCCGTGCGGTCATGATCACCGGTGACCACAAAGACACCGCTGTTGCCATTGCCAAAGAGCTGGGCATCATCGAGGATGCTTCTGAGGCGATCACCGGCGCTGAGCTGGACAAGATCCCCGACGAAGAGCTGAACGAGGCTGTGAAAAAATACGGCGTGTACGCCCGTGTTCAGCCCGAGCACAAAGTAAAAGTCGTTACCGCATGGAAAGCAAACGATGCCATCGCCGCCATGACCGGCGACGGCGTTAACGATGCGCCTTCCATCAAATCCGCTGACATTGGCGTCGGCATGGGCATTACCGGCACCGACGTTACCAAAAACGTGGCCGACATGGTTCTGGCGGACGACAACTTCGCCACCATCGTATCTGCCGTAGGCGAAGGTCGCCGCATCTATGACAACATCCGCAAAGCCATCCAGTTCCTGCTGGCATCCAATATGTCCGAGGTCCTGGGCGTATTTTCCGCCACTTTGATGGGCTTTACCCTGTTGAAACCGGTCCATCTGCTGTTCATCAACCTGGTCACCGACTGCTTCCCCGCATTGGCACTGGGTATGGAAGAGGCAGAACCCGATACCATGAGCCGTCCGCCCCGTGATTCCAAAGAAGGCATCTTCGCCGGCGGTCTGCTGGGCGATATCGCTTACCAGGGTATTCTGGTAACCGCGCTGACCGTCGTTTCTTACCTGATCGGCAGCTATTTTGAGTTCGGCGCTGGCTTCTTCGGACAGCTGCGTACCCTTGGCGCATCCGACCACGGTATGACCATGGCGTTTTTGACCATGAGCATGTGTGAGATCTTCCACTCCTTCAACCTGCGTTCTCAGAGAAAATCCATCTTCTCCCTCAAGACTCACAACAAAGTCCTGTGGGCTGCCATGATCGGTTCTCTGGCGCTGACCACCGTACTGCTGGAAGTTCCCTTCCTGGCAAACGCTTTCGGATTTGTTCCCGTTGGTTTTACCGAGTACGCTGTGGCTCTGATCCTGGGCTTCCTGGTCATCCCTGTTGTGGAAGCGGTCAAATTCGTACAGCGAAAACTGGCGAAATAATCATTCCAAAAAGAAAAGACCTGCCAAAGGGCAGGTCTTTTTTTATACACCATAGTGCAGGACGAATTTGTCCAGCTTCTTGGCGGTTTGCAAAAGCTGGAACAACTCCTGCAAGCAGGGCTCCGATTCGAATTCCGGCAGATCAAACAGCAAAAATGCCAGCTTTTCGCAGGATTCCGGCGGGATCAGGGTGATGCCGTAGCGGGCGAGACCAAAATCGGGTCTGGTCAGTTGGTGGAAATAGGTGGGGAGAGACGCGGCCTCCGGATACCAGCTTTCTAAAAGATCGTCGTCCACAACGACCATATCATATTTTTCCGGCTCATACCGCTGGTAGTCGTAGTCGGGGTCCAGCTGCGGGATGATGCCGAATTGATGGATGCAGGGCATGCCGCCACCTCCTTTTTGGGTATTGTAGCACAGGAAGGGGAAAAAGGGAAGAAAAAGCGGGAAAAGAGCGCAGCGCCCGTCGCCGGGGTCAGCGACTCGCTTCGCTCGCATGCATAAGTTCGCCCAGCCGATCATCCTTCGCATCCGTTCGGATTCTCGGAGGCTCACTTAGAACCGGCGCCGGTTCTCCCGTCTACGCTGCAGCGGAAGAAAGGTCGATAACGCAAGGAAAAGATAGTGTGAAAGAGAAACCTTTGCGGGTTTCTCTTTCGCGTTGAGCGCAGCGGAAAACCCCGCCGCAGCGGGCGGCTCTCGCAGAGAGCCGAAGCACCAATAAAAAAGGGACATCTTTCGATGTCCCTTTTTTATTGGTGCCGGTAGCCGGGGTCGAACCGGCACGGTATCGCTACCAACGGATTTTGAGTCCGTCACGTCTGCCAATTCCATCATACCGGCGTTTACCTAATCTATTATACACGAAAAAATTGAAGAATCAAGCATTTTTCGTCGAAGAAATCTTTCGCTTCCGAAAAAAGGAAATCTGATACGCCCTATTGCAATGACTGATAAAACATATTATAATGTTATACGGATTAAGAACATGCTTTTCGGAATTGGTTAAAAAGCGAAGGAGGAGTTTATTTGAATTTTTTGGTAAAAGACAAAAGCTTTTATAAAAAGCTGCTGGCCATTGCGATCCCGCTGGCGCTGCAGAATCTGATCAACGTAGCGGTCGGTCTGCTGGATACCGTTATGCTGGGTCAGCTGGGCGAGATCGCCATGAGCGGATCTTCTCTCGGCAACCAGATCGGCTTTATCTACAACATCATGAACATGGGCCTGACCGCCGGTGCCGGCGTTCTGACCAGCCAGTACTGGGGAAGAAAAGACCCGGAGTCCATCCGCAAGGTCATGAGTCTGGCGTACAAGATCTCGATGGTGCTGGGCGTCGTCTTTACGGTTCTGGCGCTGACCATCCCCGAGACTTTGATGAGCTTTTACAGCGAGGAACAGGCGGTTATCGAGGCGGGCGCCGTTTATCTGCGGATCATCGCCTTTACCTACCTGATCTCCGGTTTCACCATGACTTCCATGAGTATTCTGCGTACGGTGGGAACGGTCAAGATCGCGCTGTATATGTACATCGTGTCCTTCTTCGTCAACATATTTTTCAACTACGCCTTTATTTTCGGTAAATTTGGATTCCCCGCAATGGGCATCGCCGGTGCGGCTCTGGCTACCGTCATCGCCCGTGTGGTAGAGACAGCCATCATCGCCGTTTATGTGTTCAAGGTGGACAAAAAGATCCAGTTCCGCTTTAAACACTTCTTCCTCGGTGTTGACAGCGCTATCTTCAGCACCTATATGAAATACGGCGCGCCCGTTCTTTTCAACGAGATGCTGTGGAGCCTCGGTTCCACAATGCTGTCGGTCATCATGGGTCATATCGGATCCAACTATGTAGCTGCCAACAGCATCTGCATGGTTATTTTCCAGTGCACCTCGATGATCAATCAGGGCATCAGTCAGGCGGCAGGCGTGACCGCCGGCAACACCATCGGCGAAGGAAAATACAAGCAGGCCCGCCAGCAGTCCCTGACTGTTTTCGTGCTCAGTATCGCGTTGGGTATTCTCTCCTCTTTGGTGATGTTCGCCATCCGGACCCCCGTCATCGGCTTCTACAACGTTACTCCCGAGACCCGTCAGATCGCCTTCGAGATCATGGATATGATGAGTATTCTCATTATCGTACAGGTCATCGGAACCATCAATATGTTCGGAACCCTGCGCGGCGGCGGCGACAGCAAATTC
Source organism: Oscillospiraceae bacterium (assembly GCA_017408855.1). Lineage (GTDB taxonomy): Bacteria > Bacillota > Clostridia > Oscillospirales > Ruminococcaceae > UBA3818. The sequence goes on along the minus strand of JAFQTW010000096.1, from coordinate 1,669 downwards.
GTGCTGTTCTTCGACGTTACCTCCATGTGGTTCTTCTCGGTACCGCTGGGCTGGCTGGCAGGACTGGTCTTCGACAGCCCTGTTTGGCTGATCTATCTGGCACTGCGCTCCGGTGACATCTTCAAATCCGTCGGCGCTATCTTCCGGATCCTGTCCGGCAAGTGGATCAAAGATGTGACCCGAACCGAAGAAGAGATCGAAGCGGTAAAAGCGGAAAACTAACATAAGGCAAAAGGGCGGCCTCACTTAGGGCGTTATACGCCCGAAAACGCATCTTTTTCCTTAATACTGCGTCAAAGAGCCATGGTAGGCGTCAGCCTTACCACGGCTCTTTTTCTTTTGCGAAAACCCTTGACTTTGGAGCGGCTCTAAGGATTAAAATGAGAGGAAAGACATTTTCTTCCACCGATGCGGCGTGGGAAAGAACAAGGAGGAGCATATGAATCTGTTCGTAAAGGACAAAGCCTTTTACAAAGCGGTCATGGGCATCGCCCTGCCGATGGCGGTCCAAAGTATGATCTCGTCCGGCGTTGGTATGCTGGACACCATTATGCTGGGTCAGCTGGGTGAAGTCGCCATGAGCGCTTCGTCGCTGGCCAATCAGGTGGGCGGACTGTTTATGATGATCAACTACGGTCTCACCGCCGGCGCAGGAGTGATCACCGCCCAGTTCTGGGGCAAAAAAGATACTCTGTCCATCCGCAAGGTCATGAGCCTTGCTTACCGGATCTCCATTGGTCTGGCGCTGATCTTTTCGGTGGGCGCCACCTTCTTCCCTGAGATGCTGATGCGCATTTTCACCACTGAAGAAGCGGTCATTGCTGACGGCATCCGCTATCTGCGCCTGTGCGGACCCATCTATCTGGCCAATGCCTTTGCCATTACCACCATCGCTTTTTTGCGGACGGTGGGCATCGTCAACGTGGCGCTGGTGGGAACAGTCGCATCGCTGGGGGTCAATCTGGTGTTCAACTACCTTTTGATCTTCGGTAAATTCGGTTTTCCGAAAATGGGGATCGTGGGTGCGGCGCTGGCAACGGTCATCGCCCGCATGGTCGAGCTGGCCATCGTTGTGGTCTACCTGTTCAAAATGGACAGCCGCATCGGATTTCGTGCGAAAGACTTTTTCCTGTCCATCGACCGCGGCATCTGGCGGACCTTTCTCAAGCATGCCAGCCCGGTCATGATCAACGAGTTTTTCTGGTCCATCGGCAGCTCCACCCGATCCATCGTCCTTGGACATATGGGTGCGGAGGCGGTCGCCGCCAACAGCATCTGTGATATCGTGTTCCAGATGGCATCCTTCTTTTTGTGGGGCTTTTCCAATGCGGCTTCGGTCATTACCGGTAACACCATCGGTGCCGGAGAGATCAAAAAAGCCAAAGACCAGGCAAAGACCTTCTTTGCGATCAGCCTGATGCTGGGACTCTTCTCCAGTGTGATGATCCTGTCCATCCGCGGCGTGATGATCGATTTCTACAACGTTTCGGGAACCACCAAAGCGATGGCCAATTCCATCCTCAACGCCATGAGCATTACCTGTGTGTTCCAGGCCATGGGCAACGTCAATATGTTCGGAACGCTGCGGGGCGGCGGCGACAGCCGGTATGTGCTGATCTGTGACGTAGGCGCCATGTGGTGCCTGTCGGTGCCGCTGGGCTTTTTGTCC
>JAFQTW010000095.1 GCA_017408855.1 Oscillospiraceae bacterium | reverse complement strand
TTCTCAGGTTTACGTCGCCAACACCTTCGATGGTCAGACCAACAGAGTTTTCGCCGGGATCGAACTTACCGTCTTTGCCGGTAACATCATCTTTGAACTTCAGCAGATAGTTGCCGTTGTCCAGTGCGTATACGTTTTTGGTTTTTCCGGTATAAACGAGATTCATGGATAGGCCTCCTATAATTTTGATCTCCTGGTGAGCGCTTTTGGCGCTACCTGTTCCATCCATTATTGTATACAAAATGCCCGCCGATTGCAACAAAAAGTATCGTCCGAAAGCCGCTTGTCCACATTTTTTTCAACCTTGACGAAACAGACACTTTCTCAAAGGAGAAAATTGTAAAAAATTATCATAACTCGTCTTTTCTCCTTCCCCCGATCCGGTCGATCGCGGGCGATACCGTCCATCATTTTCCATTTTTGATAAATATACAGGATTTATGAACAAAACTTTCAAAAACCGCTTTAAATTAGTAAAGAATTCTGTTGAAATATGCCCTTTATGCAAAAGAAAAGATGTGCTAAAATCGTATCATCTTATTATACAGACATTCGTTCTGTTTTGAAAGGAAGAGTTATTATGAAAATGGCAAAAGTACTGTCCCTGATCATGGCTTTTGCTCTGTGCCTGGGCCTGTTCACCGGCTGCGGCGCAAACAACTACACCGCAAAGAATACTGAGTATGTCATCGGTCTGTCCGGTCCTCTCACCGGCGGCGCCGCTGTATATGGTGTTGCAGTTCAGAACTCCGCTCAGATGGCTGTTGACGAGATCAACGCTGCCGGCGGTCTGAACGGTGTAAACTTCAAACTGATCGCTACCGACGATACCCACGATGCGACCAAAGCTTCCACCAACTACTCCTCCATGCTCGAGCAGGGCATGCAGGTTTCTCTCGGCTGCGTAACCTCCGCACCCGGTCTGGAATTCACCAACCTGTCCGCTGAGGACAACGTATTCTTCCTGACCCCCTCCGCTTCCGCAGACGACATCCCGAAAAACGACAACGGTTTCCAGATGTGCTTTGCAGACGGTAACCAGGGTACCGGTGCTGCCGGCTACGTAAACGACAACTACAAAGGTCAGACCATCGGTGTTTTCTACAAATCCGACGATCCCTATTCCAACGGTATCTTCAAACAGTTTAAAGAGAATCTGGATCCTTCCATCACCGTGGTTGAGACCGTTTTCACCGCTGCCAACGAGACCGACTTCTCCTCTTAGATCAGCACTCTGAAAGACTGCACCTTCATCTTCATGCCCATCTACTACCAGCCCGCTACCATCTTCATGACTCAGGCAAAAGATCAGCTGGCTGCCAACACCGTATACTACGGCTGCGACGGTTTCGACGGTCTGGAGTCTGAGTTCGATGTAACTTCTGTTCCTCAGGAGATCACCATGCTCAGCCACTTCAACTCCAAAGCGACCGACGGCGCTGCTGCTGAGTTTGTAAAAAAATACACCGAGAAATACGGCGTTGACACCCTGAACCAGTTCGGTGCTTCTGCTTACGACTGTGTATACGCGATCTACGAGGCAATGAAGGCTGCCGTCGATTCCGGCAAAGAGATCTCCGTTACCATCTCTGCTTCCGATCTGTGTGACATTCTGAAAGAACAGTTCACCGGCGACTTCACTTTCTCCGGTGTTACTGGCGAGGAGATCGCTTGGGAAGATAACGGCTATGTAGGTAAATCCGCTGTAAAATACGTGATCAAAGAAGCGACCAAATAAGTTTGCCCACAATTACACATGATTGACCGATTTGCCGGACGGATCATCCGTTCCGGCAAATTGTCATAATTAGGTATAGGAATTTACATTATGGAAATTATCGAAACTTTGCTTAACGGCTTGAGTGTCGGCAGTACCTACGCCATGATCGCCCTTGGCTACACCATGGTTTACGGTATCGCCAAGCTTTTGAACTTTGCCCACGGCGACATTATCATGGTAGGCGGCTACACCATCTACCTGACCCTTCTGATGAACGGGCACTCCATTTTGGGACTGGTAGCCGCGGTGCTGGTCTGCATTGCGTTAGGTGTCACCATCGAAAAGATCGCCTACAAGCCGCTGCGCGGCGCTTCGCCTCTGGCAGTTCTGATCACCGCCATCGGCGTCAGCTATCTGCTGCAGAGTACGGCACAGATGATCTTCGGTTCCGCGCCGAAAATGGTCATCGTGGCGGATCTGGGCAACTTTACGATCGGCGATCTGAAAGTACCGGTCTACACCCTGATCACGCTGATCTGCTCCTTCGCCATCATGATCGCGCTGAACTTCTTTGTAAAATACACCAAGATCGGACGCGCCATGATCGCTGTTTCTGAGGACCGCGGTGCCGCTCAGCTGATGGGCATCAACGTCAACGGCATCATTACCATCACCTTCGCCATCGGCTCTGCTCTGGCAGCTTTTGCGGGCTTTTTCATGCTGATGAAGTCCCCCAGCCTGTCCAATACTTTGGGCGCGATGCCCGGTATCAAGGCCTTTACCGCTGCGGTAATCGGCGGTATCGGTTCGATCCCCGGCGCCATGATCGGCGGCATCCTTTTGGGCATGGTCGAAGCGATCTCCTTTAAGATCGCCGCCATCGCTCCCTACACCGATGCCATCGAATTTCTCATTCTGATCATTATCCTTCTGGTGAAGCCCTCGGGTATTCTCGGCAAGGTTAGAAGGGAGAAAGTGTAATGGCTAATCTGACGAAACTCAAATCCATCAAATGGAAGCATTATGTCAACTATATCGCTATTGCCATTGTGACCGCGCTGTTTGCGGTACTGTCTTTTGCCGGTGCGCTTCCCTCCTCGACCATCTATCTGCTGGAGAAGATCGCCATCGCCATCATGCTGGCGGTATCGCTGAGCGTGGTCGTTGGATTTCTGGGCGAGCTGAGCCTGGGACACGCAGGCTTTATGTGCGTAGGCGCCTATCTGGGCGGCAAGACCGCCTGTCTGCTGGAACCGGTTTTGGGCAACAGCTTGGTTACTCTGCTTATTTCCATCATCGTTGGCGGACTGGCCGCAGCCATGTGCGGCGTTCTCATCGGTCTGCCTGCCCTGCGTTTGAAGGGCGACTATCTGGCGATCGTTACACTGGCTTTCGGCGAGATCGTAAGATCGCTGTTCATGAACTCCTCCAGCGAGTCTTTCGGCGGTTCTCTGGGTCTGGACACCCCCCGCTACGACAAATCGGTGCTGTTTATCATCGCACTGGTGCTGGTGCTGTTTTGCCTGATGGTCATTCAGAACCTGATCCGCTCCAAGCACGGACGTGCCATCACCTCCATCCGTGACAACGAGATCGCGGCGAGAGCCACCGGCATCAACGTGACCAAATACAAACTGTCCGTCTTTACCGTTGCGGCGTTTTTCGCCGGTATCGCAGGCGTTCTATACAGCTTCTCGAACTTTACGGTCCAGAGCATTAAGTTCAGCTACAACTACTCCATCGAGATCCTGGTTATGGTCGTTCTCGGCGGCATGGGCTCTATCAACGGTTCCATCATCGCTGCTGCGCTGATCACCTTCCTGGATGTGAAGCTGCAGACCATTCTGACCGATAATCTGGCGGTCCTGCAGGATCTGCTGTATGCGCTGATCCTGATCATTCTGGTCGTTTACAACAACGCACCTTCTCTCAAGAGCTTTCGAGATACCCACAACCTCAAGTCCATCCTGCGCCGTCTGCGCCGCAAACCGATGGATCCTGCCCATCAGCTGGACGACGAGGCGAAATGGGATCGCGTTCCTACCAAGATCGAGATGAACGAGATCCTGTCTGTGGAACTGAACCCCACCATGTCTACGGTGGAGCCTGACCGAAAGGAGGGAAAGTAAATGTCTGATGTCGTTTTGCGCACCGAAAATCTCGGCATCTCCTTCGGCGGACTGAAAGCCGCTCAAAACGTGAATATCGAGATCAAAAAGAAACAGCTGTACGGTCTGGTAGGACCCAACGGCGCCGGCAAGACCACCGTGTTCAATATGCTCACCGGCGTTTACCGTCCCACCACCGGCAAATTCTTCCTCGACGGCGAGGACCTGACCGGCAAAAGTCAGGAAGTGATCAACCACAAGGGCATTGCCCGTACGTTCCAGAACATCCGCCTGTTCAACAACATGACGGTCATCCGCAACGTTCTGGTCGGACTGCACAATCAGCCGGAATTCAAATGCTCCATGATCGAAAGCATGCTGCGTCTGCCCCGCCATTTCGACTGCGAAAAGCGGATGCGCGCCCGCGCGAAAGAGATCCTGCGCATTGTGGATCTGGAAAATGAGCGCAACATCCTCTCCTGCAACCTGCCTTACGGCAAGCAGCGCAAGCTGGAGATCGCCCGCGCGCTGGCGACCAATCCCAAGATCCTCTTGCTGGATGAGCCGGCTGCCGGCATGAATCCCCACGAGACCGAAGATCTGATGAACATCATCACCCGCATCCGCGACGAATTTGATATGACCATCCTGCTCATCGAGCACGACATGAAATTCGTTTCCGGTCTGTGCGATGAAGTGACCGTGCTGAATTTCGGTACGATCCTGGCGCAGGGTGAGACAAAAGCAGTCCTCAATGACCCCGAGGTCATCAAGGCATACATTGGAGGTTAACGCGATGGCATTGTTAGAAGTAAAAGACCTGCAGGTCTACTATGGCGTTATCCAGGCCCTCAAAGGCATCAACTTTGAGGTAAACGAAGGTGAGATCGTCACCCTCATTGGTGCCAACGGCGCCGGAAAAACCACCACGATGCAGAGCATCATCGGTCTGATCCCCTCCCGTTCCGGTTCGGTCCTGTTCGACGGACAGGACATCACCAAAATGCCCTGCCACAAGATCGTTCATCTGGGTATGGCGCAGGTCCCCGAGGGACGGCGCATTTTCCAGGAGCTGACCGTTTATGAAAATCTTCTGATGGGCGGTTTCTCCCAGAAGGACAAATCGGTGATCAAAGCCGATATCGAAGGCATCTACGAGCGGTTCCCCCGCCTGTCGGAACGCCGCAATCAGATCGCCGGCACCCTGTCCGGCGGCGAGCAGCAGATGCTGGCAATGGGACGCGCGATGATGAGCCATCCCAAACTGCTGCTGCTGGACGAGCCCTCTATGGGCCTGTCTCCCCTGCTGGTGGATCAGGTCTTTGAGATCATCAAAGACTTCAGAAACAGCGGGACCACCGTTTTGCTGGTAGAGCAAAACGCAGGCAAGTCCCTTGCCATTTCCGATCGGGCTTATGTTCTGGAACTGGGTCAGATCGTTCTGTCCGGCACCGGCGCTGAGCTGGCTGCCAGCGACGAGGTGAAAAAAGCTTACCTCGGCGGTTAATTTCCATAAGAAAAAAGCTCCCTGTTTCCCGCAGGGAGCTTTTAATTTGCAAAAAAAGACCGCCCCAAGGCGGTCTTTTTACTTTGCCGATTACAGTTTGAACCAGTTTTTGATGCCTACAACATACAGTATGAGAACAGCCACAGGTACCACATACATAAAGATGGGCTTCATCCAGGACTTGATTTTGAGGCCCTTGCCGGTGTTCGCTTCTTCTACGAACTTGTCCCAGCCCCAGCCCCAACGTTTGCTGCAGCAGAAAATTGCGAATGAGACAGAGCCGAGAGGCAGCAGGTTGTTGTTTACGATAAAATCCCAAAGATCCATCCAGACAGTTCCGGGTCCGAAGGGTTCAAAGCCGCTGAACACATTAAAGCCCAGCGCGGTGGTGCAGGAAGTAAGAATAATGACAATACAGCAGATGATACTGCCTTTTTTGCGGCTCCAGCCGGTCAGCTCACGAACGCAGGAGAGAATGTTCTCAAAAACTGCCAGAACGGTGGACATACCGGCGAAGATCATGAACAGGAAGAATACGGAACCCCACAGTCTGCCGCCCTTCATATTGTTAAATACGGTCGCCATGGTGTTGAACAGCAAGGGAGCGCCCTGATCCACCTTCACGCCGTAGCTTGCGCAAGCGGGGAAAATGATCAGACCGGCGGTAATCGCCACAAGGCTGTCCAGACAGATGATGTTGACCGACTCGCCCAACAGAGAGCGACTCTTATCGATGTAGCTGCCAAAGATCGCCATGGAGCCGATACCCAGTCCCAGAGTGAAGAACGCCTGATTCATCGCGGCTACCACAACGCTCATATTGATCTTGGAAAAGTCGGGCAGCAGATAGAATTTCAGACCCTCAACCGCGCCGTCCAGCGAAATGCTGTTGACCGCCAAAACCAGCATCAGAGCGAACAGAGCCATCATCATGTATTTGGTGATGCGCTCGAGACCGCCCTGCAGCTTAAAGCTGACAATGATGAAGCCGGCAATAACGACCAAAATCATATAGCCTACACAAACCAGAGGCTGCGAGATGGTGCTGCCAAAGGTCAACTCAGCAGACTGACCGCTTAAGAAGCTGACAAAGTAGTAAACAAACCAGCCAACAACAACGTTGTAAAATCTCATAAGCGTAACGGTGCAGAACAGAGAGAAATAGCCATGGAGGTGCCATTTCTGTCCGGGTTTTTCCAGTTTCTGGTACATTTTAACCGGGCTTGCCTGTGCCGCACGGCCCAGTGCAAACTCCATGACCAGTACCGGCAGACCCAGCAGCAGGATGCAAAGGATGTAAACCAGTACGAAGCCGCCACCGCCGTAAGTACCTGCCATCCAGGGGAATTTCCATACGTTTCCGCAGCCAATGGCACATCCGGCAGAGAGCAGGATAAAGCCAAGGCGCGAAGACAAACGTTCACGTTTTTCCACAAAAAAACCTCTTTTCTTATTATTGTGCGAACAGTTTATTATACCAAATCGCATATGGTTTTGTCAAAAAATCGCAGCAAAAAGCGCAAAAAATCCCGAAAAATCCGCAGATTTTTCGGGATTTTCAAAGGGTTTGTACCGGATTATTCCTTCACTTCCCGCAAAATGCGGTCAGTCTTGTCTTTGTCCAGCGAAACAGTCAGCTTGGATTTATCCTCCAGCACCAGCGGCCGATCCATATCAATTGTAGCCGGAATGGAAAAATCCTGTCCGATCCCGCTGACACTGTCCGAAACCTCGCCGCACAGCAGTTTGCAGAACACCGATGCGATGAGAAAATCGCCGTAAGGACCGGCGTGTTCTCCATCCCGATGATACAGGTCAATGTCGGGGTATTTCTGCTGTACCCGCTGCCAAACACGCCCGATGGGTGCCAGCAGTGCATGATTATCCGATGCCAGCTTTTCGCAGGTGTCGATCATTTTCTGCTGATTTTCCGGGAAGCGTTTTTCCGCCCAAGTCATATACACCACCGGCTTTACCCCGCAGCGATGACACAGGTCAATGATATCCGCCCCGACGGAAAGGGTGCTTTCGATCGGCGGATAGGGATGGGCCGCCTGCTGGATGATGCAGTAGTCGTAACCGCCGTGCATCAGATTAAAGCGCAGAGAAAAATATTCCCGGCGATGCCAGTCCAGACTCCGTCCCGAGTACGCCAGCATGGTCACATCCGGTTTTTCGCCGGTGGTCTTTTCAGCAAAGCGGGCAAACAGTTCCGGCATATCGTGGAAAAAGGTGTGGCTGTTGCCTAAAAACAAAACTCTCAAAAAATCGCTCCCTTTCCTTTTTATTCTGATTTCAGTATAACGGATGGACAAAAACAGAGCAATAGCTCAGACAAAAAAGGCGGGAAATTCTCAAGAATTCCCCGCCTTTGGTTGGTTTTTGGACCGCAAATGGCAGGAGTATGCCATTACGCCTCGCAGGGAATGGAAAGCTGTGCCTCCTCGCAGGCGTAGCGGATCTCTCGCTGTATGATTCTTCTGGCGGTATAAATGTCGTTCTCCGAAACATTGGCAATGACCATCAGCTCGATATGGGTCTCGACCAGATTGTCCACGCCGATGTAGACCGGATCCTCCCGGAATACTTCGGGATACTTTTCAGTCAGACCGGAAATGGCTTTTTCCACCGCCTCTTCTGCAGTTTTCAGAGAGTCGTTGTAGCTGACCGGAACGGTGACCGCCGCAACGGAGGAAACATCCGAAAGGTTGACGACAGAGCCGATCTCACGGTTGTTGATAATGCGGATATTTCCGCCCATATCGATGAGCCGTACGGTACGCAGACCTACCGACTTAACTTCGCCGCGAAAACCGTCAATGGTGATGATATCGCCAACAGCGATCTCGCCTTCGAGAATAATAAACAGACCGGTGATCACATCTTCGATCAGCGACTGTGCGCCAAAGCCAACGATAATGGCGATGACTCCAACCGAGACAAAGATCGCCTGGGTATCAACGCCCAGACAGCCCAGCGCAACGATTCCGCCGCCAATGTAGATCACATGATACAGCAGTTTTATACAGCAGTTTTTCCGTCAGCTGACGGAGAGTCTCGCTACGGTGATTCTGAAAGTGAAAGGATCCGATGAGCGTTTTCACAATGTTCGCCACCGCAAAAGCAACGACCAAAGTCAGCACGGCAGCACAGATCTCAGCGAAAGTGATCCCCGCAAAGGCGTTTTTGGTAAAATGGTCCTCGATAAAGGTGTTGATGCCCGCTCCGATGTTTTCCGGAAGAAATCCGCGAAGCATCGGGCTTGACAGAATGACTGCCGCCGCAAGCAAAAGAACTGAAAGGACCAGTTTTCCTGTATTCTTTTTCTTTTCCATAATGAAATCCTCTTTTCTTTCAGATTACTGAGTTATTCCGCAGTATTCACAGACGTACACATCTGGCGCGCCCGTCGGGTCGGCAACCCATTTATGCGCGTCGGGCTCCACCGGCAGCTGCTCCGCCACCTGAAGGGTCTGTTGGCATTCACTGCAGTAGATGTATTCGCCGAATCCCATCTCAACGCAGGTCGCCGCCTGTCCGGGAACAACTACTTCCGAATGGGGTGCAAGGGGGATCTCCTGCTGCGCTTTGATGGTCTGCTGGCAGATGGCGCAATAGCTGCCTTCGGTCAGACCGGGGCGCATACATGTAGCTTCATAGCCTTGCAGAGTCTGAAGATCGTGCACTTCGGGCGTTTCCTGCTGTGCCACGAGCACCTGGCCGCAGACGGAACAATGGCTGCCCTCGGTCAGACCGGTGGTATAGCAAGTTCCGGCCACCGCCGGGTCGGTCACGCTGCTGTGGGGGACCGTTATCGGCTTCTGTGCCACGAGCACCTCGCCGCAAACGGAGCAGTGGCTGCCTTCGGTTTGTCCGGGCACCGCACAGGTTCCGGCGACTGCCGCATCGGTCACCACCGTATGCTGCAGCTGCGGGACCGTTTGCTGCTGCAGGATCACCGTGCCGCAGACAGAACAATGGCTGCCTTCGGTCAAGCCGGTCTTATCGCAGGAAGCAGGCTGTGCCGGGTCTTTTACTTCGTTATGAGCAGCGGTGATCTCCTCTTCCGAGAGCAACATGCCGCAGGCCACACATTGGGTATGCCGATGTCCCGGAACGGTGCAGGTAGCCGCTGTATCAACGATCCAGTCTCCGGCCAGATGCTGTCCGGCGGCGATGACCCGTGTATCCAAAACAGCGGCGCAAAGAGCACAGAGTCTTTCTTCCGCACCGTCGTGGATGCAGGTGGCGGGAGAAGTTACCTGCCATTCGCCGGGCGTATGGTCCAGCAGCGGGATCGGTTCTTCTTTCAGTGTTTCGCCGCACTCCAAACAAAGCAGGATCTTCTGCCCGGTCTGCGAGCAGGTGGCGGCGCAGCTGACCTGCCATTCGCCGGCTTCCACATGGACATGCTCGGTCAAAGGCTCTTCTTTGGGCTGCGTAAACCCTTGCAGCAGCTGCGGAGAGCCGGATGCAACAACAGCACTTGCCAATGTGATCATCCCAGCCATCTGGACGGCCTGTGCCGCTTTTTTGATGACCGATCTGGCAGCATTTTTTACGCTTCTTCCGGAAACGCTTTTCCCCAACAGCTCTTCCGCGCTGTCCGTGCCGTCTTCCTGTTCCGCGGTTTCGGATTCTCTCAAACCTGCGTAATAATCTCGGTTGTACTCGTCCGGATGGAAAAAGCGCTCCTCGTACGTTTCCGCGCCCTCCGGAAGGACGTATTGCGCAGGGGCGGCAAAATCCTCATTCTGTTCGCCGTATTTTTGTTTGTTTTCGATTGTTCCAAAGTCGTCCTCATAAGCCATTTTTGTCATCACCCGCTTTCGTCGTGGTGCTTATTCTTGATCAGAGGTCTGTCTCTGACAGGGAAGTTTCGTCAGCCACAAAATCCGCATCGGGCAGCAGACCGTCGCGTTTGCACGCATAGGTCATGACCTCGATCTCCACCGAAAGATCCAGCAGATCGCCGGCGAAAAGGCTGTCATACTGCCGTCCAAAGGCGGACTGTATATGGTTCAGGTGCTCCAGCACCTTGTTTTCCAGATCGGAAGAAGCGGTGCCGCTCTGTTCGACCCGCTGATACTTTTCGGTGATCGAAGCCAGGGTCGGCAGATAAAAATTGAAAAACGAGCGGTTTTTCGCGATTTGTTCCGGTTTTTGGCGGAAAACGCTCAGGATCTTTTCCGCATCGGAACAAACTTGCATCCCGCTGTTTTTGATCGCCGGACTTTTGATCCGATTCAAAGTTCGGCGGATGTTCATGATCTGATTGCGTCCCTGCGAAAGAGTCCGAAGGCCGCTCTCTTTTTCTTCTTTTGCCGGATCCGGCTTCGGTTTTTTCATGGCGAGATAAAACACAGCGCCGACAAGGACCAGTATCAGCAAGATCACGATCGAAACGATCCAAAGCAGGAGTGTATAAATCGGAGGGGAAAAATGCTTTGCCGCGATCAACACGCCCGCACGAAGCAAAATCGCGAGCAAACCGGCAGCACCGGTGGATTTTTCGTTCATGCACACCTCTCCCTTTTTTTGATTTTGTAAAAGTCAGGTCCGATCATCTCCGCATTTATGGAAAAAGAAAAAGCGGGGGCGGAAAGCCCACCGCTTTTCCGACAGAGTGATTTTTCCCAAGGGTTCCGACCGGGACTTCCCTTTTGGGAGCTGCTTATCCGTTTACCGCACCGCCGCAGTATTCGCAGCAGCCGCTGGCATCGGGTGTCGTGGTGGCACCGCAGTACGGACAGGTCACCGCTGCTTTCGGCGCTGCCGCAGCCGCCGCTTCTTCGCGGACCTGCTGACGGGCGTTGAGCAGCACCTCTTTGATCTCCTCACCCATCTGTGCGTATTCGCGGTATTCCAGATTTATCTCGGGATCAAAATTGGCGGGACGTCCGTTCAGTCCGGGTCTGCCAACGGTTTTGATCTCCACCGAGCTGGAATTGAGCCGGAAGCGGATCTCATCGAAGTAAGGGTTGCGTACATGGATGACTACGTCAAAGTCATAGGAATAGGTGTATCGGGGCGGGATGTAGCTGATTTCTTTTCCCTCGGCATTGGTCTTTTTCTCTTCGTCGACCGATTCATCCACATCGACGGTACAGCCAGTCACATCCGAAAAGCTCAGTACGTCAGGATTTGCTTCTTCCAGGTCTCTTGCGGAGGTGACCATAAACTTCTGGTTGTCCTCGTCCAAAAGGATCTTAGTGTAGCTGCCAAAGGATCTGGTGGTCCGAAACGCAGCCACTTTCGCTTTATTGGCTTCGCGATAATCCAGCTGTTCCTGGATCTCGGCGATGGTGGAGTTTCTTCTGTCGCTGAACCAGGGGGACAGTTTTTTCTGACATTCGCCGCACATTACGCCGTCTTCGAGCTTTTTCTTTCCGAAAATGCCGATTTCTTTTCCGCAGAATGCACAGCTTTCTTTTTCAAACAGTTTCTTGAAAAATGCCATCAGTAAACCTCCTTATTGATCATTTTATTCTTCTTTTTCCAGCTGCGGGATCTCTCTTCCCGCAGGGTCGGCAAGTTCCATTATCAATAAATAGAATCGGTAGCCGTTCGTTCCCTGGGGAGTGCCCAATTTTTCGGTAACGATCCCCTCCGGAGTCTGCCATTCGAGGCAAAAGCCGGACCAGTCTCCCCCGTCGAGGATCATCGGTTCTTCCACAAACTTCTTTTTCAGATTTGCGAAAAAACCTTCTTTTTTCTTCGCCGGAAGGATCTTAGGATAGACCGCGAGGACGGTTTCTTCGATCGCTTTCCACTGCTCTTCGGATACTTTTCCGGATCTTTCGGTCATGGTCCAACCGCCGTTGAACGTATCACAGACCCACTCGTCCGTATTTTCCGGCCAGTACTCTGCCGTAAAGCTTTCGGGCGTTAAATAAATGTGAAATTCGTCGTTTGCGACTGAGCCGTTGACTCTGTCATAACGGATCCCCACAAGGGTTCCGGGCGGTGTTTTCATGGTGTCACCTCCGCATCCGCAGAAACACAAAACCATTACGATAAATCCCAAAAGAAGAAACAGGCTGTTTTTCTTTTTCCGTACCAAACCAAAGGCAGGACGATCTGCCGTTTGCTTCATATGCATCCGCCTCCTTTTGTTTGGAAACCGGTTCCGCTTTCCAAACCGGAAAGCGGAACCGACTGTCTGTGATTACAGGATGTCGCCGTTATCGAAGGGGTCGCCGCAGTTGGGGCAGAATTTCGGGGCTTTGGCGCCTTTTTCGGGCTCCCATCCGCATTTGTCGCATTTGTACTGGGGAACGCCTGCAGGTTTCGGAGTTCCGCAGTTGGAGCAGAATTTGCCTTTGTTCACCTGACCGCAAGTGCAGGTCCAACCGTCTTCGGCAGGTTTTTTCGCGCCGCACTCGGGGCAGAAGGTACCGGTTGCGGTCGCACCGCAGGAACAGGTCCAGCCAGCAGGTGCTGCGGGAGCCGCAGGAGCTGCGGGAGCTGCGGGAGTCATGGGAACAGACTGCTGCT
>JAFQTW010000094.1 GCA_017408855.1 Oscillospiraceae bacterium | reverse complement strand
TATACCCTCAGCTGCCTTGCCAAGCTCCGCACAGAAGACGTGATCTTCGATCTGCAGGAGCTGAAAAAGCGAGGGTATTTTCAAGATAGATGAAAACAGGAAAGAATTTATCCGCAAGACGAAATGATTTCACGGAACCGTGCTTCTCGGAAACGAGCACCGGCATTCCTAAAAAGTGTGCATCTGCACGGTTTTGTGAAGTGTCACACGGTTCCGCAAAGTCCGATATGCCCATTTACGGACAGGACATCACACTGTCAAATCTGAACAGATTTGCAGTCAATCGAATATTTCACCATGCAGCGAAGTTGGTTTGCTAAAGAGCACATCGGCTTCGCTGTTTTCATTACCCAAAGTCAGGAGGAACAAAATGAACATCAGAAACGAGATCAAAGCACAGATTATCCGTGCCGGCTTCACCATGCAGGAACTGGTGGACAGACTGGCAGATGAATACGATTGGAGCGACAGCGTTTCCAACCTTTCTGCTAAGCTGCAGCGGGAGAGTATCCGATACAAGGAAGTTATGGAGCTGGCCGATGTGCTTGGCTACGACATTGTATGGCAGAAACGGGGGGATCGCTAATGAAAGCACAGTACGCCATTCTTCGCTTTGCCAAGTATAAGGGACCGGAGATCGGTCACATCGAATCCCATAACGAGCGAACCAAAGAGAATTACGCAAGCAATCCCGATATTGATACCACGCGCAGCCACCTCAATTTCCATCTGGTGACACCGGAGCGGAAATATCGTGCGGAGTCCGAAAAGCAGATCGCAGAGGCAGGCTGCCGCACCCGTTCCGACAGTGTGCGAGTGGTGGAAGCACTTGTAACCGCCAGCCCTGAGTTTTTCAAGGGCAAGAAGAAATCCGAAGTCAAAGCCTATTTCACCGAAGCGTTGGACTTCATTCAAAAATATCAGTCGAAGGACACCATCATATCTGCCGTGGTGCATATGGACGAGAAAACTCCCCATATGCACCTTTGCTTTGTCCCACTGACCGAGGACAAACGGCTCAGTGCCAAGGAGATCGTGGGCAACAAGAAAAAGCTGACATGGTGGCAGGACGAGTTCTGGAAACACATGGTCAAAAAGTATCCCGATCTGGAACGTGGCGAAAGTGTCAGTGAGACCGGTCGCACCCACATCCCGCCGAGGCTGTTCAAGGAGGCTGTGCACCTGAACCGAATGAAGGATCAGATCATAGCGATTCTGAACGACAGCAATCCCTTCAACAAGAAAGCAAAGGTCGAAGAACTGGAAGCGCTGCTGGACAAGTATATCCCCGGCGTGGAGGTCATGCGGACGAAGCTGAAAAAGTACGACAAGACCTATAAGGAACTGACCGAGGAAAATGCGGAGCTGGAAAAGAAGCTGTCTTCCGCATCCAAGGAAAGTGTGCGCAAGAAGCTCGAAATCGGCCAGAAACTCAACGAACTGGACGAGCTTCGCCGTACTGTGGATGCCATCCCCGACGAGGTTATACGTGCTTACACAGCACAAAAATATGTGCATCACGGTCGAATGAAACAGGAAATCTAAGGCAATAATAAACACGAAACGGAGGAATTCTATGGCAGAAACCAAGGAAATGAAAGCAGGTATGACCGAACAGAAGAAGCAGGCTGTCATTGAACAGCTCTGGCTGACTTATTATAACGATACGCTTTTTGCAAAAGGGCTGATCACGGAAGAACAGCGAAACAAGATGCGCTTGATGATCAAAAGCCGTACGGCGGCAAAGACGCGATAAGATAGATCGGGCGGCAATCGTAGGATACGGTTGCCGCCCCAACTTTTTTTGACAAATTTCAGCAGACTCTTGAAAAGTTCACAAACAAATGTCATCATATACATAGATGATGATATAACGAACTTTTTAGAAAGGAACGATTATGGATATACATTCTATCAGACAAATGCTGCGAATGAAAAGCATCTACGATATTCCGCTTCGGGTAACCTACTATGCCCGTGTTTCTTCGGAATCGGATGAACAGCTGAACTCTCTGGGCAACCAGATCGGATACTACGAAGAATTTATCCGAAAGAACAGCGTCTGGACATTCGTTCCCGGCTACATCGACGAGGGCCTGTCTGGTATTTCCACCAAGCGCCGTGAGAATTTCAATCGCATGGTAGACGATGCCGAGGCTGGTAAATTTGATCTTGTCATCACAAAGGAGATTTCCCGTTTTGCCCGTAATACGCTGGACTCTATCCAGTATACCAGACAGCTTCTGAATGCGGGAGTCGGTGTTTTTTTCCAGAACGATAATATCAACACCTTTGACGAGGACTCAGAACTTCGTCTGTCCATCATGTCCTCCATTGCGCAGGATGAGCTCCGTAAGCTGTCCTCTCGTGTGAAATTCGGACATCAGCAGGCCATTAAGCAAAATGTAGTGTTGGGTAACAGCCGCATCTTTGGATATATCAAAAATGATGGCCGCTTGGTGATTGATGAAGAACAGGCTGTGATGGTGCGTGAACTGTTTGAGTTGTACGCTACCGATGAATACTCCATGAAGCAGCTTGAAATCCTGTTTTGGGAGAAAGGCTACCGCAACCACAATGGCAAGAAGATTGCCCATTCCACCATGTCCAATATGATCTCCAATCCCAAGTACAAAGGCTACTATGTGGGCAACAAGGTCAAGGTGGTGGATATGTTCACCAAAAAGCAAAAATTCCTCCCTCCGGAGGAATGGGTCATGTTTAAGGACGAAACCGGAGAGATCGTACCGGCTATCGTATCCGAAGAACTTTGGGAACAGGCAAACGCCGTACTCCGAAAAAGAAGTGAGGATGTGAAGAATCGTCAGGGTGTCTGCAATCATGCAAACCTTCTGACCGGCAAGCTGTTCTGTACCCATTGCGGCACGCCCTACTACCGCCGTGACTCTGTAGATCGGCAGGGTAGCAAAAACTCCAAGTGGGTTTGCTCCGGTAAGATCAACAACGGCAAGGATAGCTGCGACTCCATTCCGATCTATGAAAAAGAACTGATTCCGCTGCTCTTTGAAGTCTTCCGTGATACGAAAGAAGCTTCCGCCGCTATGTTGGAAGAATACGAGCGAATGTACCGTGTAATGACCAGCGACGGCAACATTGAAAAGAAGATCGAAGCAGCACAGGCAACCATTGAACTGACTCTGAAAAAGAAAAGCAAACTGTTGGAATTGGTAGCCCTTGACAGCATTACCCCCGCTGATTTCAAGTCCATGACAGCACAGTGTAATGCCGACATCAAGGCGGCAGAGCAGGAACTTGCCGAGCTTCGGGAACAGCAGGAGTCCAGCGAGGAATTCCGCAATAATATGGAGCGTATCCGCAAAGTGCTTCGTGATGCCGAGCGTGACTGTGCCAACGGTGATATCAGCAAAGAATTTGTAGACACCTTCATCGATAAAATCTTTGCTACACCGGAGGGTGACGGCACTATGCATCTGGCAATCAAGATTTTCACCGGCGAAAGCTGTGAAAAATATCTGCAGAAGCTGAAAAGGAAAGCAAATCCCGAAAGTCGTACGGGACACACGTTTAAAAAGATGATCGAGGCGTACGAGAACTCCATCAAATAGCTTTGCCCATCAAAAAAGGAGCATGCAATGCATGCTCCTTTTCTTTTTGGCTTTATTTGTCTTTGAACAGGTTTCCGCCGTTGCAGTCGATGGCAACGATCAGCGGGAAATCCTCGAAGCGCAGACGTTTTACACTTTCGCAGCCCAGATCCTCAAAAGCGATGACCTCGCACTCTTTGATGCATTTGGCTGCCAGCGCGCCGGCGCCGCCCATTGCACAGAAGTAAACGGCCTTGTTGCGGACGATGGCATCGCAAACCTCATCACTGCGCTGACCTTTACCGATCATGGCTTTCAGACCCATATCCAGCAGACGGGGCGCATAGGGATCCATTCTTCCGGCGGTGGTGGGACCGCAGGAACCGATGGCCAGGTGGGGAGGCGTTCCGGTAGGACCGGCATAGTAGATCGCTGCGCCGTTCATATCAAAGGGCAGCTCTTTTCCCTCGTCCAAAAGACCAAAGTAGCGTTTGTGCGCCGCATCACGGGAAGTATGAACGGTTCCGGAAAGCAGCACGCGCTGACCGGCTTTCAGCTTGGGAGCCCATTCTTCCAGCTCATTGACGTTGATTCTGATGTTTTCCATGGTTAACACCTTCCAGTTTCTGAATTTGCTTGCCTGTTATCGAAAGTTCTGCGCCAGATGAAAGGGCGCGAAAGTACGTTTTTCTTCTTTGGGCTGTTCTTTGCCGATGCCCGCTTCGGCTGCGGATCGGGTCCCCATATCCTCCAGCCTGCCGTCCAGCGAAGCCATGGTGCTTTGCAGCTGCTGACGAAGATCATCCACATTGGCTTTAAACTGGATGAACTCGCCGTTCATCTTCTCCAGTTTTTCCTCTTTCTCTTTGGTGATCGCATCGGCTTCGGCTCTGGCCTTTTCCACGATGGCGTCGGCCTGCTGCTTCGCCTCGATGATCAAAGAGCCGATCTTCATGGCGATATCGTCGTATTTCTGCGCCTTTAAAGCGTGGCTGTCCGCGGTGAACTGCAGCTTGCGGATGCGCTCGGTTGCCTGACGGATCTCTTCGTCTTTCTGCTCCAGCAGTGTGTTCTGGCGACCGATCTCCTCCTCCAGCTTTTGGGTCAGGGACAAGAGGACCTGGTTTTTCTGACGGCTATCCTCCAGCCGCTGCTGCTGTTCCTGCTTTTCCGCTTCGGTAGGGATCTGTTTTTCCAAAGAGGCGACCTGCTGCTCAAGCTGGGCGATCTTCTCATCCAACTCGGCTTTCAGCTTTTGGCTCTCGCTGTCCAGCTGATCAATGTAGGACAATACGCCCGCTTTTTTAAATCCGCCAAACAGAGAAGATTTTAAAATCACCGGATCTTTCATAGGCTACCTCCTGTGGTTTGTCCGGACAAAACTGTCCGCTTTTGATTAGTATAGCACACTTTGGGGAAGAATAAAAGGAAAAGCACGGAAAAATCGAGCTTTTTCCGTGCTTTTTCACATTATTTTTCTTTCTTTTTGTCCGGCAGCGGAAACCGCTTCTCCACCAGAGCATCACACATCTTTTTCGCCATGTACGAAAGCCACGAAAGCTGCATCAAAAGCTTTGCGGCGCTTTCGGGGTCGTCTGCCGGGGATTTTTCCAGCAGTACCTCCAGCACCTGCTCCATCACTTCGCGGTCGTTCTCGCGGTTGGTCAGATAGCCGCTGTACACCTCGCGGAACATCTGCTCCGAAGATTTTTCCTGTGCCGCCGCCTCCTGACTGATGCCGTTCATCACACCCTTGATCTGCTGAATGGAGAT
This sequence comes from Oscillospiraceae bacterium, assembly GCA_017408855.1. Taxonomy (GTDB): domain Bacteria; phylum Bacillota; class Clostridia; order Oscillospirales; family Ruminococcaceae; genus UBA3818. The sequence continues at coordinate 11,133 of JAFQTW010000094.1, read as the reverse complement.
CGTCTGCTTGAGATGGGAGATCAAAAGCATCTGCAGAACATGCTCTTTGGAGTATTTTTTGCCCTTGATGGGCTTGAGCAGTCCTTCTTTGCTGTAATTGTTAATCATGGTCTTGGTCAGCACCCCATCCGGATCCTGGGTTTTTTCCGAAAAAAGAGTGATGATCTGATCCATATACAGGTCCAGATCGGGCAGGTCGGTCAGTTCTACCTCACGCAAGTACAGCGGATCTTTTAAAAGCTGAAACATCTCATCCATGAAACGGCAAATCCTTTCCTCGCCGCAGCATCGGTTGCGGCATCGTTCTACGGTACAGTATACCGCATCCGCGAAAAAAAGACAACATGCCAACAAGATTCCGGTTGATTTTTTCCGCGATATGTAGTATCCTTTCTTTTATAATATAGTTTTTAATACTACATAATATCATTAGGAGGGATCATATGTCTTACTTCTGGCGCAACGCCCGGGAGCCGATCAGCAGCTACACCCATTTTCTCGGTGCTGTCTTTTTTGGGATCGGCGCTTTCGTCCTGCTGATCAAAGCCCTGTTCGACAGCGACATCGCCGCCCGGACCGTTCTTTCCCTGTCCGTGTTCGGCTTTTCTCTGGTGGCTTTATACTCCGCCAGCGCCGTTTATCATTTCAGCTGCCGCTCTCAAAAGATCATCTATTACCTGCGCAAGCTGGATCACTCCATGATCTATGTGCTGATCGCCGGGACCTATACCCCCATCCTGCTGGCGTATATGCCTTCGCCCAACTGTTGGTATTTCACCGCCTTTATGTGGATCCTCGCCTGCTCCGGCATCCTGCTGAAGCTTTTGTGGTTCTCGGCGCCCCGCTGGCTGGGAACCTCCTTTTACCTGCTGATGGGCTGGGCCATCTTAGCGGATCTGTCGGTCCTCGGCCGAATGAGTACCGGTGCGCTGGTCCTTTTGGTTGCAGGCGGACTATCTTACACGGCAGGCGGATTGATCTACGGACTGCAAAAGCCCAATTTTTCCAAAACCTTTGGACACCACGAACTGTTCCACCTGTTTTGTCTGGCGGGAAGTCTCTTTCATTATCTTCTGGTGCTTTTGTATATCGCATAACGAAGATTTGCATAAAAATAATCGCCGATGCCGGACCGCAAACAAGGTCCGGCATCTCTTTTTTCGCATAACAAAGCCATTTTTCGCCGCTCACAGCTTTTTCAGGTTTCCTCTTTTCTTTTTTCAAAAATGTGATATAATGATATAAGACTTTATATTACAAGGAGGCATCCGCATGGCATCGAAAAAGCCCCTGAATGTGACTGACGAATCGCGTAGCACGATTATGACCATCATCCTGCTGGCATGGCCGGTTTTGGTCGAGCAGATTTTCTCTACCCTCGTCAGTTTTGCCGACACCGCCATGGTCGGCTCTCTGGGAAAAGTTGCAACCGCTTCGATTTCCATCAGTAACCCCCCTATTTTCCTTTTGAACGGCGTATTCATGTCCCTCGGTGTTGGTATCACCGCACTGGTTGCTCGTCATACCGGCGCCGGCAACACCGAAATGGTCAAAAAGCTGATGCGTCACGCTTTCCTGGCTATCCTCTATGTCGGTCTGCCCATCGCAGCCATCGTTCTTTCCCTTCACCGCCTGATCCCCCAGTGGATGGGTGCCGGTCCTGACCTTTTGGACACGGCCGCACAGTACAACCTGATCGTTTGTCTGGGCCGTCCGTTCATGCTGTCGGCAATGGTGCTCAACTCCGCTTTCCGCGGCTATGGCGACACCAAAGCCCCCATGCTCAACAACCTTGCCATGAACGTGATCAACGTTGTAGGCAACTTTCTGCTGATCTACCCCACCCGCCAGATCACCTTTTTGGGTCTGACCTTTACCATGCCCGGTGCCGGATGGGGCGTTGCCGGTGCGGCAGCCGCTACCGCCATCGGTATGGCTTTTGCCGGATTTATGGCCTTCCGTGTTGCCTTTAAAAAGAGCAATCCTTTCCGCATCGAACTCAAAGGACGGGATTCTCTCAAGCCGGATAAAGAACTGATCGGTCAGATCTTTAAGATCAGCTTTCCCGCCATGCTGGAGCGTATCTGCATGTCCTCTTCCGGTATCTTCGTAAACAGCTCGGTCGCTATGCTGGGAACCGCCAACATTGCTGCCAACAGCCTGACTTTGTCCGCCGAGTCTCTTTCCTACATGCCCGCCTTCGCCTTCCAGATGGCGATCACCACGCTGGTCGGACAGTCGCTGGGTGCCGGGAAGCCGCAGCTGGCTAAAAAATTCGTCCGTGTTACCATGACGCTGGGCGTTATCATTATGTGCTTCACCGGCGTGGGTCTGTATGTCTTTGCGGAACCCATCATCGGCGTGTTTACCCCCGATCTGGAGGTAATCGCCATCGCCTCCACCTGTCTGCGGGTCATGGCCCTCATCCAGCCGCCTCAGCTGGCTGCCTGGGTACTGGGCGGTGCGCTGCGCGGTGCCGGCGATACCAAATCCATTTTCTACATTACCGCATCCACCAACTGGGGTATCCGTACCCTGTTCTCGGTCCTGGCCATCCGTGTTTTCCATCTGACCCTGCTGTCCACCTACTGGATCATGGTCGCCGAGCTGATGGCTCGTCTGCTTCTGCTGTACCTGCGTTACCGTTCCGGCAAATGGCAGACTCTGCATAAGGATGCACCTGCAAAAGCGTAGATCCACAACAAAAAAGGACTGGCAGTGCCAGTCCTTTTCTTTTTCCGTTTTATCTGGGAACCGTGATCTCGCCCGCAAAATTCTCGGAGAAGATCGCCCGAACTTCATTCAGATCCTGCGTTCTGCCCAGTGCCCACATCAGCTTGGTGACTGCCGCTTCGCTGGTCATGTCAAAGCCCTGGATCACGCCCTTCTCCAGCGCCAACCGTCCGGTCTGGTAGATGGAAAAGTCGCTGCGCTCGTACAGACACTGGCTGCAAACCACCACGGCAATGCCGCTTTCCACCAGCTTTTGCAGCTGGCTGACCAAATCGCGGCGAATAAAATGCAGTCCGCCGGCACCAAAGGCTTCGACCACGATGCCTTTGTAATTCATATGCAGCAGCATGTCAAAGATCTCAGGGTTGAGTCCCGGCGTCAGTTTGACCAGGACCACGTCGCTGCACAGCCGCAGGTCGGGGCGGAAGGGACCGGTCAAAGGCGGGATCACCTCTTTATTCAGGCTCAAACCGGCGGAGTCCACCATTGCGGCGTAGGGACCGTTGACACTTTCGAAGGCATCAAAGCCGGTGGTGCGGACTTTTACCGCGCGGGTACCCAGGGTCACCTTGCGGTTAAAGGCAACGAACACACCCGGCGCGCCGGAAGCTGCCATGGCAAAGGCGCAGCGCAGATTCTCCACACCGTCGGTCAGCGGATGCAAAATCGGCAGCTGCGATCCGGTCAGCACCACCGGAATGGGAATGTTGCGCAGCATAAAGGACAGGACCGATGCGGTATACGCCATGGTATCGGTTCCGTGGGTGATGACGATCCCGTCGTACCCGCTGTGCATCTGACTGACCTGTTCGGCGATAAACTGCCACTCCTCCGGCTGGATGTTGGAGGAATCCAGATTAAGAATATCTTTAAAATCCACTTCATAATTGGCGGTGATCCCCCGGATCATTTCAGCCAGACCGCCGCTTTGCAAAGTCGGCTCCAAGCCGTCCTCGCCGGGTGCGGAGGCAATGGTTCCGCCGGTAGTCAAAAGCAGGATTTTCTTCATTACGTTCTCCCCTTTGCTGTTTCTTCCCCTAATATAACCGATTTTCGCCGGATTTGCAAGAATTCCGTCAACTTTTCTTTGATTGCCATTTTTTCTCCCTTGTGCTACACTGAAAAAGAAAAAGGGTATGTTTCTGCAGGATCTCCACACAATAAGAAAAAAGAAAGGAGACCTGTTATGAAAGCTTTGATCGACCGCGCCGGCTGTATCGGCTGTACTCTTTGCGCCACCGTCTGCCCCGATGTGTTTTCCATGGCGAAAGACGGCAAAGCACAGGTGGATGTCACCCCCATCCCCGACACCATGATCGACAAAACAGTGGCCGCCCGGGACAACTGCCCCGTTTCGGTCATCGACATCGACGAGTAAAGGAACGATTTTTATGCGACAGCTTTTTCTGGACCATCTGGCTCGCTACCCCAAAATGCAGCTGACCGACCTGGTAAAGCTGCTGTATCAAAGCGTTTTTGGCTGCGGACATTTCGTGTCCGACCCGCAAAAAACGCTCCTCCGTCTGCAGCAGGAATATTCGGTCTGCCCCCGAGAGGATGGCGCGCTGTTCGAAGAGATCGGCGGCGGCTTTTGCCGTCTGCATCTGGGCGCTTTGAAAAAAGAGGAATGCTCCCTCGAGACGGTCAATCGCCTGTTCATTCATTCTGCCGCTGCCAAAACCGGCGGCAAAGAGGATCTGATCGCCGGACTCGACCTGCTGGAAGAGATGATCGCCGCCGGTGAGCTGCCCTTTTCTCAAGAAGAGTGGAAAGGGCATCGCAGCGAATACGAAGCCGCCGGATATCCCGCTGTCAGCCACAGCGAAAGCTACCGCGAGGCCTATCATCCGGCTTATCGGGTGCTGACCGATGACTGCCGTAAATACTGGACCGCTCTGTGCCTGATCGAGGCGCAGATGAAAAAGCAGCCCCGCACCGTTCTTGCCATCGACGGCGGTTCCGGCACCGGAAAAAGTCATCTGGCCGCTTTTCTGGAACAGATTTTCCCGGCAGCGGTGGTCCATATGGACGACTTTTTCCTGCAGCCTTTTCAGCGAACCGCTGAGCGCTTCTCGGAGCCCGGCGGAAATCTGGATTACGAGCGGTTTTGTCAGCAGGTCGTTCCTTATCTGAAAAAAGACGAAGCCTTTTCCTACGAGGTTTTTGACTGCTCCTGCGGCAAGATCGGCGAGAGCCGTCCCTTACCTGCTGCACCCCTTTTGATCCTGGAGGGCGTTTACAGTCAGCATCCGCTGTGGCAGGATCAGATCGATCTGCGGCTGTTTTTGACCGCGTCCCGTCAAACACGGCTGGACCGCATCCTCGCCCGCAACGGCGAGTGGATGCTTCGCCGCTTCGAAACGGAATGGATCCCGCGGGAGGACCTGTACTTTGATACCTTCGGCGTGGAACAACAGTCTGTCGTCATCGACACCGAAACGTTCTTTTAAACGGAAAAAGCCATCTCCCGGGCGAACTCATCCAGGAGATGGCTTTTATTTTTTTGATTATTTATGCCGCGGCGGGCGCCTCTTTCTTGGAAAACGCGATGGGCAAAAACGCCAGAATACCGGCAGCTGCCACCACCGTAAAGATGATCGACAACGCGCTCAGTCCCATGGTATCCAGCACCACACCTGCCAGATAGTTGCCCACGATGCCGCCCAGCGAACCGGACAGTGCCGATCCAAGGGTAATGGCGGTAACGCTCAGCTGTTTCGGGGTGTGCTTATGCAAGAACTCCAGATAGATGTAAACGTAGCAGCCGTAGGAAAGTCCCTGCGCGATCTGACCGATGACCAAAAGCGGCATGGACGATGCCAAGAAGAAGAACAGATTCTTGATCACAACGCCGCTTAACGCCACCAGATGCAGATTGTTCAGGCTGTACCGTTTGATGAATTTCCCCATAAACATCATAGCCGGAAATTCGACCAGCGCCGAGAAGAAGAGCAGCAGTCCAATGCCGCCGCTGTCGCCGCCGATGTCCGCCACATAGTTGCTGATAAAGCAAGCGGTGGCTTTGTTGGCCAGGTTGTAAAACAGGCAGCTGAGGATAAAGAACACATAGATCCGGTTTTTCATCAGCAGTTTCACCGCTTCCACACCAGAAATACGATCTTCCGCATGAGCGGAACTGTCTTTTCGGCTGCCCTTATTGCTGCAGGGGGTCTCTTCCAGAAACAGCACGCACAAAAACATCAGCACCGCAAAGATCACAAAGCTGGGTGCGATGATGCCGTCGCTCAATGCGGCGATGACATTGCCGAATACCAGCGCGGTGACGGAATAGAGCACCGAACCGGCAGATCGGGTCACCGGATACTGCACCTGCGGATCCGTTTCTTTCAGCGCCATGGTCCAGGAGTCGATGATCGAAGCGGTGGGATAAAAAAACAGCGCCTGCAAAATGATGGCCGCATAGCACAAGATCGGATTGGCTACGGTCATCTGCAGCAAAAATGCCACCGGGATCGCCAGCGCACAGGTGACCAACAGATATTTTTTACAGGTGATGTAGGTATCGGTCAGATATCCGATAAACGGCTGTGCCACCAATGTGGCGATGGCGATGAACACCTGTGTCTGCGCACACTGTACATTACTGTATCCGTGATTCTGCAGATACAGCACCAAAAAGCTGAAATAACAGCACCAGGCACACCAGTAAAAGCCCTGCACACCCATCAGCAGCAGGTTCTTTTTGCCCAGCGTATGTTTGATCCAGTGAAGCATGCTTATGTTCCTCCCATCCAAAGACAAGCTTTGGTACTATTGTAAAAAATAGCACATTTCCTGTTCGATGTAAAGATTCTCCTCCCCTGTTTTCTGGTTTTCCGGACAAAAAAAGGCGGGATATTTCCCGCCTTTTCCTTTGCTCAGTGTGTCTGTCCGCCTACGATCTTTTCGTCCTCTTCGCCTTTTACGATGGTCTCAACACAGGCCTCCAGTGCGGTGGTGATGTCCTCCAGCTTCATGGAAGGAAAGCCCGGACGGGCAACGACCTGCTTCGTCACAAAGGGGACATGAACGAATCCCGCCCGAAGCTCCGGAAATTCTGTTGCCGCCAGATGCAGCGCGCCGTACATCATATGATTGCAGACGGCGGTTCCTGCCGTATAGGAGACCGATGCGGGCAAGCCTTTGGCTTTGATGGCTTCGGTCATGGCCTTTACCGGAATGGTAGAGAAATACGCTGCCGGACCGTCCGCCGCTACCGGCTGATCTTTCGGGCAGTTGCCTGCGTTGTCGGCGCCATAAGGCAGATCGTCCAGATTGATGGCGACCTTCTCAGGGGTCACGCCAAAGCGTCTGCCGGCCTGACCAACGCACATGACCACATCGGGCTGATGGGTGATGATCGCTTCCCGCACCTTTTCGATGCAAAGACCGAACACGGTGGGGATCTCCAGCTTGATGATCTGAGCGCCGGCGATCTCATCCGCCATGCCCATGACCGCCTCCAGCGCGGAGTTGACCGGTTCACCGCCAAAGGGGTCAAAACCGGTGACCAGAATTTTCATGCAGAACACTCCTTTCAAAAAGAAAACTCCCTGCCTGGGCAGGGAGTTTTTGATTATTCCTGAGCTTTAAAAGCCTTCCAGCTGCCCTCGGGCAGTGCAATGGCAGGATTCTCCTCCGAGCCGATGTTATCGGGACGGTAGAAGTACGCATATGCCAGCTCCAGCTCACCGGTATTGGTGATCTCTACCGGTACGAGGATGCGGTCGTATTCGTTATTGGGGTCGCCGGGTCCAAAGTAATCTTCGATATCATCAACAATGTCGATCATTTTGCTGAAATCATCTACTTCGACCAGCTCGCCGTAGACCCAACCGCCGCCCTCTTTCATTGCCGGGTAGTCGCCGTCGCACAGATGCCACAGCTTACCGCGGGTACGGGCGGGGACCATGGAAACTTCATGTCCCTTGATCGAAATGTCATAGTTGCGAAAGCCTTTCATCAAGGTTCCGTAGACGAACATTTTAAAAGGTGCAGACGGTTCTCTCATTAGTGAGTTTCGCCTCCAGCAACAGCAATATCTTTTTCGTTTTCAACGATGGCCTCAACGCAAGCCTCCAGAGCCAGAGCGATATCGCTCAGAGCCATAGAAGGAACATTGGGTCTGTTAACGACCTGCTGGGTCATGAAAGGAACGTGAACGAAACCGGCTTTCATGTTGGGGAACTCTTTTGCAGCATAGTACAGGTTGCCGTACATAACATGGTTGCAAACGTAAGAACCGGCAGTGTAGGAAACAGACGCGGGCAGACCTTTTTCTTTGATCTTCTCAACCATTGCTTTTACAGGCAGGGTGGTCAAATAGCCGGTCTCACCGTCTTCAAAAATCGGAGCATCCAGAGGCTGATTGCCTTTGTTGTCAGGAATTCTGGCATCGGACAGGTTGATCGCTACACGCTCGGGGGTAACACCGAAACGGCCGCCTGCCTGACCAACGGACATAACAACGTCGGGTTTCTCAGCTACCATAGCAGCATGAACTTTCTCGATGGAATCGCCGAAAACGGTGGGGATCTCCAGTTTCACGATCTGTGCGCCGGCGATTTCGTCTTTCATCAGTTTAACAGCCTCGAAAGCGGGGTTGACGGGTTCGCCGCCAAAGGGGTCAAAGCCTGTGATCAGAATTTTCATCGTAAATCTCCTTTCTTGTTAGACGATAAACCGCACGACCGCTTTTTGCAGCCGTGCGGTATTCGCTAAAGCTTAGTTAAATTAGAATGCCATCACGTAGATCAGGATGATGTGGATGAGCAGCATAGCAACAGCAACGGGAGCCTGCGCTTTGATAACAGTGTAGGAGCTCTTGGTCTCCAGCAGAGCTGCGGGCATGATGTTGAAGTTTGCAGCCATGGGGGTCAGCAGAGTGCCGCAGTAGCCGGCGGTCAGACCCATAGCACCAACGATGATGGGATCTGCGCCCTGCATTACCAGGAATGGCAGACCGATACCAACGTAGATTACGGAGAATGCTGCAAAGCCGTTACCCATGATAGCGGTGAACAGAGCCATACCGATGCAGTATACAGCGGTAGCGATCAGTTTGTTGCCTTCGGGAACAACTGCTGCTACGCCGCCGGAGATAACTTCGCCAACGCCGCAAGCGGTGAACAGAACGCCCAGAGCAGCCAGCAGCTGGGGCAGGAATACTACGGAGCCCATGTTATCCAGCAGACGGTTACCTTCGGTGATCAGCATCTTAGCGGGAGCTTTGGTCAGAGCCAGAACTGCGATTGCGCCGAATACGGCGGAAACGCCGATCGCGTTGTTACCGGTGGTCAGGCCCAGAGCGCCTACGGTAACGGAAACCAGAGCCAGGCACAGAACGGGGATAAAGATCTTGAAGCCAACTTTATCAGCGTTCGCACGGGTCTCTTCTTTGGTGGGGATGTCGTTTTTGGTCTGAACAACGCCGCCGATTGCAGTCAGAACTGCGCAGGCAACGATCAGAAGACCAACGATCCAGGAAGGAACATATTTACCAACGATAAACATTACGCCCATGGCAGTCCAGAAGATACCGGTGGTAACATGTTTTTTGGTGGTGGTGTCTTTCAGTGCTTTAATGCCGTTGGCGATAAAAGCCAAACCGCAGACAGAGAAGATGATCTCTGCCAGAATGGGGTTATAGATCGCAGTGATTTCACTGGGGATCAACATCGGGATCATAAATTTACGCCTCCTCTATTTCTGCGTGATTATGCTTTTTTGCCGTATTTTTTGTTCAGCTTAACGTCAACCAGGAAGTGACGAACCGCACCGACGATTACGATGCAGATACAAATCGGCCAAGAAGCAGTAGCGATCTGCAGGGCATCAGCAGGGTTGCCCTGAGCGGTCAGGGTAGAAGCGATCAGCAGGGTACCGGATGCGCCCAGGAAGCAGTTCTGACCGAATAAGTTACCGAAGTTCTCGGTAGCAGCTGCCAGACCTTTGATGTCGTCAGCGTCTTTCTCATCGACCTCGCCGTATTTAACAGCAGCAGCACCCTCAGCCATAGGCAGGATGATGGGACGGATGAACTGAACGTGACCGCCGAGACGCAGAGAGAAAGCGGCAGAAGCGGTACGGATGAGCAGCCAGGTGGACAGCAGGGTGCCCAGGGTCATCTTACCGAGCTTTTTGATCGCGTCAGCAGCTTTGTCTTTCAGACCGTAGCGCTCACAAATACCAATGATACCAACGGATACGCCGAACAGAGAAGCAGTTCTCTGAGAGATGAACGAAGAGCCCAGAGTCTCAAAGATGCCGATAAAAGTCATCTGTCCGTTCATTACGGCCACCAGACCGGTGATAATACCGGCTGCAACAACCGTTGCGATCGTGTCCCATTTGAGGATAAATCCTACAACTACAAACAGAACACCAATTAACTTCAAAAGTTCCATACAGGTTCCTCCTTTTTATCATACGCACACCCCAAAACATGGACCAGCGCATTGAATTAACCCTATTATAATAAAAAATCAATAAAAACACAACCAAAATATGAACGTTTTTTGTACATTCGTAAGATAATGACACTTTTTCTCCTTTCCATTGTCTATTTCTTACGACTTTTTCTGTGTTTTTTCACTAATCCTCCAAATACGTTTGCAGACGTTTCATGCTGGATAAGCTCGTTTTTTTGATACAAATGTCAATATATGGTACAGAACCTATTTCCTTCCCTTTTTACAGACTTTTTGAGATCGGACAGCACTGTCCGTCCTTCTTTCGCGGACAGTTTCCTTTCCGACTGTTTTCCTCTGGCGATCCGCTTTTTCCGCCGCAAAAAATCAACTTGGAAAAAATGTCTTTGCAGGATGGAACTTTTCCCTTTTCTCTTGCATTTTATGCGGATATTTATATAATAAGTATATTCTTTTTTCGGAGGACTATCATGCGAATCGTCATAAAAATCGGAACCAGCACATTGGCGCACCCCACCGGCCATATGAACATCCGCCGGGTGCAGGAACTGTGCCGCGTGTTAAGTGATATGAAAAACGCCGGTCACGAGGTGATCCTCGTTTCTTCCGGCGCCATCGGTATGGGCGTTGGCAAGCTGGGCCTTTCCAGCCGCCCCGAAGATATCCCCGGCAAGCAGGCGGCAGCCGCCGTCGGTCAGTGCGAGCTGATGTACACCTACGACAAGCTGTTCGGGGAGTACCATCACACCGTAGCACAGCTTTTAATCACCGGCGAGGATATGAAAAACGACATCCGCCACCAGAACTTCAGCAACACCCTTGGACGACTGCTTCAGCTGGGCGTACTTCCCATCATCAACGAAAACGACACTGTTGCCACCGACGAGATCTCCATCGGCGACCACGACACCCTCGCCGCCCTAGTCGCTACCAGCATCGGCGCCGACAAGCTGGTGCTTTTGTCCGACAT
>JAFQTW010000007.1 GCA_017408855.1 Oscillospiraceae bacterium | reverse complement strand
TGTCAAAGGGAGGTGGCTCGACAAAGTCGAGACGGAGGGATTCCACATTCTTTTGATTATTAGGGGCATCCCATGCCCCCGATGTACCTCACATCACACACCGAAAGGAGTTCCTTTTATGCAGATGACCGTCAACGGAAAAACCTATTCTTTCACCGACCGGGTCCGGCAGGACGATGCGGTCCGGGAAAGCTTTTTCGAACTGGCCCGCCAGACCTTCGGTCTGGACTTTGCCCCCTGGTATGATTTCGGCGGCTGGGGCGACAATTACATCCCCCACGCCCTTTTGCTGGACGGCAAGGTCGTCGCCAACGTCTCGGTCAACACCGTCGACTTTCGGCTGGACCAAAAATCTCTGCATCTTGTTCAGCTGGGCACCGTCATGACCCATCCCGACCACCGCGGACAGGGACTTTCCGCCGCTTTGATGCGTGAGGTGCTCTCCCGCTGGCAGGACCGCTGCGACGGCATCTATCTCTTTGCCAACGGTTCGGTGCTGGATTTTTATCCCCGCTTCGGCTTTGTTCCGGCGCAGCAATACGCCTTCTCTGCTGCCGCAAAAGCAGACTCTGCGCCTCTTCCCCTTCGTCCCCTTGACCCCCATGACCCATCGGACAAAGCGCTTTTGGGCACCGCCTTTTCCAAAGGCAACCCCTATTCCCGCTTTGAGATGAAAAAAGACACCGATCTGTTCTGGTTTTATCTCACCGGACCTCTTTGCAACGGTGCCTTTCTGCTGCCCGACGGCGAGACCGTCCTTCTGCTGGAAGAGGACGGCGATGACCTGACTTTGTACGATGTTCTCGGTCCCGCCCCCTATTCCTTTGATGAGATCCTCTCCGCCGCCGCAAAGGGCGCGGAAAAGCCGGTCCGTCTGGGCTTTACACCGATAAAGGACACGGCTGTTACCCCCGACAGCGAGCATCTTTTCGTTCTGCAGGGTAAGACCAACCCGATGGCAGACGACCGCCTCCTGTTCCCGCTCATCTCGATGGCGTAAAAGGCCATAGGGAGTATCCCATACCCCCATACACTAAAACACAAAAAAGCACCGATTTTTCGGTGCTTTTTCTTATTTTTCTATGCTTTTCACACGGAATTTTCCGCACAGATGGGGCATCCGCCTCTCGATGACACGAAACGCCAGATAGCCCAGCATGACACCCAGCAGATTCAGCCAAAGATCGTCCACATCGCAGCCGCGCTTTTGCCAAAGCTGATTCAGCTCGATGAACAACGTCACACACAAGCCGGTGACTGCCATCTTCTTCGCCGTCCAGCCATTCCATAACAGCGCAAGACCAAAACCGATGGGCAGAAACATCACGATATTCCCCACAAAGTTGATCCAAAAGTAGTCGCTGTTGTGGTTGACCGTTACCTGCCAGACCGTTTCGGGGATGACCTTAAAAGGGATCAGGTTCAGCCCGCCCATCTGACCCAATGCCAGACGAAAGCTTCCCTCGTACAGTTCCAGCCGCGGGACCACCGTCGCCGCCGCCAAGCCTGCCAGAAAAGCCACAAAGCAAAGGATCGCCGCTTCCCGCAGCAGCGGACTTTCGATCCCCTTTTGCCGCAGCTTTTTCACCCGATACCGCCGCACCGGGACCGCCAAAACGAAAGCGATCAGCATAAAAGGGAGCATCACTTTGATAAAACGAAGGATCCGAGCCATAGTTTCCTCCTACTTGTGATATTTTCCCCCGCTGAGGATCTGATAGCCCCGATAGGTCTGTTCCAGCAGCATGATCCGTGCCAGCTGATGGGGAAAGGTCATTTTCGACATGGAAAGCTTTCGGTCCGCCGCCGCTTTCACCGCAGGGGACAATCCAAAAGATCCGCCGATGATAAAGACCACCGAGCTTTTGCCCATGTTGGCCGCATCCTGCAGCATCTGCGCCAGCTCTTCCGACGACTGCTGCCTGCCTTCGATGCACATGGCGATCACATAACTGCCCTGAGGGATCTTCGCCAGAATACGCTTGCCCTCCGCTTCCATTCCCGCATCGATCTGCGCCTGCGAAGGATTCTGCGGCAGCCGTTCTTCGTCGATCTCGGTCACCGCGATCTTGCAAAAGGCGCCCAGACGCTTGCAGTATTCCACCGCCGCGTCCCGCCAGTAGGCTTCTTTCAGCTTTCCAACACAGATAACCGTAACCGACTGCATTTTGTTACATCCTTTCTACAACCGGATCAGTTCGCCCGGCTCGTATCGGGGCGCTACGGCGATGTTGTAGTCGCCGCCCCGCAATAATCCCGCTTCGTTCAACCCCTGCACCGATGTTTCCAGCGCCAGATGGGGCAGATTGTTTTCCCGGCTCAGATGCCCCAGCACGATCTCACGGGCGCCGGCTTTCACCAGCTGCGGCAGAAACTGCGCGCAGTCCTCGTTGGAAAGATGCCCCTGCACCCCGTCGATGCGCCGCTTGAGAGGGTACGGATAAGGTCCTGCCATCAGCATATTGCGGTCGTAGTTGGATTCCAGAAGCACCAGATCGCACCCGGTCACCGCCTGTTTGACCATGGGGGTCACCACACCCAGATCGGTGCAGACCGCCATCTTTTTGCCGTTTCCGGCAACTGCCACATAGCCCACACTGTGGGCCGCATCGTGGCTGGTCTCGAAAGCGCCTATGTACAGCTCGCCCAGCGCCAGCCCTTCCACCGGCATGGGGATGGCTCTCGCGCCGGCGGGCAGATGATCGTGGTCCGCCAGAAAAGACAGCACTTCTTCGGTGGCATAGACCGGAACTTCCAGCTTTTTCAGCAGCACCCGCAGACCCTTGATGTGGTCGATATGCTCGTGGGTGATGAATATCCCCCGCACGCTCTCCGGGTCGATGTCACGGCTGCGCAGACCGGTCAGGATCCCTTTGCAGCTGACCCCCACGTCCACTAAAATGCCGCCGACGCCGCTTCCGATATAGGTGCAGTTTCCCGAGCTTCCGCTGGCGATGGTGCAGAAACAGGCCATCTTCTCTCTCCTTTTTCGAAAAACAGTAAAATAAATATCCCCCCGCCTAGCGGGGGGTATTTCAGTTTCGGGCAAAGCCCTAATATTACTGGCTGCGCACAAGTGCGCTTTTTGTGGGCCTGCCAGCCATGCACGGATTACTTGCTACCCGTAAACGGGTCCCTCGGGT
>JAFQTW010000093.1 GCA_017408855.1 Oscillospiraceae bacterium | reverse complement strand
ACAGCGGGCAGTTCCCGACCGAAAATTGCTGGACTCTTCCAACGAGGCAGAGACACTGCCTTCTACAATGCCGTTTTCGATGCGGCTGAGCAGCTGATCGAAATTGCCGTTGATCGTTCTTTCCAGTTTCGCCATATGATTCTCCTTTTGAAGTACCTGCCCGCGACACGCCCGTGAGGGCTCCCCACCAGGTAGGATATCCTTTTAAAACAGGGCAGCGCATCGGGCATATCACCAAAGACGATTTACGCGGTTTCCTTGCGAAATGCCCGTGGGGGCTTCCCCACTAGTGACAGGTGCAGCCGCAGCAGCAGCCTTCTTTTTTCAGCAGCTCAGCAAACTCTTCCACTTCGGGAGTGTCGCCCAGCGTTTTTGCATAATGTACATAGGATACGGTCAGATCCGGCTCGATGACAAAAGCGGCAGGCAGCTGCTGCTCGTTGCCCTCGTACTCGCCGTGGGCCAGACCCAGCTTTTTCGCACCCTGGATCTTCTTCAGTGCTTTTTCGTCGATGGCGTTTTTCAGATCTTCAGCGCCCTCGATCTCCAGTGCTTTGTAGATCTTCTGCTCAGGATCCGCTACGATCCAGAAAGGATACTCTTTTTCGGTCACGTTGCGTGCCAGCAGATCGGGATCGGACTGCAGCACAAAAACGACCTGTCCGCCGGTGGCTTTGATCTTGTCATAGCCCTCTTTCAGCAGGATCATCTCGTAGCGGCACAGCGAGCAGCCATAGTAACGGGAGAACAGCAGACCGGTGCGTTTTCCGTCAACGATGGAAGCAAGATCCATCCCTCTTTTGTAAGGGGTGTCAAATACGAAGTTTTCCAGTTTGTCGCCAACTTTGATTTTTGCCATGATAAAGTCTCCTTTGCTGGGTAATTTGCAGATCAGGGCGGATCCGTCCATTCTGCAGATGTGTCCGCACCAAGGGAAAATTCCCATCGATGCAAAAAAACTGACAAATTCACTTTAACACGAAAAAGCTGCAAAGTCAACCTATGACGTCCTGTCAGGTTTTCGTATTAAAAAAGACCTATACGATGAAGAAAGTTTTCCACAAAAGGAAAGCCGCCTGCGAGGCGGCTTTTTTCTTATAAATGCGCTTTTCCACTGAAAGAAGAAACACGAATCTTGAAAACGGCGACCGTATTTGCCATTTTTTCATCGAAAGAAAAGGCTTTTCCGCTCTGATGCAGCATCAGCTTTTCCAGAGCTTCGATCTTTTCCGCGACGTTTTCCACCATCTCGGCTTTGCCGGTTCCGACGATCGATGCATAAAGAAAACTGAAGGAACAGGGCTTTTCCGCCTCGATCAGTTGGTGAGAACAGTCCATTTCAAAGGCAACCGAAGGATTCTTGCGGAAGGCATCCAGTTTTCGGCCTTCTTTTGCCGAATGAAAATAGAGCGTCAGCTCCCCATCCCATTGATAGGCGAAATTCAGCGGTACAATGTACAATCCCTCTTCGTCCTGCATAGCAATACGGCAAACTTTACATTGATCCAGGATCTGACGGATCTGTTCAGGCTCGGTGACCTGTCGGTCTATTCTTCTCATAGTACTCTCCTTTCAGAGGAAAAAAGTCCGGCACAACGGCGCCGGACTTTTTTCGAATACTTGTATGGATTAACCGGGAACTAGTACTGCAGTTTCCACATATATCTTCTGGTGGACAGAGGATGTTTTCTTGCGATGGACAGCTCGTAGGAGTAGTTGCCCAGGGCAGCGCCCATCAGCAGAGGATTAAAGAACTCGGATACGCAGTCGTCGATGGTCTCGAGACCCAGCTCTTTTGCATCCAGAATGATCAGTTTCTCAGCATACTGTTTCAGGAAGTCCAGTGCTCTCTGATCCAGAGGACGGGTACGGCCTTCGCTCATCAGGATGATGAAGGGAGTGTTGCGGTCGGTGATCTCGAAGGGACCGTGGAAGTACTCACCGGAATGGATCGCGGAAGAGTTGATCCACTGCATCTCCATCAGCAGGCAGATCGCGAAAGAGTAAGCGGTGTGGTAGTTCGCACCGGAGCCCATCATGTAGATGAGTTTCTCATCTTTGTACTCCTCAGCAAATTTCTTTGCTCTGGGGGTCAGGAACTCTTTTGCGTTTTTCACGATGCCGTCGATTCTCTCAAAACCGGTTTTCATGGACTCATAGAACTCGTAGCCCTCTACCTGATTCAGGATCTCGGTAGCCAGTTTCAGAGCAAAAGCGGTGCCGCCCATAGAGGTGGGAGCGCCTGCCTCGTATTTCATAACATAGTCGCCGTTTTTCGCCAGAGGGCTCTGATCATCAAAGGTGATGGTGATGGAGGCAGCGCCAACCTCCTGTGCGATCTTCGCAGCGCGAACCGTCTCAGGGGTAGTGCCGGAATGAGACTGGGTGATAACGATAGAATTCTTGTTCAGAGATTTGGGGGTAGCGTGGCAGAACTCGTTGGCGGTGTAATGGTCAACGCGCAGTTTTTTTGCTTCGCTCTGCAGGAAGAATTTTGCAGGGTACAGTCCCGCATAGGAACCGCCGCAAGCAACGAAGTATACGTTTTCAACAACGCCGTCGCGAGCTTTCAGGATGTCTTCGATAATCGATTTGGGGCAGCAGCAAGCCATTTTCTTTTCCTCCTTATGATTAACCGGTAGGTTTCGCTGGAAACAGCGGTGGATGATCAATATAACCTTGAGAATCATCCTACGACGTCATAATACTATATAAGGAATCTTTTGTAAATAGGAAAAACAGAAATTTCCTATTT
>JAFQTW010000092.1 GCA_017408855.1 Oscillospiraceae bacterium | reverse complement strand
GGTTCTGGAAACAGGGCTTCATCCCGGCGAGCTGAAAGATCAGGTCTGCTCTCCTTCCGGCTCCACCATCGAGGCGGTTCAGGTGCTGGAAGAAAGGGGATTCCGAGGCGCGGTGATCGATGCGCTGGTCGCCTGTATGGACAAGACCATCAAAATGAGCAAACAATAAAAAATAACGGTCACCGTAATCTCTCCTACGGTGACCGCTTTTTTGTGTTTTTATAAAGCGTAAGATACTCCTTCGTGAGACGGGCCGCTTCGGGGCATAACAGGACCATTGCCGCAAGATTCGGCAGGGCCATTAGTCCGTTCAGCGTATCGGCGATGGCCCAGACCAGTTCCAGCTCGGTCACAGCGCCCAAAACACAGCAGAACAGAAAGAAAAAGCGGTAAAGGGATACGGCAGCTTTGTGCTGCGGAAAAAGATAACGTACCGCCTGCTCTCCGTAAAAAGCCCATCCCAAAGCGGCTGCAACGGCATAAAACAGCAGGGAAAACCGGACCAGATCACCGCCGAACTGTCCCAGAATGAGGGAAAAGGCAGCACCGGTCATATCCGCGCCAAAGTAGCCCTTTTCGCCAACGCCGCTGGTCAGGATCACAAGAGCGGTAACGGTGCAGACGACGATCGTATCGGCAAATACTTCGAAAATGCCCCACAGCCCCTGCTCGGCGGGATGTTCCGTCTCCGCCGCGGCGTGGGCAATGGGCGCCGAGCCAAGCCCCGCTTCATTGGAGAAGATGCCCCGGGAAAATCCGTAGCGGACCGCACGGGAAAGCCCCATCCCAACGCCGGCACCGGTCATGCATCGGGGCGAAAAGGCATCGTGCAGGATCTGCGCAAAAGCCGAAGGGATCCGTTCCCGGCAGAGAAACAAAACCACGGCGGAAAAAAGAAGATACAGCAGTGACAAAACCGGAATGATCCATTGGGTCACCTGACTGATCCGCCGGATGCCGCCGACCGTTACGAGCCCGATCAGCAAGGCCGCCGCCAGACCGGAAAGCCAGGTCGGAACATTCCACAGCTGCTTTGCCGACTGAGCGATGGCGTTGGTCTGGGTCATATTTCCTACCCCAAAGCTTGCGCTGATGCAGAATATGCAAAACAGCACCGCCAGACCTTTTGATCCGGTTCCTTGGCGGATATAATACATCGGACCGCCGAAAAAACCCTCCGGACCTTTTTGTCGGTAGCGAACAGCAAGCAAAACTTCGCCATACTTGGTCATCATTCCGATCAGCGCACTGACCCACATCCAGAAAACCGATCCCGCACCGCCTAACGTGATAGCCGCGGCGATCCCGGTGATGTTGCCGACCCCCATGGTCCCGGCCAAAGCCGCGGACATGGCTGCGAAGGGGGAAACACCGTCTTTTCGGCGGCGGTCCAGCAACGAGCCGACTGTTTTTTTCAGGATCAACCGGGGATGGAAAAACTGAAGAAATCCGCAGCGGACGGTATAAAGGATCCCAACTGCCAGAAACAGCAGCAGGGTAGCCGGACCCCATAAAATGCGGGAAACGGTTTCGTTGAGCGCTGTGATCGCAGCCGTCATACCATCACCTCTGCTCAAAAACTATGAAAAAAAGGGCGGCTTTATGAAAAAAGACAGAAAAAAGCCCGAATCAGCGATTCGGGCTTTTCTGGATTACCATTTTGTTTGAAGGATTTTTTATCGAATGATCGTTTCAGTCAGTAACGATCAAAGATCGTTGGAGAGAGAGGACTGACCGAACCGGAACTGCGTTCTTAACTTGATTTCATTATATCGGGGAAAAAAGCAAAAAACAACTGATATTCAGTTACGGTTCGTTACAAAACGGTTAAAACCGAGGTTATATGATTAACTGGAAAAATCCTCGATCCGGGCGATCAGCTCCCGATAGTCTGCCACTGCGATGCCTGTCTGCAGCGCGGTCCGGTCATATTCGGGCAGGGAATGGGTAAACACCTGCAAGATCATCTCCGGTTCGCTTTGCCCAAACCGATATACTGCCAAAAGCCCGCCGCAGTCTTTGAGAAGATATTGATACTGCTCTGCCGGCTGCGATACCGGAAGATCCTGCTTTGGCAAAGCAGCCGGTGCCGGCTGAGCAAGCAGGAGGGCAAAGCTTCCGCCCAGAACAGCGGCGGCAGAAAGAAACAGCGCTGTGATGCCCAGATAGTTTTTCATCCCATTCCTCTTTTCTCTTTTTGCCTAGCATGGGAAGAAAACCGTAGAGATATTCATAATCTGACGATTTCACCGCCGGATTCTTTTATAAATTTATTAACATTTTCCCTGAGAGTTATGGTATAATACATAATATATGTTTTCCTGAGGACAGGAAACCGTATCAGCAATTTTTCAGCCTCCGGCAAACGGAGCGCTTTTCTTCGGCAAAAGCCGAACACAGCAAGGAGGGACTGCATCATGGGCGAAGCCCGTAACAATGCACCGATCAATCCTTTCAAACTGATCGGAAGAGCCATCAAAGAGCTGTTCGCGATTTTCTTTCGGACACTTGCGACCTTTTTCTTTGTCATGGTGATCACCGGATGTATTCTGGTCTGCGCCGTCACGGTTTATGTGGTAGGCTTTCTCGACGACGAGTCTGAGGTAGACCTGAACAGCCTGGAACTGAACTACACCAGTATCATGTACGTGCAGGACGAAGAGACCGGCGAGTATGTGGAGCTGAACCGTCTGCACGGCGAAGAAAACCGAATCTGGGTGGACTACGAAGATATTCCCCAGGATCTGATCAATGCCGCCATCGCAGCGGAGGACCGCCGATTCAAGCTGCATCAGGGTGTTGACTGGCTTAGTACCGCCAAGGCGACGGTGGGCTATTTCTTCTCGGATGAGACCCGCGGCGGCTCCACCATCACCCAGCAGCTGATCAAGAATATCACCGGAGAAAAAGAGTTCGGTGTTGAACGAAAGATCAAAGAGATCTTCCGTGCCCTCAGCCTGGAAAAGACCAGCTCCAAAGAGCAGATCATGGAGGCTTACCTTAACTCCATCCACATGGGCTGGAATACCGACGGCGTTCAGGCGGCGGCGAACCTGTATTTCGGCAAGGATGTCAGCGAGCTGAGCCTTGCGGAATGTGCAGGCTTGATCGCCATCACCCAGAACCCTTCGAAGCGAGAGCTGTTTAACCATATGGACAACAACACCGAGCGCCGGGAATGGATCCTGGGCATGATGCTGTCCGAGGGCTACATCAGTGAATCTGAGTACAAACAGGCCATGCGGGAGAGGATCCAGGTCGTGACCTACGATAACTCGGAACAGACCCGTCAGGTGGCAACACTCAGTTATTTTGAGGACTATGTCATCGAAGAGGTCATCTCCGATCTGATGGCGAAATACAACTATACCTATGAAATGGCCGAAGACAAGGTGCTGAAAGGCGGCTACCGCATCTACACTACCATGGACAAGAGCATTCAGGATTATCTGGATGTTGCCTTTGAGGATCTGGATCCGGAAAACACCATTTTCCCGTCGGTCAACGGCTATGATCTCAAGAACAAATATTATGTGGAAAATCAGCCCGATGCGGCAATGGTCATCATGGAGCCCAACGGCAAACTGGTAGGCATTGCAGGCGGACGAGGCGCCAAAGAAGGCGACCGAATCCTGAATCTGGCAGCTGACGGTGTCCGCCAGCCCGGATCTTCCATCAAACCGCTGGCCGTCTACGGTCCGGCGATGGACTTTGATATGATCACCTGGTCCAAGGTATTTGACGATAATCCCGTCGAAAAGGCGGAAGAGGGAACCGAGTTCAAGTCCGACTGGCCCCTCAACCACTACCGTGATTATATGGGCGATGTTACGGTGGACTACGCGATCCGCCGTTCTACCAATACCGTTGCGGTCCGTGTTCTGGAACTTTTGACCCCGGCGGTGTCCTACGACTTTATGGTCAACCAGCTGCATTTCACCACTTTGGTCGGTACCGGCTACAACAACGACGTCAGCCGTGCGCCTTTGGCATTGGGCGCTTTGACCAACGGTGTTACCGTAATGGAAATGACCGCAGCCTATCAGATCTTTGCCAACGGCGGTTTGTATTACGAGCCGTACAGCTATTCGGTGGTCTACGATGCGGACGGAAACGTTGTGCTTGAGCAGAATCCGCTGCCCCAGCGCGTGATCTCCGAAGAGTCTGCCGAAGTGATGAACAAACTGCTGCAGCGTGTTATCTACGGTGAGCAGGGAACCGGTTCCACCGCCAAATTCGGCTCGATGCCGGTTGCGGGTAAAACCGGTACCACCTCCAACGATGTGGACCAGTGGTTCATGGGTATGACCCCTTACTATGTGGGCGGTGTATGGTTCGGTTATTCCGACGACTCCAATATCCAGATCCGTTACAATAGCTATCCGCCGCCAATCATCTGGCGCCGTGTGATGCAGCACATCCACGAAGGGCTGGAAGTAAAAGAATTCCCCACCACCGGAAATCTGGTGAAAATGACCTACTGTACTTCTTCCGGCGAGCTGGCCGGTTCCAGCTGTGACGAGACCGCCACCGGCTGGTACAAACCTTCCAACACGCCCGGTACCTGTATCAAGTGCCTGACCTCTATGGATTCGGAGGAAGGCTGGGTAGGCATCCGGGATGAGGACGACGAGACCGAAGATGAGCTGAGCTTCTGGGAGGAGCTTTTCGGACGGTAAAATAATAAAAAGGGAACGATGAAAACCGTTCCCTTTTTGCGTGTTTTTGGCTATTTGTCAATGAACATCGCATCACCAAAGCTGAAAAAGCGGTATTTTTCTTCTACCGCTACCTTGTAAGCGTTCATGGTGTGCTCGTAGCCGGCAAAGGCGCTGACCAGCATGATCAGAGTGCTTTCTGGCAGATGAAAGTTGGTGATCAATCCGTCCAGTACCCGGATGGGCTTGCCGGGATAGATAAAGATGTCGGTGTAGCCCTCGTCAGCAATGATCTCGCCGTGTTTGGCAGCGACCGATTCCAGCGTTCTGGTGCTGGTGGTTCCTACCGCAATGACTCTGCCGCCGTTTTTCTTGGTTTCGCGGATCATCTGCGCCGTTTCTTCCGGCAGACGGTAATGCTCCGAGTGCATTTTGTGGTCGGTGATGTCATCCGCTTTGACCGGACGGAAGGTGCCCAGCCCCACATGGAGGGTAACATAAGCGATGTTGACCCCCTTTGCCTTGAGCTTTTCCATCATCTCGGTGGTAAAATGCAGTCCCGCAGTCGGGGCTGCGGCCGAACCGACCTCGTTGGAATATACCGTCTGGTATCGCTCGTTGTCTTTCAGCTCAGCCGTAATGTAATGGGGCAGCGGCATCTGACCGATCTGCTCCAGAATGTCATAGAAGTTTCCGTCATAAGTAAAACGGACCAGGCGGTTGCCGCCGTCTAAAACTTCGGCAACTTCGGCGTTTAAAAGTCCGCCGCCAAAGGAGATCTTAACACCGGGCAGCGCTTTTCTTCCGGGGCGGACCAGAACTTCCCAAAGATCGGTCTCTTTCTGTTCCAAAAGAAGCATCTCGATCTTGGCGCCGGTGCTTCGTTCGCCATAAAGCCGCGCAGGGAGGACTCTCGAGTCGTTGACCACGAGACAGTCGCCGGGACGCAGAAGCTCGCACAGATCATAAAAGTGCAGATGCTCTACCGCGCCGTCCTTTGCGGTAAGATGCATCAGCCGGGAATGATCTCTCGGCTCGATGGGAGTCTGAGCGATCAGCTCGTCAGGCAGATTATACCAAAAATCACTTTTTTTCATTTTCTTTTTCACCTATGCTATGAAATCGTGTCAAAACATTTGACAATCCGCGCTTTCAGGTGGTATTCTATCAAAAACTGAAAGACGGAATGCGTTATCCTGCAATTTCAGCGGGACCATCTGCTATTATACTGGAAAGACCGAGTCTTGACAACCGTTTTTCATTTTCAAAAAGATGCTCTGTTGTGTCACCTGTACGCCGGTGGCGGAATAGAATGCAATACAAATCAAAGGAGTCTGCACAATGAAAGAATTCAAAGTCGGGATCATTGGCGCCACCGGCATGGTCGGTCAGCGCTTTGTGAGCCTTTTGGAAAACCATCCCTGGTTTCATCCGGTGGTATTTGCCGCCTCGGCCCGTTCCGCCGGCAAGACCTACGAGGAAGCGGTGGGAGATCGCTGGGCAATGGATACCCCTATGCCCGAGCAGTTTAAAAAGATGGTCATGATGGATGCCACCGCCGATATGGAGAAGATCGCCGGTATGGTCGACTTTGTATTCTGTGCGGTCAACATGGATAAAGCCGAGACCCGTGCGCTGGAAGAAGCCTACGCCAAACTGGAATGTCCGGTCATCTCCAATAACAGCGCCCATCGCGGCACCCCCGATGTTCCCATGATCATTCCTGAGATCAACGACGATCATACCGCATTGGTCGACATTCAGAGAAAACGTTTGGGGACGAAACGGGGCTTTATTGCGGTTAAATCCAACTGCTCGCTGCAGAGTTATGTTCCCGCCATTCATCCGCTGATGGATTTTGGCGTGACCAAGGTGCTGGCCTGTACCTATCAGGCGATCTCCGGTGCCGGCAAAACCTTTGCCACCTGGCCGGAGATGAATGACAATATCATTCCTTACATTGGCGGTGAGGAAGAAAAGAGCGAGCAGGAACCCCTAAAGATTTGGGGCAAAGTGGGCGAGGATGGCGTCATTCTGGCAGAAGGTCCTTCCATCACCACCCAGTGCCTGCGGGTCAATGTGTCCGACGGGCACACCGCAGCGGTATTTGTCAGCTTTGAGAAAAAGCCTTCCCTCGAAGAGATCAAAGCCCGCTGGGCTGCTTTTGAAGGTGCGCCTCAAAAGTTGGGACTGCCCAGCGCACCCAAACAGTTCATCCATTATTTTGAGGAGAACGACCGTCCCCAGCCCAAGCTGGACCGCAATCTGGAAAACGGGATGGCTGTTTCCGCAGGACGTTTGAGAAACGATACGCAGTACGATGTAAAATTTGTCTGCCTGTCGCATAACACCCTGCGCGGAGCCGCAGGCGGCGCTGTTTTGATGGCAGAGCTGCTGGCTGCCAAGGGCTACCTCGACTAAGCAAATCAAAATCGACAGCTTGTTTCAGACAGATTTTGCATCACCGACAGAAAGGTGGTCAGCTGAATGAAACAAGCTGTTTTCCGTGGTGCCGCAACGGCGCTTATAACACCCATGCTGCCCGACGGCAAGGTCGATCTTGCAGGGATGCGCCAGCTGGTGTCCTGGCAGATCCGGTCGGGCATCGATGCTCTCGTGATCTGCGGGACTACCGGCGAATGTGCGACGCTCAGCCAAACCGAGCATCTCCAAGTTCTCGAAGCGGCGGTGCAGGAAGCAGATGGCCGCGTTCCCATCATCGCCGGAACAGGAAGCAATGATACCGCTTTCTCGGCGCAGACCTCCCGGGAGGCGGCAAAGATCGGCGCGGATGCTCTTTTGTCGGTGACCCCCTACTACAACAAAACCACGCAGGAAGGGCTTCTCCGCCATTTTACCGCCATTGCCGAAAGCGCTGATCTGCCCATGATCCTTTATAACGTTCCGAGCCGGACCGGCATGGATATCAGCCTTGCGACCTGTCGCAGACTTTCGTCCCATCCGCTGATGGCTGGGATCAAGGAAGCATCGGGGGATATGGGAAAGGCGCTTCGCATCATCGAAGCTTGCGGCGACGACCTGCCGCTTTATACCGGAAACGATGATCTGACCCTGCCGACGCTCGCCTGCGGCGGATATGGGGTCATCTCGGTGCTTTCCAATCTGCTGCCCAAACAGATGACGACCGTTTGCAAAGCCGCTTTTCAGGGCGATTTTGCCTGCTGCAGAAAGGACTTTCTGCCTCTGCTTCCATTGATCGGGCTGCTGTTCGAAGAAGTGAACCCCATCCCGGTGAAAAAAGCAATGGCGCTGATGGGGAATTCCTCGGGACCGCTGCGCCTGCCGCTGGTGCAATGCTCCGGCAAGCTGGAAGAAAAACTGCGGGCAGAAATGAAAAAACTTGAACTTTTGCCGTAACAGATCGGATCCGATATCGGTTATTCGATCAGAAAGAAAAAATCCAAGCTGTTTTTGCAGCTTGGATTTTTGTTTTGTTTACAGAATGGTGACTTTGTATGTCAGAACTTTCGTTTCGCCGGCGGGAAGCAAAATGGCATGATGCTTGTCGGCAAACTCGCCGGACTCATTTTCAAAGGCGCCGCAGCCGTGCCAGGGTTCCATGCAGATGTACGGCGCGTTTTTGCCAACTGCCGTCCAGAACGCGATCATCGGAAAATCGGCAAAATCCATCTGAACGCCCTTTCCGTCGGGACCGAGAAGCTTGACAGATTGAGATGAGAGCCCGTCGAACATAAAGGTGTCCACCCGGTCGTAATCTTCGTGAGTCAGGGGAAGGGTATCGGTATTTTTCAGTACATATTCCCGATTTTCATCTGAAACCAGACCGTTTTTCAGCGGGATGCGTGCCCAAGCGTTCTCTGCCTTTTCGAAAATGATCCGCCAATCGGAAAATTCCCCTTCGGTGTTAAAGGCG
>JAFQTW010000091.1 GCA_017408855.1 Oscillospiraceae bacterium | reverse complement strand
AAACGGAGAGAGGTATATCACGCAGGAACTGAAAGAGCTGGAAGATAAGATCGTCTCGGCGGGGGACAAGATCCTTCGTCTGGAAGCGGCTTTATTCGAAGAGGTGCGCAAATTCGCCGCCAATCAGCTGGCGAGGACCCAATCTACTTCAAACGCTATTGCCCGACTGGATGTTTTCTGCTCCTTGGCGGCTGTGGCTGTTTCCAACCGATATGTCCGCCCGACAGTAGATCTTTCGGATGAGATCCATATCCAGGACGGCCGCCATCCGGTGGTGGAAGAGATCATGAGTGACGTTCCTTTTGTGGCAAACGACACCTATCTCAACCGTTTTGACCGACAAATCGCGATTATTACAGGCCCCAATATGGCCGGTAAATCTACCTATATGCGGCAAACCGCACTGATCGTGCTGATGGCGCAGCTAGGCTCTTTTGTTCCGGCTGCTTCTGCAACGGTGGGCGTTGTAGACGGCATCTTCACCCGTGTAGGCGCCTCGGACGATCTGACTTCCGGACAGTCGACCTTTATGGTCGAGATGAATGAGGTGGCTCATATTCTGAAAAACGCCACCAACAAGAGTCTATTGATCCTTGACGAGATCGGACGCGGTACATCCACCTTCGACGGAATGAGTATTGCCCGTGCGGTTTTGGAATATATTGCGGATAAACGTAAACTGGGCGCCAAAACATTATTTGCTACCCATTATCATGAATTGACCGAATTGGAGAACATTCTGGATTCGGTGAAAAACTATAACATCGCTGTGAAAAAGCGGGGAGACGAGATCACGTTCCTGCGAAGGATCGTTCCCGGCGGAGCGGACGACAGCTACGGTATCGAAGTATCCAAGCTGGCGGGCATTCCCGATTCGATCATCGCAAGAGCCCATGAGATCCTTTCCCAGTTGGAAAAAGGCGAGTTGATCAGCCTTCCCAAAAGCGAAAAGCGACGTAAAAAACAAGAGGAAGAAGAGCTGGCGCAGCTGTCCTTCTCTTCTCCGGTCAATGATCAGATCCGGGAGCGTTTGAGCCGGGTAGATCTGAACACACTGACCCCCATAGAGGCGCTGAACATCCTCTATGAGCTGAAAGGTCTTATGAAATAATAAAGGAGGCGGAACTTTGGGTATCATTCATGTACTGGATAAATCGGTTGCGGAACTGATCGCTGCCGGCGAAGTGGTGGAGCGACCTTCTTCCGCCATTAAAGAACTGGTCGAAAACGCCATTGATGCCGGTGCTACCGCCATTACAGTCGAGATCCAAAAAGGCGGCATGTCCTTGATCCGGGTGACCGACAATGGCTGCGGTTTTTACCCCGAAGATGTCGCGAACGCATTTCTTCGTCATGCCACGAGCAAAGTAAAAAACGCACAGGATCTGGATGCGATCTACACCATGGGCTTTCGCGGCGAAGCGCTGGCTTCCATCGCTGCGGTTTCCAAGGTTGAACTGTTGTCCCGCAGGGCGGAATTGGACGAAGGAGTCCGCTATCAGATGGAAGCTTCAGTGGAAAAGGTCAACGAAGCGGCCGGCTGTCCTGTTGGTACGACCATCGTTGTGCGAGATCTGTTTTTCAATACACCGGCAAGGCTGAAGTTTTTGAAAAAAGACGCGTCAGAGGCAAATCAGGCCTTTTCGATCATCGAAAAGATCGCATTGATGTATCCGGAGATCTCTTTCCGATTTATCAAAGACGAACAAGAGAAGCTTCGCACACCGGGTGACGGACAGCAGCTGTCCGCAATCTATGCGGTTTTCGGTCGGGATTTCGCAGCCGACCTTTTACCGGTAGATTATTCTCTGAACGGATTTACGCTGACCGGTTTTGTTTCGAAACCCCATAAAGCAAGGGCAAACCGCTCGATGCAGAACTTTTATGTCAACAGACGCTATGTAAAGTCCAAGACCTGTGCAGCCGCACTGGAAGAAGGATTTAAACATTCCATGATGGTCGGTAAGTTCCCGGCCTGTGTTTTGAATCTCACGGTCCCTGCCGAATCGGTGGATGTGAATGTTCATCCGGCTAAGATCGAAGTTCGCTTTGAAAACGAAAAACCGATCTTCGACCTGGTCTATTTTGGGATCAAAAATGCCTTGCGTGACGGCGACATTTCGGTACAGGGGAGTCTGGCAAAACCGGTCGTTCCCAAACCGGAACCGGTCAAAAACCGCATGACGGCACAGGAATTCCGTGAAAAATTCGCTTCTCCGGAACCGAAAAAAGGGGAAACCTTTTATTCCAGCATCATCCGCAAAGAGGAATCTTCTCCTGCAGCAGCACAAATGGCTCTGGAGGACACCAGCGGAAGATGGCTTTCCTACAATGCATCCGTCTCAGCAAAAAAAGAACCTGTTGACGGAAAAACGGTTTATTCCCCGCAATTTTGGAAAAAGAAACAGGCTCTTGATGTCGAAGTGGAAGATGAGCTTCTTCCGGTAAGGAAAAAAACGATTGCAGAAAAGGAAGTACAGGCTGATCCGGTCAAAACAGCCGCGGAAGAAACGATCATTCCTACGGCTTTGGCAGAAAAGACTCCTTCTGTTCAAAAAATAGAAGCGCCTGTCTCTGTAAAGGCTAATGCCAGCACAGATGTTCCGGTTCCTTCCGTTGATGCAGAAGACGGTTCCGGGCAGCAGATTCTGGAAAGCATCAAGAAATCCTATGAGGATTTGAAGTTTGTAGGAGAGATTTTCCGTACATATATCATTTTCGAAGGGCAGGACAAGATGGTCCTGGTCGATAAGCACGCCGCACACGAGCGGATCCTTTATAATCGGATCAAATCCGGCGACAGCAGCCAGTTTATGCAGACACTTCTGATTCCGGAAACAATACTGCTTTCGAAAGAGGAATACTCCTGCGCACTGGAGCATCTGGATGTGCTTCTGGAATGTGGGTTTGAAGCGGAAGATTTCGGCAACGGCTCATTATTGGTCAGAACTTCGCCCATGTGGCTGCAGTCCGATCAGATCGAAGAGACCATCAGCGAGATCTGCGGTTATTTGGCACAGGGCAAGCAGGATGTTTCTCCCGAGAAGCTGGATTGGCTTTATCACAACATTTCCTGTCGCAGCGCAGTCAAGGGAGGAGAAACTTCCGGCAGAGAAGAACTGGAAGAGATCCTTCGCCTGATGCGGGAGGACGGAGACGTTTACCATTGTCCTCACGGACGTCCCGTAGCGGTTAACCTGACCAAAAAAGAATTGGAAAAGCTGTTTGGGAGGATCTAGAAATGAAAGAAAAGATCCCGATGATCGCAGTAGTAGGGCCCACAGCCTCCGGAAAAACAGCGCTGTCCATCGATCTTGCCTTGCAGTTTGACGGTGAGATCGTCTCCGCTGATTCCAAGCAGATCTACCGGCATATGACCGTGGGTACTGCCGCTCCCGATGAAGAAGAAAAACGCGGCGTGCCCCATCATCTGATGCAGTTTTTAGCTCCCGATGCACTGTTTAGTGTTGCTGAGTATGTGGATCTGGCGGGCAAATGCATCCGTGAGATCAACGCCCGGGGAAAACTGCCTGTACTGACCGGCGGAACCGGACTGTATGTCAGTTCTCTTTTGGATAACATCACCTTTTTCGAAAATAAAAGTGATCCGGCTCTTCGAAAAGAGCTGGAAGAGCTGGCAGCGGAAAAGGGGAATGAATTCGTGTTGGATGAGCTTCGGAAAGTGGACCCTGAACTTGCTCAGACCCTGCATCCTAACAATTTGGGAAGAGTGATCCGGGGAATCGAAGCCTATCGTCTGACCGGCATCACCATGAGTGAGCAGCAGCGGTTGTCAAGACAAAATCCGTCACCCTATGATTGCTGTGTCATCGGACTAAACTATCGGGACCGGCAAAAGCTTTATGACCGGATCGACAAACGGGTCCATGTCATGATGGAAAAGGGGCTTTTGGACGAGATCCGACAGCTGATCGCTATGGGGTACTCCTCCACCGCCGCACAGGCCATTGGATATAAGGAGTTTTTTGACTATCTGGAGGGAAAGGGAAGTCTCGAAGAGGCGATCGCGAAAGTTCAGATGGAATCACGCCGATATGCCAAACGACAGCTTACCTGGTTTCGCCGGGATGAGAGGGTCAACTGGCTTTACATCGACGATTACGGCGATTATAATGAACTAAAGAGCGCAGCTGTCCAACTGGTTAAAAACCGAATCTGACCGATTCGTTTTTATATGATTTTATTTAATTTTCTGTTTTTGAAAGGAAAGAGAGAAATGAACAAAGGCATGAATCTGCAGGATGTATTTCTGAACCAGGCAAGAAGAGAGAAACTGGCGGTAACCATCTTTCTGACCAACGGATTTCAGTTTAAAGGCACCGTAAAAGGCTTCGATTCCTATGTGGTGATCCTGGATTCCGAAGGTAAACAGCAGCTTGTTTACAAACATGCAATTTCTACCATCATCCCTGTAAAACCGATCAGCATTCTCGATTCGGCTGACAGAGATGACGAGGGGGATCGTTAATCTTTTATGAATAATCTCAGCGGAAAAATCCTTGCCATCGTGCTGTCGCTGTTTCTGGTGGCATATGTTGGCTATCAAGTCTACCGCTATATTTACTCACCTGTTAAAACCGAGTCGGTGCAGCAGTATGTCGTTGCCGATACGGTTTATGCTCCCGGGATCGTTTTGCGTGACGAAGAAACGGTGGACGGTATCGATTCCGGCATCGTGAGCTATTATTTTGGCGACGGTGTTCGGGTCATTACCGGAACGCCGGTGGCAGAGGTTCACGAAAGCCGCGAAAATGTACAGAAAAAACACCGTATTGAGGAGATCGACCGGGAGATCCAGCGGCTGGCAGACATCCAAAAAGCTGCCTCGGGCGTTGCGGATGTCGCATCCATCACTGAACAGATCGATGAGCAGATCACCGGATTGATCGAAATGAACCATTCGGGCGTTTTGACCAGCTCAGATGAGATCCTGGACGGTCTGCAGGATGCACTGAACAAAAAAGCTGTGGCGATCCGGGAGGTCAGCAACTTTTCCGGCAAGATCGCTGCGTTGGAAAATGAAAAAGTTCTGCTTCAGGAAGAGCTTTCGGTCGACGTGAGCCAGATCCTGTCGCCGTCTTACGGCTATTTCACCAGCTTTTGCGATACAGGAGCCAAACAATGCGGCACATCCCTGCTGGAAAGCGCATCGGTCGCAAAGCTGGAAGAACTGTCATCTGCTGTTTATGAACAGCAGAAAGACAAAGCCGGAACGGTCATCCAGGGCTATCACTGGTATTATGCCGCTTTGGTCACAGCGGAAGAGGCTGAACGCATGGAAGTTGGTACTATGGCAACTTTGTATTTCGGCGCTTCTTCTGAAACAGGTGTACCGGCATATGTCAGCCGTGTGATCGCAGATGACACCTCCGAAAAAATCGCTGTGGTCTTTACCTGTGACTATATGTCTGCGGAGCTGTCTCAGATGAGAAATCCCTCGGTGCGGATAGAATTGGGCACTTACCGCGGCCTGAAGATCCCATATAAAGCCCTTCGATTCCAGGACGGTCTGCAAGGTGTTTATGTGGTGACCAGCGGCATCGTAGAATTTAAAAAAGTCGATATCATCTATGACGATGTAACCTTCTTCTTAAGCTCCATCGACAGCAACAATACCGATCTGGTGCAGATGTATGATGATATCGTAACAGAAGGAACCGATTTATATGAAGGAAAGAATCTTAACTCCTGATGAAGAAATGCTTCGTACTGTCCGTGAGATTCGGGAAAGAGTCGTGCAGGCCGCTGAAAAAAGCGGCAGACGGGAAGAGGATATCGCGGTGATGGCAGTGACCAAAACCGTTTCGCCGGAGCGCATCAATTCTGCCATCGGATGCGGATTGACATTGCTTGGCGAAAACCGTGTACAGGAATACCTGGACAAGCGGGATCAGTATGAACTTGAAGGCTGTTCGGTCCATTTTATCGGCAGTCTTCAGACCAATAAGGTAAAATACATCATCGACAAAGTGGATATGATCCAATCGGTCAACAGCTTAAAGCTTGCGAAAGAGATCCAAAAGCGAGCTTCCGGCTGCGGCAGAGTCATGGATATTCTTCTGGAGGTAAATATCGGGGAAGAAGAGAGCAAATCCGGCATTATGCCGGCGGATCTGCAGGAGCTGGCAAAGGCGGTCTGCGAAATGCCGAATCTTCGTCTTTCCGGCTTGATGGCGATTCCGCCCTTTGATGCCACAGCAGAGCAAAGCCGATATTATTTTTCCCGGATGAACGACTTGTTCCTTGACATGCAGGCTAAAAAATTAGATAATAGTAATGTGCGAGTTTTGTCAATGGGAATGTCGGGTGATTTTGAAACCGCAATCGAATGCGGATCCAATCTTGTCCGGCTTGGAACCATTTTATTTGGCAAAAGAAAATAACAGGAGGATACCAACATGAGCATAATGGATAAAATCAGAAATCTGTTCGACTACCCGGAGGACGAGGAATACGAAGAGGAAGAGGAATTTCTGTCTCATGACGGTACCTCTGCTCCGGCTCCTGCCGTTGCAGCGGAACAGCCTTCGAGAAGAAATAAAGTCGTAAACATTCATGCTACCACTCAGCTTGCAGTTGTTCTGGTCAAACCCGAGCGTTTTGACGATGCCCGTTCTATCGCAGATCATCTGAACAACAAGCGTACCGTTGTATTGAATCTGGAGCAGTCCAACAAAGAAGTTTCCCGCCGTCTGATCGACTTTTTGAGCGGTGTTGCATATGCTAACAACGGCCAGATCCAGCGCGTTGCCAACAGCACCTATATCATCACTCCTTACAATGTTGATATCATGGGCGATCTGCTGGATGAGCTGGAGAACAGCGGCGTATTCTTTTAATGGTTAATTTACAGCAGCTGACCGGTGAGGAAAAAATCCTGCAGGCCAGATTTCAGGATGCGGTCAATGCCGCAAGACTGAAGAACCAGATCAAATTTGTCGGCTTTCTCGATCTTCGTGCACAGCAGATCATGAAAGCAGTTGCACAGGCAAACAGTTTCTCGTCCTGGCAGCTGTATGGCGGATTTGA
This sequence comes from Oscillospiraceae bacterium, assembly GCA_017408855.1. Classification (GTDB taxonomy): domain Bacteria; phylum Bacillota; class Clostridia; order Oscillospirales; family Ruminococcaceae; genus UBA3818. The sequence goes on along the minus strand of JAFQTW010000091.1, from coordinate 3,290 downwards.
AGGGGCAGAGCGCTGTGTTGCAGGCTTTTTTCCGGACTATATTGACTGTACCGAAGATCAAAGCTTTCTGTTTCCCGTTAAGGCGATTACCGCCCGCTTTCGGGAACAGGACAAGCTCAGTCATCGGGATTTTCTTGGCTCTTTAATGGGACTTCGCATTACCCGTGAACTGACCGGAGATCTTCTGGTCGGAGAGGGCGAGGCAGTTCTATTTGTACTGGATACTGCTTTTCCGCTGATCATGGATGAGTTGGTCAAGGTAGGAAAAGTCGGTGTTTCCCTGAGCGAAGGGGCTTTGGAACTGGATTCTGTCAAGCCGGTGATCAAACCGCTGAGCGGAACAGTCAACAGTCAGCGCTTGGATGCTGTGATCGCATTTTTGACTCGTCTTGCGCGGGAAAAAGCACAAAATTTGATCCGTCAGGAGCTGGTCAAGGTCGACGGGCAGATCCGTACCGATGTTGCAGGAACGGTTGAAGCCGGATGCATCCTGTCAGTTCGCGGATATGGAAAGTACATCATTTATGCCTTCGATGGCATTACAAAAAAAGGACGGCTGAGAATCTCGGCCGGTCACTATGAATAAGGAGTGGGATCCGGATGAACGCGAAAGAAATCATGGAGAAAAAATTTGAAAAATCCGCTTTCGGTTATCGTGTCGACGAAGTAGATGATTATCTGCAGGAGCTGGCAGCAGCCATCGACAAAATGGCAGCCGAAAAAGCACAGCTCGAGCATAAGCTTGAGATCCTGGCGGATAAGATCCAGGAATATCGCGAAGACGAAGACAGCATGAGAGCTGCGATTCTGGATGCCAGAAAACTGGGCGCTTCTATTGTCAAAGAGGCTCAGAGCCAGGCAGATGCCATCGTTGCAGATGCCAATGCGCAGGCTTCGAAAGTAATCGACGGAATTCAGATTAAAGCGGAAAAAGAAAAAATGACGCTTTCTCAACTGCAGAAAGAGGTTGCTACCTTTAAAAATCAGCTGCTGGCTTTGTATAAAAACCATCTGGAACTGATCAGTGCGCTTCCTGAAAACAACAATGTGGAAGAAGTACCTGCCGAAAATCCGGAAGAGCCTGCTGTCGCAGCGGAGCCTGTCAGCGAGCCGGAAGTATTCGAAGAAGAAGTCATTGAAGAACCGGTTGCTGCTGAAGAAATTCCCGCAGAACGTGAATCCAAATTCGGTCAGCTGCGTTTCGGCGCCGGCTACGATTTGAAAAGAGATCGTTAAGCATTATAAATTCCAGGAAGGGGAGACCTGATATGAATACACAAAAGAATCGGGTTTCCTCTTTTTGCTGTGAAAGATACAAGTATAAAGATATCTTGTTCTCCATACTCAAAATCGACGCCTTACGCGTCAGTTAGGATCAGCCCGAACTCTCCGTCAACGGAGTCCCGGCAGATCTGCTGCCGTGCGGGCGTTTTTCTTTTGTTAATCCTGTAATCGTTATATTTAGGAGGAAACGGATTGGTTATCGGCATTTTCGCCATGACTTTGGTACTGGTCGGTTTGGATCAGTGGATTAAAATGTGGGCATCCGACTATTTGCAGTCGGTTGGCACCATTCCTTTGATCGATGGCGTATTTCATTTGACATATGTAGAAAACAGGGGTGCCGTTGCGGGTATTCTGCAGGGGAAACAGATCTTTTTGATCGTAGTCACCGCAGTTATCCTGCTTGCTTTGGCTGCCGCTCTGCTACTCAAAAAGGTGCCCGGAAAGATCCTTCCCTGGTGCTTTGGTCTGATCATTGGCGGTGGTATCGGCAATCTGATCGACCGGATCTTCCTGGGTTATGTTGTGGATTATCTGGATTTTCGTCTGATCCATTATCCTGTTTTTAATTTTGCCGACTGCTGTGTTGTTGTCGGTGTATTTGCGTTTGCGATCTATGTTGTATTTTTCGAGGGAAAAGCTGCCGCTGTATCGGCTGTTTCTGAAGAAGAATCTGCTGAAGAATCCGAATCCAATGAGGAGCAGGCGCAATGAACGGCGAAAAAATGATTTTTGAGGTCACTCCGGAAGAATCCGGTACACGGATCGACCGATTTCTGGCTGACCGTCTTTTGGATCAAACCCGTTCATTTATTCAAAAAAGCATTGAAAATCATGCGGTTTTGATTGGAAATCGGCCTTGTAATAAAAGCGATAAAGTAAAAACCGGCGATGTTGTTTCCATCGAGATTCCTGAACCGGTAGAGGACAAGGCACTCCCGGAGAATATCCCTTTGGACATTGTTTACGAGGACGACGATCTTTTAGTGGTCAACAAAGCCAAAGGAATGGTGGTGCATCCCGCGCCGGGCAACCCCAGCGGCACGTTGGTCAATGCACTTTTATATCATTGCAAGGGAAATCTTTCCGGCATCAACGGTGTTATTCGCCCGGGGATCGTTCATCGGATCGACAAAGATACCAGCGGTCTTTTGATCGTTGCAAAAAACGATAAATCCCATCAGCATCTGGCAGCACAGATCGCTGAACACAGCTTTACAAGAGAGTATGAAGCGGTCGTCTACGGCAAACTGAAAGAGCAGCAGGGAACGGTTAACGCACCCATCGGAAGAAGCAAAAACGATCGAAAAAAAATGGCTGTGACCTTCGAAAACTCCCGTGATGCGGTAACGCATTACGAAGTGATCGAGGAAAAACAGGGCTTTACTCATATCCGCTGCCGGCTGGAAACCGGTCGCACCCATCAGATCCGTGTTCATATGGCCTCTCTTGGTCATCCGGTTGCCGGAGATCCGGTTTATGGACCGAAAAAGGTGATCGAAAAGCTTGGCGGACAATGTCTGCACGCCAAAAAAATCGGTTTTATTCACCCTTCGACTGGTGCTTATCTGGAATTCGACAGCGAGCTTCCGGCCTATTTTAAAAGCTTTTTAGCGGGGATCCCGCAAAAATAGACAGTTTGAGGAGGAACGGTTTTGGAAAAAGATCTGTCCCGTTATCTGATCGTAACGGACATTGACGATACATTGCTTCCCCATGAGGGCCAGATCCCTCAGCGTAATCTGGAAGCGATCCGCCGTTTTCAGCAGAAAGGCGGTAAATTCACTTTTGCCACCGGCAGAAGCCACTATCACTGCTGGGAACTGTACAAGACCCTTGGGATCAATGTACAGTCTGCACAGAACAACGGCGCGTACATTTATAACTGCACCACCGGCGAGATCATCGAACGTTCTTATGTTCCAAAAGGCGCCAACGAGTTTATCAAAAAAGCCTGCAAAGTCTTTCCGGATATGGCTGTCGGCGTTTCGATGGAGGATGATTTT
>JAFQTW010000090.1 GCA_017408855.1 Oscillospiraceae bacterium | reverse complement strand
TCTTGCGCCAGAAGGCTTTTTGACATTCTTGATGACGGTGTAATCCACCGGCACCAGCGCGGAATCTCTCGCGCGGCTGTGATATGCGGCGATGACTGCCGCTTCTTCCAGCGTGGAATCGGGGATCTCTTTGCCGTCGGCGATGACCACCGTATGGGAACCGGGGATCTTTTGGGTATGAAACCACATATCGTAATTGTGAGCATCCTTTAAGGTGAGCCGGTCGTTCATGATGTTGTTTCTTCCCACCAGAATGGTGAACCCGTCGGAAGAGCGGTACATCAGAGGGTTGATCTTTTCCGGTTTTTTGTTGCGGGCCTTATAGTTTTTGATGTAGCCGGTGGCACTTAATTCCTCCCGGATGGCAGCCAGCTCCGCCTCTTTCACCGCACGGGCAAGATTGTCAAAGACCGTATCCAGATACTGCACCTCTTCTTCTCCCTGCACGATCAGCTCCTGCAGTTTTTTCTCGGCCGTATCCTGTTTGCGGTACTCGCTGTAATACTTCTGCGCGTTCTGTGCCGGTGTCAGCGCCGGGTCGAGGGGAATGTCGATGTTGGGCAGATCCTCCTCGTAGTAGTTTTGCAGACGGGCCACTTCCATGCCCTTCTCCAGCTGATAGAGGTTCGCGTTGAGCAGATCGCCGCAGATCTTGAGCTTTTCCCGGTTGGCACATTCCTTCAGCTCTTCCTTCTGCGCCGCGATCTTGCGGGAAATACGGTCGGAAGTGTTGGCCAACAGCCGCAAAAGATCGTGGGACCGCTGCTTCATGCGGTCCATCAGATCCCGCTCGGCATAGAAATGGTCCAGCAAAGCGGAATAGGTCTCCTCTTCTCTTGCGGTAAGGGCGCCGCGGTACTGATGGATGGGCAGGAAGGAAAGTCCTTGGGTTTGCCCGAGTTTTCCAGCAAAATGGTCGGCACACCGCTATGCTCTCTCAAACGCAGCTGCAGCATGGACAGCCATTCTCCAAGGCGCTGCTGATGGGGCTGCGCCATCTGCGCGGCTTTCAGGTCAGCGCCGTGCAGCGCATAGTTTTCCGCCTCGCGGCAGGTCAGAGGGCTCATGCCCAGGACCGTATTCAAAAGCGCTTTGGAAATATCCCGGTCGCCCTGCGCCATGACAGCCTGCACCACCTCGGATACATCCGCTTCCAAAAGGTTCAGCTTTTCGGTCTGAGGCGGCGGCAGCTGATAGGTCATACCCGGCAGGATCTGCCGCACCGAGCTCATCTCCGCATCGATGCGCTTGACCGCGTCGATGATCTTTCCGTTTTGATCCACCAGCACGATGTTGGAGTGGCGTCCCATGATCTCCACCGCCAAAGTCAGCTCCACCAGATCGCCCATCTCGTTGATCGCCTCGAACACCAGATGCAGGATGCGGTCCATCCCCACCTGCTCGATGCGGATAAGGCGCGCCGAGCCCAGATGTTTTCGCAGCAGCATACAGAACATCGGCGGCTGCTTGGGATTCTCCGGCGAGGTCTCGGTAAAGTGGATGCGGGCACCGCCGGCATTTGCCGACAGCAGCAGTTTTCCCGCGCCGCCCCGCCAGCGAAGGGCAATGATGATCTCTTCTCTCGTGGGCTGATGGATGCGGTCCACTCTCGCATCCATCGCCAGCTGCGCGATCTCGTGCCGCAGCTGATACAAAAACATTCCGTCCAGAGCCATCGGTCATCCCTCCTTTTTTCGGGACAGGATCCGCTGGATCTCGTCCGCTAATTCGTATAATTCTTTCACTTTATTACTATTTGTATTTGATTTTTCCATGTTTTCCGCAATCTGACGGACCGTATCCCGCTGCCGCTGCAGATACAGCGCCGCTTCCGGCTCCTGCGATTCGGGCAGCTTGCCCACCCGGGCAAACAGTTCATCCACCGCTTTTTTCTCGCAGCTCCAGCGCACCTGCATCACGGTGTAGACGAATTTTCCCACCGATGCCGCCTTTTCCTGCAGGATCTCATAGCCCCGCCCGTACAGTCCGGCACGCAGCTCATGGACCTTGGTCATGGGCTGCAGAATGAACCGATGCCGGGGGTCCTGCCAGCCGGCTTCGTCCAGAATGTGCAGGATCATCTCGCCGCCCATGCCGGCAATGACCACGTCATCCACCTGCTCCGGAGAGATGCCGTTCAGCCCATCCCCCAAAAGAAGGGTCGCTTTTTCGGTCAGCCCGCAGCTTTGCAGCGTCTGCCGTGCCGATTCCAGCGGCATTTCATGGATATCGCAGGCGTAGCCGTAGCTTGCCTGTCCCTTTTGCAGCAGCGAGGCGATGAGATATCCGTGGTCGGTCCCAACGTCCGCCACCCGGCTGCCGAAACGGACCAAACTTGCCGCAGCCGCCAGGCGGGCATCCAGTGTGATCACAGCGCTTCCTCCTTTTTGCGAAGATTCTGTTTCTATTGTACGCAAAAGAGGGGCAGATAACAAGACTTTCCTCTTTTGTCTGTATAATTTGAATATTTTTATACAAATAGGAAAGCGCCGATCTGGAGATCGGCGCTTTTATCCTTATACGGTTTCCTCCGCGGGAACATAAGTCTCCAGCCGTTTGGCGGCGCGGGAGCTGACATAGATGGCGCCGTACTGCAGAACGGTCAGCAGCAAGATGCCCCAGACACTTCCGTAGGTGGTTTTGGGCATCAGCATCACCAGCAGAACGCCCACCACCCGTCCGTAGTCCAGGAAAAAGCTCTTGACGGTGGAAAACTCCGCCGACTCGGTCTCGGTGCGGCAGGTCTTTTGCACCACGCTGTAATAGATGCCGTTGCCCGGCGACAGCAGAAAGTTGTTGAAAAAGGCGTTGATCACCGAGAACAGCAGGATGGTCGCAACGCTCATGTCCGCAAACAGGATCAGGGTGCAGACCAGCATGGTGGTCACGCCGCCCAGCATATAGCGGATGCGGTTGGAAGGCTTCAGCCGTTTTCCCAGCACCCAATAAGACAGAATGGAGAACAGTCCGGTCAGCAGGGTGTTGGCACCGATCAGCGCTTCGGATTGGATCAGTTCAAAGAGCAGGATGTTGAGGTAAAACGCCAGCGTTCCCTCACGGATGCCCTTGAGCGCTTCTGCCCAGACCGCCGAAAGCATCAGCGGCGTGCGGAAGGTCTTGCGAAAGCCCCGCTTGAGGCTGACGTCGCTTTTTTCGATGACGTCGGCGGGCAGCTTTTTCAGATAGTAAACGGTCACCAGCGCCACAGCGATGGACAGAGCGAACATGATATAGTAGCCCAAAAGGCCGCCGTCCATCAAGCCCTCACAGACGGAAATGATGCTGCCGGTCACGGTGGGCATCACCAGATTGACGATACCGGTCCCCATGCCGATGACCGACAGAGAAACGTCACGGTTTTCGTCGGTGGTGTACAGCGGGACCTTGATGCAGTAGCCCATCCAGTAGTAGCCGCCGGCCCAGCTGACCAGAAAAGCGATGACCGGCATGAACCAAACGGCGGCGTCCATCACCACAAGGAAGAAGGCGTACAGAAAGATAAAGGTGAAAAAGCCCAGCCGCATGGCTTTTGTGGAACCTTTTTTACTGGCGTAGTACATGGACAGGGTGGTCCCGATGGGGTTAAAGATGTAGGTGATCAGATTGTACTGCAAGGTGGTGTCCGCCCCGCCGGTGAGCCGGAAGAACAGGGTGTTGATAAATACCGTCTGCAGATTGTTAAAGATCAAAAAGCCGAAATGCAGCAGCGCAAAGGTGCGAAAGGTCCCGGTCAGACGGTCCAGACCCAAAAGCGCTTCGGCACGGCTGCGCAGCCGTGAAAAAAATCCGTTCATAAAAAGCCTGCTTTCCTAAAAATCGACCGTTAACCGCCGGTCGTCCTATGACATTATAGAAGAAGCGAGGTCGGAAAGCAATCGGAAATTGCAACAAAAAAACCGCCGTGTTTCCACGGCGGTTTGGATGCGATCTATGCAAAATCAGGCTGGATTAGTTCTCGCCTTTCATTTTAGCAAAGCACTCGCTGCAGTATACGGGTCTGTCCTCTCTGGGTTTGAAAGGAACGCGAGCTTCTTTGCCGCAGCCGGCGCATACAGCAGTGAACATCTCTCTCTCAGGTCTTGCGTTGTTTTTGCGAGCGTCACGGCAGGCTTTACATCTCTGGGGCTCGTTTACGAAGCCTTTCTCTGCGTAGAATTCCTGCTCACCAGCGGTGAATACGAACTCAGCGCCACACTCTTTGCAAACAAGGGTCTTGTCCTGGTACATTTCTTTTACCTCACTTAATGAATTAGAATTTGCCCATCGATATACCGCATCGACATTGATTGAACCAACGCTTCGCCTGATATTTCTAAGAGCTCTATACCAACAGCTTTTGCTGCAGGTGACATAAAAGGGAGCGAAATCACAGATTTCGCAGTTTCCGGCGGATGCGCTGCAGGGCGTTATCCACCTTTTTTTCGGAACAGCTGAGCTTTTTGGCCATTTCTTCGTAGGAAAAACCGCTTACATAAAGCTGCAGTGTCTGTTTTTCCAGCGGAGAAAGCAGATGGGTCAGCTGCTGGCGCTGATGCTGCGCCTCTTCCTGCCGGATCAGTGCCGCTTCGGGTCCGTAGGGAGGTTCCGCCGTGGGCAGAGTCCATTCCACCGAATCTTCGAGGGGGACCGATTCATTGAGCGGCTGATGCTTTTTCGCGTTCTGGCGGCGGACCGCCGAGATCAGCTGCCGTTTCATGCACAAAAGAGCAAACCGGTCAAAGGGAACGTCCTTTTGCAGCTGATAGGACCGAACCGCTTTGAGAAGGCCGATGTACGCCTCCTGCAAAAGATCTTCCCGCTCCATACCCGCCGCCTGAAAGCCGCCGCACAACCGTTCAGCCGCAAGACTGTGCCGTGCGATCAGTGCCCGCAGTGCCGCTTCGTCCCCTTTTTGCGAGGCCGACCACAACACCGCATCCGGTTGGGTATCAAGGAAAGGATCTGCTTGTTTTGCCATTTGCACCGCCCAAATCACGCCAAAAGCCAGTTTTCTTTAGTGTATACCGACGGGGGACAAAAGTCAAGATGATCCTGTCGGAAAACAGGGGTTTTTTTCCAGATTATTCGGGCTGGATCTCTTTCTTTTCCCGGGTCACATCCACCACCCATTTGTCTCCCATCAGGCGGACAAGACCGGCGATACAGGTAAAGATCTCCGAGGCACGCAGGCAGAGATAAACCGCCCAGATGGGCCAGTGGAACACCAATCCGGACAAAAAGCCCAGCGGCACCGACAGACCCCACATAGCGCCAACGTCGCACAGCAGAACGAACCGGCTGTCGCCGCCGCCCCGCAGGGTACCGAACATATTGATATTGCCCATGGCCTGAAAGATCGTTACGAACAGCATCAGGTTCATGATCTCGTAAGCGATCTCCTTGGTGGTCTCGGAAACGTTGTAGAAATCCACCATAAAGCCCCTCAGCACCAGAATGATGGCGGCGGACACAAGGCCCAGACCGAAGCTGATGGCGATAAAGGTCTTGGCCTGCGCTTTGGCCTTTTCCTTTTCGCCGGCGCCGATGGTATTGCCGGTCAGCACCGACGCGGCGTTGGAACCGCCCCAGATAAAGAACGAGGTCATCTGGAACACGATGTCGCAGATGCTGTTGGCAGCCACCACCTCGGCGCCGAGCCGTCCCAGGACCACCGCAGCCATGGAGTTGCCGATGGACCAGAAAAACTCGTTGCACAAAACCGGCGCGCCGTATTTGACAAAGCGGCGGGTAATGTCCATACCCACTTTGGTAAAGAAGTCCTTGAAGCGAAATCCGATCTTTTTGTCCATCTTAAACAGATAAACACCAACGATGACCAGCTCGACCAGTCGGGCGATCAACGTTGCCAGCGCCGCGCCGGCAACACCCATCTGGGGAAAGCCGAATTTACCGAAGATCAGAAGATAGTTGAACACCACGTTCACGCTCAGCGAAGCGATGGTACTGTACAGCGCGATCTTGACCTCTCCCACCGTTCTGAGAATGGAGACGGCGGTAATGGCAAAGGAGTTTGCCAGATAGATCGGTCCGCAGTAGTGCAGATAGCGGATGCCCTCGGCAATGATCGCTTCATCGTTGGTGTAGATGCGCATCAAAAGCCCGGGGAAGAAAGCAGCGCCCACCGCGAAGATCGCGGCAAAGCCCATGGAGATCCGCAAGGTCAGGCTCATGACCTTGCGGATGGAAGCGGCGTCCCTCCTGCCCCAATACTGGCTGGTGAGAACACCGGCGCCGCCGGTCAGACCGTAGTTGATCATCATAAAAATAAAGCCGATCTGGTTTGCCAAAGACGAAGCGCTCATGGCAACCTCGCCCAGCTGTCCCAGCATAATGGTATCCAGCATACCCACGGCGGAAGAGATCATATTCTGCACCGCGATGGGGATCGCAATGGCCAGCACCGATTTGTAGAAGTTTTTGTCTTTTACGAACAGACTCATAAATCCTCCTTCAAAATTAAGCCGCCCCAAAACAGGAAGAAAAAGCCCGGCGTGTCTGGCACCGGGGAGGTCGGCCGATTGGAAAAGAAACGGATCCTATTTCTCTCCTCAGCCATTATAAACCTTGGAGCAAGTCTAAAGTCAAGGGGGAATCAAAGAAAAAAGCTCCGGTTTTCCGGAGCTTTTTTGCCTGTTTTTCTCTTTTTTCAGGGAATTATCCTTCGTTTTCCGCCAAAACGGCGTCCTTTTCCCGGGTCACATCCTTGGCCCATTTGCCGCCCGCCAAGCGGACCAGTCCCGCGCAGCAGGTGAACAGCGAAGAGGAAGTCAGGCAGATGTAGACCGCCCATACCGGCCACTTGAGGATCAGTCCGGACAAAAAGCCCAGCGGCACCGACAGGCACCACATGGCGCCTACGTCACAGATCAGCACATACCGGCTGTCGCCGCCGCCCCGCAGCGTTCCGAACATATTGACGTTTCCCATGGCCTGGAACACACAGGTAACGCACATGGCGTTGAGGATGGAATAGGCCATCGCTTTGGTGGTTCCCGAAACGTTGTAGAAATCGATCATCACGCCGCGAATGGACAGGATCACCACGCTGGAGAAGAGTCCCAGCATCAGGCTGATCGCAAAGAAGGTCTTTGCCTGGTCTTTGGCTTTTTTGATCTCGCCGGCACCGATGGTGTTACCGGTAATGACCGAAGCCGCATTGGAAAAGCCCCACAAAAAGAAGGATGCCATCTGGAACACGATATCACAGATGCTGTT
>JAFQTW010000089.1 GCA_017408855.1 Oscillospiraceae bacterium | reverse complement strand
TATCGCTTTCGGGTGCTTTGCAGTTTTGGGCAATGGGTTTTTCTTCACAGCGGTTTTCGGCGGTTGCAGCAATACTGGCGTATTGCAAAACCGGCGGGAATCGTTGTGGTGGAAAAGATTTGTCCAAAACTGTGTAAATCCCCGAGTGAGTCCGCCCAAAGCCTGGCTTTTTTCTGTTTAAAAACAGGATCTGTCGCATAATTCTCCTTTGCTGACAGATACTAACATCAAAATTTGCGATTTAAGGAGAAATGGATAGATGAAAGCAACCGGAATCGTAAGAAGAATCGACGACCTCGGCAGGGTCGTCATCCCCAAAGAGATCCGCCGCACCATGCGCATCCGCGAGGGAGACCCCTTGGAGATCTACACCGACAACGATGGCGAGGTCATTTTCAAAAAGTATTCGCCCCTGGGGGAGCTTTCCAACTTTGCCGGCACCTACGCCGAAGTACTTCACAAAACCGGCGGATTCCCCGTGGTCGTCTGTGACCGGGATCATGTGGTGGCGGTCTCCGGTGTCCCGAAAAAAGAGCTGCTGGAACGCAGAGTCTCCTCCGCCTTGGAAGAAATGATGGAAGAACGGCAGAATTTCGCCCTGGCAGCGGACAAATCCCGCTCGCTGCAGCCGGTGGAAGGCTCGGACCGTTTGGCTCTTGCCGCTTCGCCGATCTTAGCTGCCGGAGACGTGTGCGGCGCAGTGGTCTTTCTCAAAGAAGAGAACTCCGCCGCTGCCGCCGATGCGGAGATCAAGCTTATCGGCGCCGCCGCATCCTTTCTCGGGCGGCAGATGGAAGAATGAAAAAAGCCCCGCAAAGCGGGGCTTTTTCTTATTGTTCGGGGTAATCCCCGTTTTCGCTGTAAAGAATATATCCGTCGATCCCGGCAGAAGTAAGCGCTTCGATCTGCGCCTGCATCTGCTGGGCGCCATAGCCGCTGCCATCGGCGTTCTGCCCCTGCAAAATCGGCAGGATTGCCTTTTCCACAGCCTTTTCGCGAAGCAGTGCCAGTCCCTGCGAAACGGTCTCAGCAGGCTGTTTTTCCGGATCCTGCGCCGTTACCCCCTCGAGAGAAGCATTGGCGAATGCCGAAGGGCGAAGATCCGGCGCCACCGTTGCGACCGGGTAGGTCAGCGCACCGTTCTGATGAGAAGAGGTTCGCTGTCCCAGCATGGCCGGTGTTGAAGAGGACAGGATCAGAAAAGCCTCCTGTTCCCGGATCAGCTCGTCCATGTCCTGCACAAACGCAGACAGGACCTGATCTCGCGAAGTCGTCACCGGTCCGTAGCCGATGAGGTCAAGGCTCAAGCCCTCGGGGAACTGCACGCCGTCCAGCAGGATGGCTTCGCAGCCCTGACTGATACATTCCATCGCCAGCTCGGCGATATACATCTGCGCCTCTTCGGAATAGGGATTGAGCCAGCTGCGTCCTCCCTTTTCCTTGGAGTTGTCCAGCCAGAGCATTTCCGTATCCATGTATTTGACCGCCCAGCCGGTAAAGGTAAGCCCTGCCGTATGATCCTTAAACGCATACAACCGTGCCACCACCGACAGTCGGTACTCCTTTGCCAGTTTGGTCAGCGCCACCAGATCGACAGCATCTTCCGCCTGTGCGCCGGCAATGACGGCGTTTTCATCACGGGTCTGATAGCGGATCTTACCATCCGCATCTTTGGCATCGATCACAATGGCGTTAAAGCCCTGCTTTTGCAAAGATTTGAGTTTGTCCGTCAGCGCGGCAGGGTCCTGCAGCTGCTCGGCAGGCAGATACGCACCTTTGATCTGCGCAGGATCGGTGATCTCGGTTTGCGGAAGCTGCGGGATCACCGTGACCAGATCGACCGTGGGGACCGGTGCGATCTCTTGCTGCGAAGATTCGGGCAGGCTCATGGTCCCGTCCAGAAAATCGCTGACCGGCTCGTACAGGGTCCATCCCAAAAAAGCAACACCTGCCAGCATCACAACAGTCAAAACTGCTCCGACCACCCGGGAAAGGGTGCTTCGGCCGCCGTAGATTTTGCGGTACCGTTTGATTTTCGGTTGTTTTTTGGCCAATTCCCTCACCTCCGTAACATCATATCTCTTTTCATCTTAGCCCGAACACGGGCCGTTTATTCTATGCCGCCAGCTGATGGCCCACAAGACCGTACAGCGACAGCGCGATCACGCCAACATAAACCAGCTCTGCCGGCAAGCCCCGGAAGGAAGGCGGAATGTTGCAGACTGCCATAGCCCGTCTGCCCTGCTCGAGGATGACCACCGCCAGCAGGTAGGATACGCCTACGCCAAAGCCGTAGATGGCACCCTGCCATCCATTGAGCCCCGAGTAGACCGCCAGACTCATGGCGCCGTAGACCGCGGTATTAAAAAACGCCAGATTCAGCATGGAAAAATTGCTGTCCAGCCAGCTTTTCTGCTTCCAGAACAGCGCAAGACAGGTCAAAGCATACAGCAGGATCATCAGCAGAAGATATGCCACCGGACGCAGATAAGCGATCGCGGGCAGCTTTCCGATCAGTCCGGAAAGCAGGCAGGCCAGCGCCGCCGAAAGGGTGGTCACACCGGTGAGGATGCCGCCAAACAGCCAGGCGCCTTTTCTGCCAAAGGGGACCGCCAGCAGGGTGGTCGCATCCATCGCGCGGGAGAACACGGCGTTTTCCAGCACCAGCGCCGTTAAAAGCAGTGTAAAGACCGTAGAAAATCCACTCATTTGACGGCACCCCACTTTCTGCGTTTATAGCGGATGAATTTGACCAGCGCATGATACCGGTCCACACCCCAGCGAAGGGCCGCTGCGGTGCATCCGATCAGAATAAAGCCGCCGAACACATACGCCGCCGCCGGGAACTTCACCACCATGAAACCAACGGTCTTGCCCCAAACGGTCCCGTATGCCAAAAGCTCACGGACAATGGAGACGACCATCAGGCAAAGGGCAAAGCCCAGCGAATGGCAAAAGCCTTCCCACAGTGCCCACTGAGGCTTTTTCTCCTCGCAGCGGGGCGCCCGGACCAGCCAGACCGTATTGACGGCGATCATGGAAAAATACATCCCAAGACTGTCAAACAGGTTGGTCGCGATCTTGCCCGCCAGTGCGCGGGCAGGGATCAGCATCAGCGATGCCAGCAGAACATAGCAGATCACGCGGGTAAATGCCGGCATTTTTTCTTTTACATATCCCAAAGCCGAAGCCAGAACCAGAACGGGGATCGTCACCATGGCAAAAACCAGAGACAGACCCAGTCCGTTTTTGGCGGTGAAGGATCCTACCACAGCAGGAGCCAGCGCAAGACCGGTCACCAGCACCGGGTTTTGAGACAGGATCAAATCAAGATCTTGCCGCAGATTTTTCTTCACTGCGTTTTGCTCTTGCGTCATGATAAACCCTCCTTAACCGGCGCATCAGCCGTTCAGAATATCGATCGATGGTAACACCGAACACGTTGGTCAAAAGCAGAGCGAACACAAAGGTCTGCTCCACCCGTCCAAAGGCCCGGAACAGCAGCGTAAACACTGCCGCCGCCAGTCCGTAGACAAAGCGGGAAACGGAACGCTTGGGCAGCGTTCCCGGTTCGGACAGCATGAAGATGCCGCCAAACACCCACATGCCGGTGATGGCTTCCAGCACCAGCGCGGTGGGACCGTTCACCTCTATACGGGGGAACAGCATGGTGAACACCACCATCGGTGCGTAAAATCCCAGCAGGCTCTCCCAATGGATGGCATCACGGAACAGCAGGTAGAACATGCAGGCGCCCAGCACGAGAATGTTGGTCAGCCCCATGGGACCTGCGAATTTGCCCAGCAGCAGATCCAGCACATCGATGGAAGGAACGCCGCCCTGGAAAATGCTCCAGGCAGGACCGCTGGACAGGGATACGGTCACCTCGCCAAACACTTCCGGTTTGGCAAAGGGCGCGGGATACGCGAAGATCTTGTCCGGCCAGCAGGCAATGGCAAAGGCAATACCCGCAGCTGCCGGGTTAAAGGCGGACTGTCCTACGCCGCCGAAAACATGTTTGACAAAAACCACCGCAAAGACCGAAGCGGCAATGACCACATAATAGGGTACCGCCGCCGACATGGTCAGCGGAATGATGAGACCGGTCACCAGTGCGGAAATATCCCGCAGATAAGGGCTTTTTCCCCGCAGCAGCTGGCAGAACCAATCTGCCAGAGAAGCCGCCAGTCCCGATACCAGACCGAGGGTCAGCGCCCTCAGTCCGTAGAAGTAAAAGGCCATGAAGTAGAGGGCGCACAGGGCGATGATCACGTCGATCATAACCGTTGCCGCCGATTCACGGCTGCGCACATAGGGCGCTTTTGGCAAAATCGCCGCCATGATCATTCCTCCTCCTTTTCCGTCCGGCCGCTTTTGACAGCCAGTTCCGCTTTCGCCTTTTTAATGTTCTCCGCCAGATCGATCTTGGCAGGACACACATAAGAGCAGGTGCCGCAGCCGATGCATCTGTGGACGTCGTAAAAGCTCAGAGCATCCAGCTTGCCAAGCTCGTAAAAGCGGTTGATATAAAAGGGAGTCAAGTCTTCGGGGCAGACTTCGGTGCAGCGTCCGCAGCCGATGCACTGGTAGCGGCGTTTTTTCTCTTCGTCCCGCAAAGCCAGGACCGCACGGCTCATGGTGCCGATCAGATAGCTGTCCGGATCCTCGCACACCTCGCCGGTCATGGTCCCGCCGATGATGATGTGCCCCGGATCCTCCGCGAGACCGCACCGCTCCAGGATCTGGGTGGGCGTCATGCCGATGGAGACCTCCAGATTGGTGGGGTTTGCCACACAGGGTCCCGCCACCGTGACAAAACAGGTGGACTGGATGCGATGCTCATATACTGCCCGGTACAGGTGGATCAGCGCATTCACGCCGATCAGCATCGCGGTACCGTTGTCGTCAAACTCGTCGGGGCTGCGGTCCTCCGCAGGGTATCTGCCATGGATGCGGCGGACCGAAACACTGTCCACCTCTTTGGGGACCTTGACCTTCACATCCGCGTCGCCGAGATTTTTATACACCGCAAAGTAAAAGCTGGGCTCGCCCACCGCTTTGGCAGCCAGACGGATCCCTTCCGCCGCCTCTTCGGGCATAAACAGCAGCGGGTTCATCTGGCTGGAAACGTACGGCTCATCGTCGATGGCATCGCCCACCAGAATATCCACGCCGGATCTTCTCGCGTTTTCCAGCTTTTCATGCAAAAACGCGCCGTCACGCTCATCCACGATGCGCGCCGCCTGTGCCAGCTCGATGATCTGCTCGCCGGTCAGTGCTTTTCGGTCTGCGGGCAAGTCGCTCTCAAACAGCATTCCCGCATAATTGGCATTGAGGAAGGTGCGCAGCTTTCTGCGAAGGGCAGGTTCTTTGCGCTGTTCCAAAATGATACCGCGGTTCAGATTTTTCACTGTCCGCTCATCCTTTCTTTTCCGGTCCGCGACCGGTTCGTTTTACTAAAGAGAGACCCCTGCCGCCTGCAGGATGTTCTCGATGGCTTCCTGCCTGTCCGGCGCGCCAAACACCGCGGAACCTGCCACCAGCACGTCAGCGCCGGCATCTGCCACGGTTTTGGCGGTGGAAGCGGCGATGCCGCCGTCTACCTGGATCCACAGCGCCTTGTGGTTTTCGTTGGCCCAGTTTCTCAGGTATTCTACCTTGGGCATCATGTCCGTCATGAATTTCTGTCCGCCAAAGCCCGGCTCAACAGTCATGACCAGCGCCATGTCCAGCTGCGGCAGAAACGGATCGAGCACCTTGACATCGGTGCCGGGTTTGATGGCCATGCCCACTTTAAGACCCAGATCACGGATCTCGTTGATGGTCTCCTGCGGATCGGAATCCGCCTCGTAATGGAAAGTGATCATGTCCGCACCGGCCTTGGCAAAATCCTTGGCGTAGGTCAGCGGATCGGAGATCATCAGATGCACGTCAAAAAACAGATCGGTTCTGGGGCGCAGCGACTGCATCACACAGGCACCGAAAGAGATGTTGGGAACAAAGTGTCCGTCCATCACGTCGATATGCAGCATATGAGCGCCGCCTTTTTCAACATCAACAACGTCCTGTTCCAGTCTGGAAAAATCCGCAGACAGGATGGAGGGGGAAATCTGGATCATGATAATATCTCCTTACAGCCGCATAAAACGGCGTTTTTTCGCTAGACAACAGTTGGGCATAGTACCTCTATATTTTAAAACATCTATGGAGAAAGGTCAAATAAATCGGCTCTTTTTTTACAATTTCGTCATATCCCGTCGATAAACTGTCCGCTATTTACAAACAGATGTATTTCTGCTATAATGAGCTAAAGTGTTTTTCCAGAAACACCCACAACTTGGGAAAGGATCGGTGACCTTATATGAAACATAATCTGTTGGAAAAACTGGGCGTCAGCGTGCCTCAGCTGGGACTGGGCTGCATGCGTCTTCCCACCGACGGTGATACCATCGACTACAACCACGCGCAAAAGATCGTGGATTACGCCATGGCGCAGGGCGTAAACTATTTTGACACTGCATATATGTACCACAGCGGCGAAAGCCAGTACTTTTTGGGCAAAGCTCTGCAGAAATATCCCCGTGAGAGCTATTTTCTGACCAATAAGCTGCCCATCTGGTCCTGCAAAGAGGCATCTGATATGGAGAAGATCTTCCAGGATCAGCTGCAGCGCTGCCGCACCGAGTATTTTGACTTTTACTTTATGCACTCCATGAACGACGAGCATTGGCGCATGGCCAAAGAGTTCGGTCTGGTGGAGTTTATGAAAGAGAAAAAAGCCAACGGCACCGCAAAAGCCATCGGCTTCAGCTTCCACGGCAATCTGCCCCTGCTCAAAGAGATGGTCGAGGCGGCAGAGTGGGATTTCGTTCAGCTGCAGCTGAACTACCTTGACTGGACCAAGCAGGATGCCAAATCCTTCTACGAGGTCCTCGAAGCCAAAGGCATCCCCTGCTTCGTTATGGAGCCGGTCCGCGGCGGCTATCTGGCTACCCTGACCCCCGGCGCGCAGGAAGTATTCAAAAAAGCCGATCCCGACCGTTCGATGGTTTCCTGGGCTTATCAGTGGCTCATGAGCCTGCCCAACGTAAAGGTCGTGCTGACCGGATCTTCCTCTCTCGAGCAGTTTGTTGAGAACGTTACCCTCTTCAACACCCTGCCTCCCATGGGCGAGAAAGAAGCCAAAGCCATCGAGGATGCCGTTGTCGCCCTCAACTCCATCCCCACCGTTCCCTGCACCGGCTGCCGCTACTGCATGGAATGTCCCGCCGGCGTTGACATCCCCGCTGTGTTTGCCGCTTACAACTACCGTGCCAGCCATCACACCATGGCACAGGTTCGCAAGAAATCCGTAGAGATCCCCGAAAGCGCCCGCGCTGACAAGTGCGTTGGCTGCCGTGCCTGCTGCGACAAATGTCCTCAGAACATCGACATCCCCGCAGAGCTGGCCCGCATCCACAAAGAGATCTACGAATAGTCGGTCCATCACAAAAGCCGCATCCAAAAGGATGCGGCTTTTTTCTATCTTGGTGCGTCTTTCTCCGATTCCGGGCTGTTCACGGACTTTCGTCACCCGAAAAGAAAAGCGCCTTTCGTCGCTTCTCTTTATCCTATGGGCAGAGGCCGTCCCGTGACACCAAAAAAGACTTCGGCTGGGCCGAAGTCTTTTTCCTTACCAGTAGCGGTTTTGATTCTCTTTCATAGCGCGGCGGAAGTTTCTGCGCTGCGCACCGTATTTTTTCTGATTTTTGATCCAGCGGATAAAATCACCGCCGAAGAACAAAAAGAAGTTCAGCAGCGAAGCGATGATGGCGCCGCGGGTCGCCCAGTCGCCAACGATCAGCTGCAGGATAAAGAGCGCCCAGTCCACATAGGCCAGATACTTCATCTTGATGGGGAAGAAGAAAAACAACAGCACCTCATGGTCGGGGAACAGAAAGGCAAAAGCCAGAAACAGCGACAGATTCAGATAGGTGCTGGTCCCGTAGCCGGTCAAAAGCGCCGCGATAATGGCGCCGACCATGCCCACCAGGTAATACAGATTGAACCGGAAGGTGCCCCATACGTTTTCCAGCGTGCTTCCGAGAAAATAATAGAAGTAGACGAAGAAAAACAGGGTGATGATATTGCCGGAAGGCGGTACAAAGATAAAGGTCAGAAACCGCCAGAACTGTCCCTCCAGCGCCGCCTGGGTGTACAGCGCCAGATAGCCGGACAGGCTGATCTTCTGCACCGAAAAGATCACATCGCCGATAAACACCGCCGCGATGGTCACCGAAATATACAGCATCAGATTGGGGATGGCGAACCGCCCCATCTTCCGCTCCAGTTTGTTGAGCCAGTTCATACGGATTCCTCCACTCGTTTCACAGGTAATGCTCTGACAGACATTTTACCATAGTCTGGACCAAAAGACCATTTCTAATCTGTGAATTTTCCGGGTTCATTGCCGCAAAAGAAAAGATCCCGATCCTGCGTGGACCGGGATCTTCTGTTTTCAGAGACTTATTTTACGATCTCGCCGTAAACAACGCCTGCGCAGCCTGCAGCGTTGGACTCGTCGGTATCGATGTGCATTGCCAGAGCGTAGCTGGGGTTTACACGAACGATAACGTCGC
>JAFQTW010000088.1 GCA_017408855.1 Oscillospiraceae bacterium | reverse complement strand
GCCTTTTTGTCCTTTGGTTTTATCCTGTCGGTCAACTACGGACAGGTGCGTTTTTTCATCCTTTTGGGCGAGGGACTGGGCTTTTTGCTGTATTATCTTACGGTGGGACCGGTGGTGATGAAAAGCGTAAAAAAGATCATCTCGGCGGCGAAAAAGGTCCTTTTGTTTTTATGGAAAATCACCTTCGGACCGATCCTTCGTCTTTTGCTTTTCCTTGGAAAAAAGCTTTGGAAAGGGGTCGGAAAAAGGCTGAAAAAGTCGAAAAAAGTTGTAGAAATGCACCGAAAACACTTGCATATCCGGTGGGTTTTGTTGTATAATTACTTTAAAAATAGGGCAGTTATATCCAAAAACAAAAGCCGGGCGAAACAGAGAGAAAAAAACAACGCTGCGGCTGCCGGGGGACGAGTATTATGGAAAAGAAAAAGAACGCTTCCAAAAGCAGACTGCTGAAACTGGCGGTTTGCCTTTTTGTTGCATATATTGCCTATTCCATCGTGGCACAGCAGCTTGAGATCCGGGAGAAAAACCAGATCTTAGATACACTGCACCGCCAGGTAGCGGAGCAGCAAGAAGCCAATCTGGAGGTCGAGCGTCTTTTGGCCATGACCGATGACAAAGACTATATCGAGCGTTTGGCCCGTGAGCGGTTGGGCTACGCGTATCCGGATGAAAAAGTATATATCGACAGCTCTAAAAACTGATCCCGCAGGGACTGTTGCAGATACACAAAATAAGGGGAGGCAAAGCATTTAACATGCAGCTTGAGGTAGGAAACATCGTAGAAGGTAAAGTAACCGGTATCACCAAATTCGGCGCGTTCGTGGAGCTGCCCGGCGGCAAAACGGGAATGGTCCACATTTCTGAGGTCGCGCCCACTTTCGTCAACGAGATCCGTGATCATGTTACCGAAAACCAGGTGGTAAAAGTAAAGATCCTAACCATTTCCGAAGAGGGCAAGATCAGCTTGTCCATCAAAAAGGCAATGGACAGGCCTGAACCGGCTCCCCGAAGAAACAATAATAACGGAAATTTCCGTCCCAACCGCGATAGAAATGCTTCGGCACCCCGTCTGGACCGTCCGGATCAGTATGACTGGAACGCGAAAAAGAAAAACGAGAATATGTCCTTTGAGGATATGCTCAGCAAGTTCAAACAGACCAGCGATGACAAAATGTCCGATCTGAAAAAGTACAACGAGGGCAAGCGCTCCAACCGGAGAGGCTATTCCAAGTAGATCTTATCTTTGGCGTCAAGTGCCGGAGGGGGCACCCTTCGGCACTTTTCTTTTAATCATGACAGAAAGAAGGGACTAATAATGATTCTGATCCACGGCAAAGTATACACCATGAACGGCCCGGTTATCGAGGATGGCTATGTGAAGGTGGAAGGCGAAAAGATCGCAGCTGTCGGCTGCATGTGCGAGCTGACCGAGATCCCCGCTGATGCCATCGACCTGAAAGGCGCTACCGTTACTCCCGGCTTCATCGATGCGCACTGTCACATCGGTGTCGAAGAAGATTCCATTGGCCCCATGGGTTCCGACTGCAACGAAGCGACCGAACCCTGCACGCCCCATGTCCGCGTGATCGACGGTGTAAACCCCCGCGAGCGCGCTTACGGAGAAGTGCTCAACGCCGGCATCACCTCGGTGGTGACCTGCCCCGGTTCCGCTAACCCCATCGGCGGCGTGATCCTGGCGATGAAAACCTTTGGCACCCGCGTTGATGATATGGTCATCGATGCCGCTGCCGGTATGAAGATGGCGCTGGGCGAGAACCCCAAACGCGTTTACGGCGGAAAGAAACAGCTGCCTTCTACCCGTATGGGTACCGCTGCGATCATCCGCGAGCATCTGTTCAAAGCAAAACTGTATATGGAGAAAAAGGACAAGGCTGCTGCGGATCCCACCAAATCCGAGCCCGAGTTCAATATGAAGATGGAAGCCCTCGTTCCCGTGCTGCGCCGCGAAATGAAGGTACACTTCCATTGCCACCGTGCGGATGACATTTACACCGCTATCCGCATCGGTAAAGAGTTTAACCTTGATTATGTTCTGGTCCACTGCACCGAGGGTCATCTCATTGCGGATGACATCGCGAAAGAAGGCGTTGGCGCCATCTGCGGTCCCATGCTGACCACCCGCTCCAAACCCGAGCTGTCCAACTCCTCTTTGGTCAACCCCGGTAAAGTGAGCAAAGCAGGCGTTCTGACCGCGATCTGCACCGACCATGACGTGATCCCCATGTATCTGCTGCCTACCAGCGCAGGCTACGCCGTTGGCGCAGGCATGGACTATGATGAGGCGCTGCGCGCCATCACCATCAACCCGGCCAAGATCTGCAAGATCGATGACCGCGTCGGCTCTCTGGAAGTCGGCAAAGACGCTGATATCCTGGTATTTGACGGCGATCCTCTGGCAGTTGCAAACTACCCGAAGATGGTCTACGTCAACGGTAACCAGGTAAAATAGAAGTTATTGGAGGACGTTTTCGGTGAGAGAGATTCAGGTTTCGGAAATTACCAAATTAGTCAAAGAACATTGCATCAAGGCAAACAAGATCCTGCCCTGTGATGTGGAATGCCGTATGCGCAAAGCATGTGAGACGGAGACCAGCCCTTTGGGCAAAGAGATCTTAAAAGATCTGGTCACCAACTTTGAAGAGGCAAAAAACATCGATGTACCGATCTGTCAGGATACCGGTATGGCAGTAATCTTTGTTGAGCTGGGTCAGGAAGTACATCTGGTTGGCGGCAGCCTGAACGATGCCATCAACGAGGGTGTTGCGCAGGGCTATGTCGAAGGTCTGCTGCGCTGCTCGGTGGTCAGCGATCCGCTGCGCCGTGTAAACACCAACAACAATACTCCCGCGATCATCCATGTAAAGATCGTTCCCGGCGATGGCCTGAAGATCACCGTTGCGCCCAAAGGTTTTGGCAGCGAAAACATGAGCCGCATGAAGATGTTCACCCCTGCCGCCACCAAAGAGATGGTCATGGATTTCATCATCGAGACCATTGAGCTGGCAGGCTCCAACCCCTGTCCTCCTATGGTAGTAGGCGTTGGCATCGGCGGTGACTTTGAGCTGTGCCCTTATCTGGCGAAAGTAGCGCTGTGCCGCAGCACCGATGAGAAGAACCCTGATCCCCTGTATGCGGAGATGGAAGCGGAGCTTCTGCGCCGCGCAAATGAGACCAACGTTGGTCCCCAGGGCTTTGGCGGCTTGAACACCTGCCTGAGCGTTAACATCGAGACCTACGGTACCCATATCGCCGGTCTGCCCGTAGCGGTCAACATCGGCTGCCACGTGACCCGTCACAGCTCGTTCGAACTGTAATCGGCAAAGAATCAGGAAAACCGCCCATTCTCCGGAATGGGCGGTTCTTTTTTGCTTGACATTAGAGCCGCTCCAAGGTCTATAATGGCAAATGCCGGTGTACATCGGCAGGAACCGAAAGGAGTGGTTTCGTGCAGGAACGTTCCAACAAACTTTATGAGACAATGGATCCGGTGAAACTGTTTTTCCATGCGGCGATCCCCGGTGTGATCAGCATGTTTTCCATGTCCATTTACAATATTATCGAAGGAATTTTTGTCGGTCAGCTGATCGGCGGCGAGGCATTTGCGGCGATGAATCTTGCCATGCCGCTTGTTATGCTCAACTATGCACTGGCGGATATGGTGGGCGTCGGCGCTTCCATCCCCATTTCCATTGCGCTGGGCGAGAAGAACGAAAAAAAGGCCAACAACTATTTTTCCGGCAGCGTGATCCTGATTTTTTCTCTGGCCGCCGCTGTGGGTGCCTTGCTCTTTCTGTTTGCGCCGCAGCTTATGGGTCTGATGGGCGCGGAGGAGTCGGTCACAAAACTGGCTGTGAAATATCTGCAGGTATCGGCGCTGTTCAGTCCCTTTGTGACCATCGTCTTTGCGATGGATAACTACCTTCGTATTTCCGGATTTGTTCGTCAAAGCATGTACCTGAATCTGTTTATGTGCGGTCTGCAGATAGCTTTGCTGGTTCTGTTTGTAGGTGTGTGGAAAATGGGGCTGACCGGTTCTGCCATTTCCATCAACCTGGCGATGGGATTGTGCGGCTTTATCGCATTGGTGCCGTTCGTTCGAAAGAAAGCGGTGCTTCGCTTTGTCAGACCTTCCTTTAGCTTTGCGATGATGAAAGAGGTCGTTGCCTGCGGTATGCCGGTCTTTTTCAACAACATGGCGGGACGGCTGTTTTCGCTGATCATGAACGTTCTTCTGATCCGCATGGGCGGAACGTTGGCGGTTTCCACCTATTCGGTGCTGATGTATGCCAGCGAGCTGATCGGTCCGATGCTGTACGGACTGTCCGATTCGGTGCAGCCGGCCATTGGCTACAACTGGGGCGCCAAAGACTACGGACGGGTCAAAGCCCTTGCTAAATGCGTTTTTACCGCCTCGGCGGTGGTATCGCTGGCGGCAATGGCGATCAATATGCTGTTTGCGCCGCAGCTGGTGGGGATGTTCGTTGACAGCGGTGAAACGGCTCTGCAGGAGCTGTCTGGTCACGCAATGCGCGTTTTTTCCGTAAAATATCTCTTCTGGTGGTTCGGCTTTGCCGCCCAGAGTTTCTACAATGCCATCCAGAAACCCAAAAACGCCGCCATCCTGACCATCTCCACGGCGCTGGTCTTTCCCCTGCTCATGGTGATCCTGCTCTG
>JAFQTW010000087.1 GCA_017408855.1 Oscillospiraceae bacterium | reverse complement strand
TAACATCCATTTTGTCGATTTGTTATTCAGTTTTTGATCTAACCTGTTTGCCCTCTTCCATTAAAAGCGTTGATTTTACTGGGTTTTTGCTTGTTTTCTTATGTCAACGCTCTTAAGGGACGGCTTTTTTTTTACTTTTTACGGCTTTTTTCGATTATTTCCCACAGGATCCCAGCAGCCGCAAAGATCAGGAAAGTGCAGCCCCAAATAGCCCATCCGTAGTCGGGTGTGGTGCCGTAAATGGTTCCGGCGGGGTAGGGACCAAAGCAGATGCCCAGCACAAGTCCGGCGATAAATCCGCAGAGAGTCGCAAGGGAAAACCGCCATCTGCCCCAAATGCTCGGCAGGACCGAAAGGGCGGCAGCATAGTAAAACAGGTGAGAGCTTAACAGCCATCCGTACAGATAGCTGTGTTCCCCTTTGGGTCGGGTGAGAAACAGCCATCCCAGAACGGACGAGGAGGAAAAGTCCACCCAAAGGATCCGCCCCAGCAGATACAAAAGCAGATAGCCCAGAAAAATCCGGCTGCGGATCGAAGATTATTTTTGCGGCGGACGGCTTTCTTCGCCGCTTCCCGTGCCATTTCCTCTTTCATCAGCTGATAGATCTGACGGGCGGGAGAGTCTTCGGACGTTGGCTCTTTTTGCAGCAGCAGATCAACGGTGGTGTCCAATACCTCGGCGAGGCGAAACAGATTGTCAGTGCTGGGGGCAGACTGTCCGGCCTCCCACTTGGCGACTGCCTGACGGCTGACACCGACTTGTTCCGCCAGTTTTTCCTGCGACAGTCCGTGTTTTTGCCGCAGGGCTTTGATGCGCTCAGATAGCTCCATTCGATCGCCTCCTTACCACCCTATTATACCGGGTCTTTGGCGGTTTGACCATCCACTATCGGGCAACTATCGGTTGCAGAAAAGCTTTGTCTTGACAAAAGGGGCTATAATGGAAAGGAACCGATCAAAAAGGAGAGGGAACAGATGAAAGCATACGGCAGTCTGCCCGAGGGGTATCGGGTCATTGCAGAGATCGATCTGCAGAAAAACAAAAAGCAGATGATCCTGGTCAACGGACTGGCTCTTGTGATCATGGTGCTGCTGATCGCTGTGGGACACGGGACCGTTCCCATCGGGACCATGTTCGATATGGAAAGCGGGGTCGGACTGTACTTTCTGCGGTTTGGCGCTTTGCTGGCGGGAACGGTGGTCTACATGGTCCTGCACGAGCTGATCCACGGGGCGGCGATGAAATCAGTCGGGACGAAAAAGGTCAAGTACGGCTTTACCGGTATGTACGCCTTTGCCGGCAGCGAAGATTGGTACGACCGCAGTTCCTACCTCTACATTGCGCTGGCGCCGGTGGTCCTTTGGGGGATCGTTCTGGCGGTATTGCAGCCGGCAGTCCCCGAAAGCTGGTTCTGGGTGGTCTATTTCATTCAGGTCAGCAATCTGTCCGGCGCGGCGGGAGATCTTTATGTGACCTGGCGCTGCATGAAGATGCCGGCGGACATCCTCATCAAGGATGCAGGGACCAGTATGAAGGTATATTCGGCAGAGTAAAAAAAAGAAACGCCTCAGCTTGGCTGAGGCGTTTTTGCTTTGTTAACCGGCTGCGTATTCGGTGTAGTAGTCTTTGGGGGACATGAGGGAGACTTCTTTATTATACTCCACATACGCGTCCTCTACCCGCTGACCGAACAGAGCGGAGAACTCTTCCAGAATGTAGGACTCCCGCAGCTCCGCAACGGTGGGGATGTCATCTTCCACACGCAGGATGATGTGGTAACCGTAGGGGCTTTCCACGATGCCGCTGACCTGACCCACTTCGAGGGCGGCGGTGCCGTCGTAGAACGCATCCACCATCTCGCCGGGACCGAAGGTATAGCCTTCTTTCGGCTCGCCGGTATCCTCGTTGTGCTCTTCCATCAGCTTGTCGAACAGCTCCGAAGGCTCTTCTTCGGCCTGCAGCTGCGCAACGAGGGACTCAGCGGTGGCTTTTTTCTCGGCAACGGTAGTGTCATCCAGCTTCTGATAGCTGTCGTCCACGGTTTTCAGCAGAATGTGCTTGCAGGAATATACGCCGTTCTGGGAGCCGAAATAATCGTCGATGTAGCCCTGGATCTCGCTGTCGGCGATCTCAAGGGGACCGCCTGCCTGATACAGACGGGTCTGCAGCTCGGTGTAGGCGTACTGGGTCTCGTACAGATAGAGCAGATTTTCCAGGCTGACGCCGGCGTTAGCAAGGCTTTCTTCAAAAGCTTCTTCGCTGCCGAAGCCTTCGACGTTTTCGGCGTAGACCTGATCACGGTAAGCCTGTTTTTCCTCATCGGTCAATACCGCATACTCTTTTTCCAGCTCGGAAATGACCTGATACTGGATCAGGGTGCTGCGGACATTGTCCTCGATGTACTGGCTGGTGGTCACGTTATCATACAAAACCGTATCCCACTCGATGCCGTTGGAAAAATAGGCGGCGGTATCCTCACAGACGATGGTGAGCCAGTAGTAGTAAAGCTCGGCGGAAATGGGGGCGCCGTTGATGGTCATCACGGTGGTCTCCGGTTCGATGCCGGCGATCTCTTTGACCAGCGGCTCCTTTTTGCCGCATCCGGTCAGGATGCAAAGCAGCATCACAGCAGCCAGCGCGAGCGCCAGCACGTTTCGTTTGTTCATGGGGTTCGTCTCCTTTACGAAGGGATTGTCTGCCGCGGTGCGGCAAAACGCCTGTCTCACTTTACCACAGGAAGCGGAAAAAAGAATGAACAGGCGGTAAATTTTAAAGAGCTTTGCGCTGCTCGCTGACCCAGGAATAGACCTGCGCGATGTGAGCGGGGGTGGTGCGGCAGCATCCGCCGATGAGGGAAGCGCCATGCGCGTGCCACAGGCGGGATGCGGCGGCAAAGGCGCCGGCTTCGCCGGTCCCGTGCCAGGTTTTGCTTACCGGATCGTACACCTCGCCGGAGTTGGGGTAGACGGCCAGCGGCTTTTGGGTGGCAGAGCGCATCCCGTCCAGCAAAGAGGGGATCAGATGGGGGGCGGTGCAGTTGATGCCGATGGCGGCTACCTGCGGGTAAACGTCCATGGCGGCGGCACAGACCTTGACCGAGGTGCCGTCGCAGACGGTATCCTCCGAATTGCAGCTGAAGCTGATCCAACAGCAAACTCCCGGGAACTCGCCGACCACTTTTGCCATGACCTGTGCTTCCCACAGGCAGGGAACGGTCTCGCAGACCAGAAAATCGGCGCCGGCCTCGATCAAAAGCGCCATGCGCTGCCGGTGAAAGTCCGCCAGCTGGTTTTCGGATATGGCATAGTAGCCCCGGTACTCGCTGCCGTCCGCAAGATAGGCGCCGTAGGGTCCCACCGAGCCGGCAATCAGCGGGCGGGTCCGCCCCGCGCGGTTTTGGGGTTCCTGCCAAAAGCGGTCACGGGCTTTTGCGGCGATCTGCACCGACTGCCGGATAAACTGCTTTGCCTCTTCTTCGGTGTAGCCTTTTTTCACAAAGCCCTCCACCGATGCCTGATAGCTGGCGGTGGTGGCAACGTCCGCACCGGCGAGGAAATACTCATAATGGACCTGCTCGATCACGTCGGGCTGCTCGGCCAGCACTTTGGCGGACCACAGATCATCGTTGAGGTCCAGGCCTTTGCCTTCCAGCTCGGTGGCGAGGGCGCCGTCCAGGACCATCAGTTTTTGCTCGTTTAAAAATTTTTGGATCGTGTTCATTATCAAAACCTCGGGGTTATCTATTGTACGAAAGGACGGCGATCTGTTTGGGCGCATCACCATCCAGCACCAAAGTGTTCTGTTCGACGCGGTTGACAGGGGTCTCACCGGCAAGGGCGAGGAAGTCATCCACCTGTGCGATGACCGCAATGCCGTAACCGTCGAAGCGGTAGTGCATGGGGATGATGGTTTTGGCGGAAAGCTGCATGGAAACGGTGCGGGCAACTGCCGCATCGATGGTGTAGAAGCCGCCGACCGGCAAAAGCAGCACGTCCGCATCGCCGATAGCATTGACCTGTGCGGGAGAAAGGGCGTGTCCCAGATCACCGCAGTGAACGATGCGTTTTCCGTCTACCGAGAGAACGTGGATGATGTTTTCACCCCGCTTGGTCCCGCCGCAGTCGTCATGGGCGGTCAGCACTTTTTCGACGGTAAAAGGACAGGGAAGGTCGGTCTTTTCCAGCTCGACGGCCTGTACCCACGCATGGTCGTGGTGACCGTGGCTGCACAGAACCGCATTGCCGGTCAAAGACAGCGGAGCATACCCTTCCAGACTGTCATCATAGGGGTCGAGGACGACGGTATATCCGTCGGCGGTGACGGAGAAACAGGAATGGCCATGCCATTGGATGGTAATTTTCATAAACAGACCTCCTTTAAGATTCGATACCTATATTATATAACAAAAGAAACTGGAATAAAATATCCAAGCAGTAGAGTTTTTTCCATCTTTTATGTTATACTGTAAGCAGAAATTTACAGGGAGGGTCTGTTATGGAGCAGAATCTGCAGAAAGTGATCGAAAAACGCATCGAGCGTACCATGGAAAGTCTGAGAAAGAATCGGATGGACGCTTATTTCGTCAAGACGAAGGAAGAGGTAGTCCCGCTGATCGAGAGCCTTTGCAAAGAGGGCGAAAACGTTGCGGCAGGCGGCTCGGTCACCTTGGCTGAGTGCGGGGTCATGGATCATCTGCGCAGCGGACGGTATAACTTCTGGGATCGCTATGCGCCGGGTGTGGACAGCACCGAAATGATGCGCAAGGCCTTTTTTGCCGACAGCTATTTTGCCAGCAGCAACGCCATCACCGAAGAGGGCGAGCTTTATAATGTAGACGGCAACGGCAACCGTGTAGCCGCCATGGTCTACGGACCCAGCCAGGTCATCGTGGTGGCGGGCTACAACAAGATCGTTGCGGACATGGGCGAGGCGGTGACCCGTCTGGAGAAGATCGCCTCTCCTGCCAACGTGATGCGTCTGGATCTGCCGGCGCCCTGCAAGGTCACCGGTCAGTGCATGAACTGCCGCAGCGAGGGAAGGATCTGCTGCCAGTTCGTGAAGATGGGCTTTCAGCGCAACGCCGGAAGAGTCAAGGTCATTCTCGTTGGCGAAGAGCTGGGATATTAAAAAAAGAAAAGCACGGCTTTGCCGTGCTTTTTTCGTGTTAGAGGCAGCGGTTGCGCGAGGTGAAGTAGCGCAGAAAGATAACGAAAACCCCCGTCGCAGGACGGGGGGGTTCTTTTATCGGATATTGCCGTTTCCGGTAATGATGTACTTGTAAGAAGTCAGCTCACGCAGCCCCATAGGTCCGCGGGCGTGCAGCTTTTGGGTGGAGATGCCCATCTCGCAGCCGAGACCGAACTGCCCGCCATCGGTAAAGCGGGTGGAGGCATTGACATAAACGGCAGCGGAGTCCACCGCACCGGTAAAGCGGCGCTTCGCCTCCTCCGTTTGGGTCAGGATGGCTTCGCTGTGTCCGGTGGAATGCTCTGCGATGTGGGAAATGGCTTCCTCGATGCCGTCCACTACCCGGATGGCAAGGGTGTAGTCCAGAAA
Source organism: Oscillospiraceae bacterium (assembly GCA_017408855.1). GTDB lineage: Bacteria > Bacillota > Clostridia > Oscillospirales > Ruminococcaceae > UBA3818. The sequence goes on along the minus strand of JAFQTW010000087.1, from coordinate 1,304 downwards.
CTCGGTGTCAAAGTCCTGCGTGCCGGCGGGGACTCCTTCGATAATGGAAGAGACGGTCTCGTCCAGCCGCAGCTGTACCGGGATGAGACCCTCGGCTTTGCGGTCATCGACCAGCGCTTGCCGGACCATCGGCAGGAAAAGAGGGGCGATGGCACGGTCCACCAGCAGTACCTCAGCGGCGTTGCAGACACTGGGGCGGCTGGTTTTGGCGTTATAAAGCACCGACAGCGCCATCGAAAGGTCGGCGGACTGTTCCACATAAATATGGCAGATGCCGGTCCCGGTAGCGATGCAGGGGACAGTGGCGTTCTGCACGCAGGCATTGATCAGTCCGGCGCCGCCCCGGGGAATCAAAAGGTCCACATAGCCGTTGGCCTTCATCAGTGCGGCGGCACTGTCACGGGAGGGGTCGGTGACCAGGTTGATGGCATTTTCGGTCACGCCGGCTTTGGTGAGACCGCGGCGCAGCGCATCCACGATGGCACGGGCGGAAGAAAAGGCTTCCTTGCCGCCGCGCAGGATGCAGACGCTTCCGGCTTTGAGCGCCAGCGCTGCCGCATCGGAGGTAACGTTGGGTCGGCTTTCGTAGATGATGGCGATGACGCCCATGGGGACCGAGACCTTTTCGATCAGAAGTCCGTCAGAGCGGGTGTGGCTGTCCAGCAAAAGCCCAACAGGGTCGGGCAGAGCCGCCACTTCGAGGATGCCCTTTGCCATATCGGCGATGCGCTGGGGCGAAAGGGCAAGGCGGTCCAGCATCACGTCGGAAACGGTGCCGCGGGCTTTCTCCAGATCCTGCCGGTTTGCGGCGAGGATGGCATCCTGCTCATCCAAAAGAGACTGGGCCATGGCAGCGAGAGCCGCGTTTTTCTGCTGGGGCGAAAGGGATGCGACCGCAGCTTTTGCGCTGCGGGCACGGGTCAACAGCTCCTGCATGGCTATTCCTCCGGGATAAAGGCGGTACCCGCCGGTTCGCCGTCCATGATCCAGTAAAGGTTGTCCGGGTCGGCGCCGTTGGTGATGATCATGGTACAGCCGGCGGTGAGACAGATCTTTGCCGCCTGCAGCTTGGTGATCATGCCGCCGGTACCCAGCGAGGAACCGGCGTCGCCCGCCAGCGCCAGGATGGAATCGTCCACCTCTTTGATCACGGGGATCAGCTTGGCATCGGGATCGGTGTGAGGGTCGGCGGTGTAAACGCCGTCGATGTCGGATAAAAGCACCAGTTTGTCGGCGCCGATGCTGGTAGCGACCAGAGCGGCGAGGGTGTCGTTGTCGCCGATGGAGATCTCGTCGGTGGCAAC
>JAFQTW010000006.1 GCA_017408855.1 Oscillospiraceae bacterium | reverse complement strand
TCGCCTCTTTGATGACCTTCACCGAGTCGTCGGTGTCGTAGATGGTAAAGCTGCGGGAATAGCCCAGCCGCTCGATCTCTCTTCTCAGGATCCGCACGCAGGCAGAGTGGAAGGTGGCGGCGGTAATGTCCTGCGCCACCGGACCAAGGCTTTTTTCCAAACGTTCCTTCAGCTCGTTGGCCGCTTTGTTGGTAAAGGTGATGGCAAGCACGTTCCAGGGCTTGGGCGGATATTCCGCCAGCAGTTCGGTCAGCTTTTCGGGGGCGATGTCGCCGCCCATAGCCGCCTGACGCAGCGCGATCATATCCTCTTCGGTCAGACTTTCCGGCATAAAACTGCTGTGATAGGCATTGCCGAAACGCACCAGATAGGCGATCCGGTTGACCAGCACGGTGGTCTTTCCGCTGCCGGCACCCGCCAAAATTAACAGCGGACCTTTTACCTGCAGCACCGCTTCGAGCTGTTCGCGGTTCATGCGGGAAAACTGTTTTTCCAGGACCCGGCGCTTTAACGCCTGATATTCTTCGTAAAAAGGATGGGACATGCTTGCTACCTCGTTCTTTCTCTATCCAAATGCCGATTTTCCGGTCATAGTAATCCATAATAGTCCAGATAACATCATACCACAAAAGAACCTTCAGAGCAACGAAAAAAGAGGAGCCTTCGGCTCCTCTTATCCATTTTTACCACACAAAGGGGATCAAACGCCAACGGACCTTTTTCTGATAGTCCCGATAGCCGGCCAGCTCTTCTTCCAGAAGTTTCTCTTCGTCTTTGATGCGGCTTGCGATCACCGCCGGATACAGCAAAAAGGGCAAAAAGGCGATGAGAGAATCCAGCACCAGCGGCATGGACAAAAACAAAAGCAAAGTCACTGCGTACATCGGATGGCGCACGATACCGTACAGTCCCTTATCCACCACCTGCTGTCCCTCCTGCACCTCGATGGTGCGGGACAGCCAGGTATTTTCCCGCAGCACCTCGGCGTAAAGCCCATAGGCAAAAAGGAAAACGACAGTCGCCGCCGGACTGACCCAGCCGGGCAGTTTCAGCCAGCCAAAGCGAAAGTCCAGACCCGCCAGCACAAACCCCACAAGAAACATCAGTCCGCTGAGCTTGACCACCCGATCCTGGGCGGAGCGCTTTTCTCTGGCATCGAGTCGGCTTTTTAAAAGGGACGGATTTTTCGCCATCATCACAAGTCCCGCCAAAAACATCGGCACAAAAAGGATCGCCATCAGCCGCCATCCCGCGGCAAAGCGCAGACTGCCTGCCGGCAGAAAGATCAGTGCGCCGACCAGAACGACGCCCAGCGAAAATTTTGCGATAGCGGACCAAAACAGTTTTTTGTTCATTTTCCTCTCCCCCTTTCTTTTTATTATAACAAAACAATTTTACGCGGACAACAAAAAGCGCCTGACTTTCTCGTCATCAGGCGCTTACTTTTGATTTTTTCTTGCTTGGTCTTTTGTTTCGTCTTTCTTTACAGACTATTCCATGGGACTCACCTTTAAGAAAATGTCTATTTACTTGTTAACGTCTCAACCTTATTTCTTTTTCGCGAAAAGATTAACTAGTACATTTCCGTTCACCATTTAGTTTAAAGAAATTCGTCTTTTCTTCTTTTTGCATTTTAGAAATCTATTGGTTAGGACATGCAGTTTCTACTTTTTATTGTTATGAGTCGGATAAATTCCGAATATTTGAAGCGAAGTTTTTTAAGATTTTGACTCTTTTTCAGAGCTTTTTTATCTTTTTCTGCTCGTTTTTGTTTTATTTCGAAACTGCTTTCCGTGCGGCCGCGTATCCCTTATGAACACCGCGGCCAAAAAACTGAACCGGTTCGATCAAGTTCATCGGGATTCGCCTCCTCTCAGTTTCGTTGGTCTTTTTGTTTGTTCCTTTTCTTTGATTTAAATATACACCACTTCACCGTGATTGTCAACTGTTTTTTTCAACTTTTTTAAAGTTTTTTATGCAAGATAGATTAAATCTGATTGGGATTGACTTCTTTCCGGAAATGGGATAAGATAATCCTTGTAAAAGCCGAAAGGCGAAAAACACCATCCGGAGGTACATTATGGACGAGAGAGAGTTCGGCGCAGATCTGTTGACTCTGACCGATGACGAGGGCGTTGCCCATACTTTCGAAAAGCTCGATGAGCTGGAAAAAGACGGCGAATACTATGTTGCCATGGTTCCTTACTACGATGACGATTCCCTGGGACAGCAGGGTGAGCTGATCATTCTGAAAAAATCTGTCGAGGGCGAAAACGAGTTTCTGGTCGGCATCGAAAGCGAAGAAGAGTTCAACGAAGTTGCAGCCATCTTCATGAAAAATCTCGAGGATTACTACGAGTTCACCGAATAATCCGAAAGACCTTTCATACAATAGTTGCATCCTGCCCTGTGCGAAATACCGCAGACAATTTAATCCAACACGCTTGCAACGGGATTCTGTCTCTCGCGGCGGACGGCAGACCTCCCGGCTTCGGTCGGAAGAAGGGAGCCTGAAAACGCGAGGCGGTCTTACCCACCCTATCGTTTCGATGGGTTTAAGCGACTGCGGCATCGGCAGGGCGGGACTCTATAAAGAAACAAAAAGCCATCCTTTCGGATGGCTTTTTTCTTTTGCTATTTGCCCCAGGCAAAGTTTTCTTTTCCGGCGCCGGCTTCGAAATGGTATTTCACGATACCCAGGTCCACCTTTGCGTAGGGACCGATCCCCGCTTTCGCGGTCACGATATTCCCGATGCGGCCGAACCGGAATTTTTGCTGATGCAGCGCCGTCGGTGCCAGAAGGGCCGCTTCCACCCCGTTTTTGAACCACTCAGGCGGTTCGGTTTCGCTTGTGACCTGCGAATAGGTCTTTCCCTTATGGGCAGTCCCTGCAGTTTCTCCGTACCCCAGCGCAATGACCAGGCAGAGCTTTTCCCCCGTTTCGATTTTCGCGGCGACCCCGCCTTTCCGATAGGTCCCGCCGACCCAGCAGGTGTTAAGTCCCAGCTGCTGCGCAAATAAAACCAGATGCTCACCCCAGTAGCCGCAGGCTTCATCCAGCTGCGGGGATTTTTTGCCGATCAGGGCGATATAGTTTTCTACCCCTTGAAAAAATCCGTAGCGGGCAAAGATGCTGTCAAACGCATGGGGTTCATCGCAGACAAGCTGGATGGAAAGACCGCTTTTTTCGTTGCAGAGATCGATCTCTTTCTGCAAAAGGGCACGCTTTTCTTCCTCGATGGGCTGTTTTTTGTATTTTCGAACACTATGTCGGGTCTCGATGGCGGTTTTCAGATCCATGGCAGTTCCTCCTCGTTTTCTGATCCTATTATAACACATTTTTGGAAAACCGTGCTGTGGGAACAGTAAAAAAGCTCCTGCCCGTTCGATCAGAATGGGCGCGCGCTTTTTTGCGAAGGGATCATCCTTCCTTTTTCTGCGCCATCTTTTCTTTCATCCGCGCCCGCAGGATGGCGGCATAGTTTGCCCGCTCATCCGCTTTCTGCACCCTTCCCGTATTGGTCAGATGCAGGCGGCGGCGCAGTGTGACCTGCTCGGTCTGAGCGGTGGGGATCTTTTTGTCCCGCAGCGCCATCAGCCATGCCACCGTTTCTCCGGAAGTAAGATTTTCGTTAAAGGGACCCACCGTGTCAAACACTTCCCGGCGGATCAAGGCACATCCGGGCAAGACCCCGCCGTAGCTTTCGGTCCGGGGACGAAGTTGGCTTTTCTGCTCTTCGGTCAGCTCGGGAGAAACAAAGTCCTTCGCTTTACCGAACACTGCGCCCAGGCTGCCGTCCTTTTCCAGCAGTTCGGACAGACCCGCCAGAGCATCGTCGGCAGGAATGTCGTCGCAGTCCAGCAGGAACAGATACGCTCCTTTCGCCGCCGCGATCCCCCGGTTGCGGGCTTTTGCCGCACCGCCGTGATCCTGCCGCAGAACGGTCAGACCCAGCGACAGGGCGAGATCGACTGTATTGTCGGCAGAGCCGTCATCCACCACGATGATCTCCAGCGGCTTTACCGTCTGACGGCGCAGCGCGGCCACCGCTTCGGAAAGATATTTGCCCCCGTTGTAGGCGGGCATGATCACACTGATTTTTCCTTCGGGCATCCTTTGTCCTCCTTTTATGACTTTTGTTCTTTTTTGCGGGCAAGGATCCGCTCCCGCAGGATCTTGGAAACGATCGTATCGACGCTGACCGCCTTATCATTCTGCAGGGTGATGTTGTCGCCGTGCACACGGCGCAGATAGCAGACCTTATCGATGCAGACGTCGCAGTTGAGCCGTTCCATCCGCATTTTTGCCAGAATGTAGGTGTCCTCTCCCCGTTCCATATCCTCGGGGAAGCCGCCCAACCGCAAAAGAAGATCGCGGCGGATCAGAGCGGGAATCAGAAAATGGACCACATCCTCTGTGAGCGCGCCGCCCTGCGCTTTCTGCATCAAAATCGCTTTTTCGTTGATGTTGCAGTTTTTGACCGGGCAGAAGACCACCTCGCAGCCGGGATGTTCCGCCGCTTTTTTCAGCTGCAGATCCAGCTTGTCCGCAGTCCAGAGATCATCGGCATCGATAAAGGCCACCCACTCGCCCTTCGCTTTGGAGAGGGCCAGATTTCTTGCGGCGGCAATGCCCTTGTGATCCTGATAAAAATACCGCACCGGATACCGCTCGGCGATCTGACGGGTGTCGTCGGTAGAACCGTCATCCACCACGATGATCTCCATGGCACCGTCAAACTTCTGCTGCAGAACACTGTCGAGACATTCGGACAGGAATCTGCCGTAATTATAAGTAACGATCAGTACAGATACCAGTGTTTCCATCTTTATTCCTCTTCTTTCAAAAAGGGCCAGCCCATTTCCGGTTCAACATCATGGACAGGGTCTGCCAGCAAAAGATCCTGCACCTCGGAAAAGTCCTCGCAGGTCAGCTCGAAACCGCCCTCTGCCAGCGCCGGATCGATGGGCGCGCACGCGCCGCCTTCGCCGTCGCCCAGGATCATTTCCCGCTCAAAAAGAGTGTCAAGAAATGCTTTATACCCTTCTTCGATGGTGTCGGGGCAGCCGGGAATGGCTTTGAGTGCCGCAAGGATGGCACCGTCGCCGGCGCCGTTCATCATATTTTCAAAGACAGCCGAAGAAAGCTCACCCAGTCCGTAATAGGTACCGGAAGTGAAGTCGATGATAACGGCAACGCCGTCGGCCACATCATAAAACATTTTTTCGCTGTTGAGAGTATACATAATACCTTCCTCTTTCCTTACAAGATCACCGGCTGCTGTGCGATAAATCGGCGCAGCGCTTCGGCATTTTTATACACATCGGGGCAAAGCTCCATTTTGTAGGTGGGCAGTCCCCGCAGCAGGTCGGACATTTCTTTGATGAGGGCGCTGTTGAACAGGCTGTCGGTCTGCCGCACGGTGGACCAGATCAGCTGCGCCATCGGCGCCGCAGGCTCGGTGGGGGTGATGCACGGCTCCTGCCGGTCGGTGATCACCGGAAGCAGAACGCCGGTCAGCGGAAAAGCATACCGAAACTGCTCTTTCCAGGGGGAAAGATCGATGAAATGCTTGCCGTTCCATCCCCGATACCCGGTATCGTGGTCCGCAAAGACCGGCATTTTCTCCAGCATCTCCTCGGTCAGATTCAAGGTGGAATAGGTCGGCCACGCCAAATAGCCGGCGGCAGTTTTCTTCAGCAGAAGGTAATCCTCCGCCACATAGTCCATACCGCTGAGCAGGCAAGCCGCCGAGAGCGTAGATTTGCCGCTTCCGCCTTTGCCGCAAAGCAGGATGCCTTTCCCCTCGGTACCAACACAGCCGCCGTGGAGCATGTAGGTCTTTCGATCCCGCAGCATCCGGGCAAAATGGCGAAAGAAAAAGTGTCCCAGTCGCCGGGGAAGATCCTCGCCCAGTTCCCGCCAGCCCAGCCAGACTTCCTGTCCGTCGCTGCCGTAAAAGGAAGAAGGATCCCAGTCCAGATTGAACAGCATCCGCCTTTCGCCGCACCAAAGGCAGGCACGGTGTTCGTCGGGCAACTGCCCGCAGCGCCGCCACAGCGCATCGCTCACCAGACAATGGACGGTCAGTTCCGCCCCGCTGCCCTGCGGTAAAAGAGCGGTTTTCAGCTGTCCCAGAGCATACTCCTCGATCCGCTTTTCGTGAAAGATGATCCGAAGGGTCATCTCGCCCAGCCGAAAGACCCGCTCGCTGCGGTGGACCGCATCGGCTTCTTTTCGCAGATCGTCCCAGAACTGCGCCGCTTCCTGTGCGGTCAGCTCGATTTTTTCCGGTTTAACCATCTGTGCCGCCGCCCTTCTTTTTTCTCATGTTCCAAAGCCGCTGCAGCACTTTTGCCGGGATCTGCCAAACGCTGTCCAGCCGCCAATGGATCAAAAACATCTGCAAAAGACTGACCTGACCTTCTGCCGGGGAGACCTCGCTGTTCATGTAGCGATACTCCAGCTTCATCAATGCCAGCCAGCGGGAAAAACGGTGCGGAACGTGTCCCGACGCCACATCGTTTTTGTATCGGTCGTTTTCGGTAGCATAGCTGCGCAGAGAAAGAAGGGTCTCTTCGTCAAAGCGATATTCCCTGTCCGGCAGATACTCGGTGAAAAACGCCTTGTCCACCCAGCCGGGCAGACTTTCCTCAAACAGACCCAGCATATAGCGCACGATGCCGGGAACCCCCCGCTCTTTTGCCCGCTGCGCCACAGCCTGCCATCCGGGAAACGCAGGATGCCGGATCAGTTTTGCCGCATCGTAATACCATTTGATGCGCCGGCCTTCCCCTTCGCCCACCACATGGTTGCGAAATTCGTTGTCCAGCCCGTGGATGAGCTGATCGGCAAGGTCGGGAACAAACAGTTCCCTGCCCTGATAAAGGATCTTTTGGGCCTTTTGCCAGATCTCTTCGGCCCGTTTTTCGCCGCCTCTCTTAAAGACGACCCGGTGCAGATCCACCTGATAATTTTCGCGGACCAGGTCCACCGCGTGAGGCGACGTGCCCCGCAGCGCAAATCCGGCAGACAGCGCCATTTGACAGGCTTCGTCCGCCCTTTGATACGGAACGGCAATATCCGCGTCCCACATCAATCTCGGCTGCATGCGGTCGTAGCAGGCGGAAAAAGCAGCGCCCTTGATCAGCATGACCGGGATACCTTTTTCCCGCAGAAGATCGGTTATTTCCAATACGCCCTGCATCAGCAGCACGTTGTTGACCATATGATAGCGGATCAGCCCCTTCATCCGCGCCACCAGCGGCTGCGGGACCTGTGCAAATCCGTTTTTCTGCGACAGACGGGACAAAAACAGCAGGTATTCCTGCCGCTCCGCATCGAAATCCAGATCCTGATACAGCCTTTCCAGCGCATCGGGACCGACCGGTTCAAACAGGCAGCGCAGCAGCATGCGGTCTTTTTCTTCCAATAAAAACAGCTGACGAAGTCGGTTCTGCTGCATTTTTCTACCCCTTTCCGTGCATATTCAGTTTATTGTACCACAGTTTTCCGGCAAAGGACAGCAGAATATTTACAAATATTTTATTTTGAATAACAGAAATCCTTTTCATAAGCCAATTTATATATATACATATATACGAAGCGCAAACTTTGACAGAAAGCTTTCTTCCGGATACCCTGCCGCTCTAATTTGACCCTCTTTTCCGTTTTTGTGACACAGGCTGTCAAACCGCATAAGGATTCCTTGTGGAAAAAGCCAAAATCCATCTATAATGACGGATAGTCGGTTGAAAAAAACGCTTTTTCTGGTAAAATATTTTTGTACGCCGTTCTCTGAACACGGCAAAAAAGAAAGGATCGTGATCCCTATGGTAGATCTGCGCGCGAAACCCTATCTGCTGAGCGATGAGGATATCGCATAGGTAGAAAACACCATCGCCTCCATGAGCGATGAAGAAAAGGTCGGACAGCTGTTCTGGCAGCTGACTGCCGGCAACTCCGAAGAGTATTTACAGGAACTGATGGAGAAATATCATCTGGGCGGCTGCCGTTACAACGGTATGCCCGGACAGATGGTCCTCAATCAGAACCGCATCCTGCAAAAGTATGCCAAAGCTCCCGTTTTCATTGCCTGTAACCCCGAGACCTGCGGCAACGGCGTTTGTCCCGACGGTACTTTCGTAGCCAACCAGATCAAGGTCGGCGCTACCGGCAAAACCGGGTACGCACAGGCCATGGGACGTGTTTCCGGCGCACAGATCAAAGGCACTGGCTGCAACATGGCATTCGCTCCTGTCGTGGACATCACCTACAACCCCGACTGTGAGGAAGTTCTGTTCCGTGCCTACGGCAGCAAACTCGAGCTGGTCGCAGAAATGGGCAAGGCTTACATGGACGGTCTGCACGAGACCGAGGGCGTATACTGCTGCGCCAAACACTTCCCCGGCAACGGTCAGGATTACCGCGATGCCCATGTTTCCAACAACGTGAACCATTTCGGTGAAGAGAAATGGATGGAGACCTACGGTCACGTTTATAAAACTTTGATCGACGGCGGTCTCGACGCCATCATGGGCGGTCACATTCTGATGCCCACTTTCATGAAAGAGCAGAACCCCGATATCACCCCCGAAGAGATCCTGCCCGCTACCCTCGAGCCGAAAATCATGACCGGCCTTCTGCGGGATAAGCTGGGCTTTAACGGTATGGTAGTCACCGATGCTTCTCACATGGTCGGCATGACCAACCGCATGAAGCGCAAAGACATGCTGCCCGCTGCCATCAACGCCGGCTGCGATATGTTCCTGTTCTTCAACGACCCCGAAGAGGACTACGCCTGGATGCTGGAAGCTTACAGATCCGGCGTGATCGGCGAAGAGCGCATTGTCGAGGCGCTGACCCGTATCCTGGGTCTGAAAGCTGCCAAAGGCATGCACAAAAAATCTGCCGAAGAGCTGACCGCCACCGACGAAGAGCTGGCTGCCGCTCTGCAGAATCCCCAGTTCAAAGAGATCGCTCCCGCTATCTCCAAAGACTGTCTGACTCTGGTCAAATACAAAGACGAAGGCGTTCTGCCTTTGAGCCCCGAAAAGACCAAACGTGTCATGATCGTACATATCAAAGGCGTTCC
>JAFQTW010000086.1 GCA_017408855.1 Oscillospiraceae bacterium | reverse complement strand
GGAACGAAAAAAGCCCCATCCGCGCGGATGGGGCTTTTTTGTTTGGGAAATCTGCGGGCAAAGCCGGGGCGGGTTACGCATCCAGCTCCAGGGTCATAACGATATACTCGGCGACCTCTGCCACATTGGGGGTCACGCCGTCACCGATGTCGGTGGCGGTAACAACGAAGGAGTAATTGTCGATCAGCGGATAAAACTGGGTCTGGCTGAAGGTAACGCCGGTCAGCTCCGCGTCGTAAGAGATGGCGCAGACTTTACCGATGGGCGCTTCCATCTCCCGGACGGAGATGTTTTCCACTGCGGAAAAGCCGTTTGCCAGCAGCTGGGGCGCCAGATCCTGCTCGAGGGCTGCTTTCAGATCTTCGAAAGCGACTGCCTCAGCGCCGGTCTCGACCATCACCAGATTGACGTTGGAAACGCCGGCAGAAGAATCGGCATCGCCGGGGATATAGATCACGCTGCCCTGACCGGTCACATCTTCGGTGATGACCCAGCCTTCGGGGATCTGATAGGAAAAGCCGCCGGCGCTGTCCTGAACGGTGGACCATTCCGGCGCGGGAACCGAGACCTCGGTTTTGCCGCAGCCGCCCAGCAGCAGAGTGCTGATCAGGACCAATGCCAAAAGCAATACGCTGTATTTTTTCATAGAAAAACCATCCTTTCTGCTAAACCAATGATTTAGCAAAAGTATACCATCCGTCAAAATGCGATGCAAGGAAGAATTTGCCTGGTTGCGGCCGTTGGGGAAAAAGACTATAATATTTCTATCCTGCAAAAGGAGGGAACGCCGATGAAAACGGTCATTATGGGATACAGCGGCAGCGGAAAAAGCACTCTTGCCGCCGCCATCGCTCAAAAGGAGCAGATCCCGGCGCTGTATCTGGATACGGTCTACTGGCTGCCCGGCTGGGAACCCCGGGATCTGGAAGGTCAGATCCGGCAGGTGAAAGCATTTCTCGCGGAACACGAAAACTGGGTCATCGACGGCAACTACCGCAAGGTCTGCTTTGAAGAACGGATGGAACAGGCTGACCGGATCGTCTTTTTGAATTTCGGCAGATTTGCCTCCCTTTGCCGGGCGTGGAAGCGGTATCTTCGCTACAAAGGAAAAAGCCGTGTTTCCATGACCGAAGGGTGCGAGGAAAAGTTCGACTGGAACTTTTTCTGCTGGATCTTATGGAAAGGACGGACCAAAGTCCATCGGGAGCGGTTTGTGCAGGTGGTGCGCAGCTGGCCTAAAAAGACGGTGGTCATCAAAAATCAGCGGCAGCTCACCGCTTTTTACCGGGAAAACGGATTGGAGATGACAGAATGAAACAGCAGTATCTGCAAAAAGCCGCCCGATTGATGGCGCTGGAATATAACTGCCGTCCGGAGGATTTTTTCGGCAAGGAAAATGTGATCACCCTGTCAAAGCTGCAGGAGGGACGGCGCCGGTACAGCGAAAAGCCCTACTTTTTTCATATGGGCTGCATGGGCAGCGGCGCAGTCATCACCGCTGACGAAAGCCTGCATCCCTTTCTGCGGGACTTTGCGGCAAACCGCCCGGGTCATTGGCTGTTCGAGCTGCCCAATCTGCTGCCGCTGCAGCAGGAGCTTTCCCGACAGGGCTACTGTCTGACTCAGACCTACCATATGTTCCTGCCCGCCGCCGAGGTACAGCCCAAAAGGGAGATCCCGGTGCGCTGGTATTACGATGAGCAGATCCACCCCTTTTACGGGGACGAGCGATTTCCCAACGCCATCGGCTCCGCACCCGGCGGGCTTCGTCCCGACCGGATCGCTCTTTGCGCCATGGACGGCGAGACCATCATGGGCATGGCGGGCGCTTCGCAGGATGCGCCCGGCTGGATGCAGATCGGCATCGACGTGATGGCACCCTACCGCTCGCAGGGGATCGCTTCGTATCTGGTGACTCTTTTGAAAAACGAGATCCTGCGGCAGGGGCAGATCCCTTTTTACGGGACCAGCCTGTCCAACTATCATTCCTGGAACACCGCTTTGAAAAGCGGATTTTTCCCCGCGTGGGTGGAGATCGGCGCTTCGAAAAAAGAAGAATAAAACACAAAAGCCCCATCCGGCCGGATGGGGCTTTTATATACATCAGATTTTTGTCGTTTCTTCTTCAGGCATAAACCAAAAGGAGTTAAACTTGTGCAGATAGGTCCGGGCGCCTTTGGGCATCTGGGTCATGGCGTTAAAAACGTTGTAGTAGTCGCCGGCACCGCAGGAAAGGGCGACCGCGCCCATCATGGTCAGCCACGGAAGGGAAAAGAGCATCCCGCAAAGATAGGGCAAAAGACCGAACAGCAGATTGGGCAGCAGCGACATCCAGACATATCGGCGGCGGCTCATGTCCTCCGGTCCCACCACAAAGAGCATCCCGTCTTTGAGATTGGTGTAGACAAAGGCTTCTTCCCGAAAGCAGACGGCGTGCAAAAGCTCGTGGGGAAACAGGGTCAGCATGGCAAGCAGCGAGCCGGGCAGACAGGCGGGAAAGGCGGCAAAGCCGTGACGAAGCACCGCCGGAACAAAGGCGATGATCAGAACGGCGATCGCAAGCCCGTTGGCGATCTTGGCAAGCTCCTTGGTGTCCGAAGCTTCTTTAAAAGCCACCGCACCCTCCTTGTGGGGACGGTGGGGGAGAGAATCCGGGTCGCCGGAGTATTTTCCGGCAAAATGAATCTTCATCGCAAACCCCTCTTTTAGCCGATGGCGATCGCCGCATCGCCGGCAAAACCGCCCTCTTCGGTGTAGCCTTCGCCTTCGCCGAACATGCCTTCGTCGGGCATTTTGGGCTGGGGCTTATACAACAGTCCGAACAGGATCAGACCGACGGAGACCAGTACCACCGCGGTAGCGATCAGCGACTGCTTGGGGGTGAAAACGTGGTGCTTATTGGGATCGGGATATTTGAAGTTGGCAACAGCCCGTCCGATGATAAGGCCGAGCACAACGCTCGCAGCTAAGGCAATGAGGATGGTTTTCAGGTTTTCCATATGTAGTTTCTCCTTTGTGGTCTCAGGTCTATGTAGCAAACCCCGCAGGGCGGGGGAATGTTACAGCTTTGCAGAAAAGATTTTTGACTCCCGATCAGTTTACGGTCAGATCGGAAAAAACATACCCTTTTTCCCGCATGGCGTCGATGTAATCTCCCAGCACCTGGGTGTTGGTCGAAGAAACGGCATGCAGCAGATAAACGGCGCCGGGATGGGATTTTTCGATCATCGTGGCGAGGCTTTCCGCCGGATCGGGCTGATCGTCCACCAGCCAGTCACGGTAGGCAAAGCTCCAGAACACCGAGCGGTAGCCGCAGCTTTGGACCAGCGCCAGCGTCTGCTCGGAGAAATTTCCTTCGGGAAAGCGGAACAGGCGCATCTCATAACCGTAAGTATCCAGCATATACTGATGAAGGCTCATCAGATCTTCTTTGGCTTCGTCGAGAGAAAGAGAAGGATAGGTAATGTGCCGGTTGGAGTGGTTGCCAACCACGTGTCCCTCGTCGATCATGCGGCGGATCAGATCGGGATTCTGCTCAGCATAGGGCATGGTCACGAAAAAGACGGCGGAGACTTCTTTTTCCTTCAGCACATCCAGGATCTGAGCGGTATAGCCGTTTTCGTAGCCTTCGTCAAAGGTCAGATAGATTTTTTCCGAAGAAGGAGCGATAAAAACCGCATCGTATTTTCCGTACAGCTCCTGATAATACTCAGCGCCGGCAGAACGGTTTTCCTCGTCCACCGGACCGCCGGGTCCCCAGCCTTTGGCCTCGCCGCTGAGATCAGCCATCTCAGCGGGATCGATGCCCATGGTGGGGGAGACCGATTCTTCCGCGGAGGAAGAGGTCTCGTCGGCAAGAGAGCTTTCGTCGGGAACAGAAGGCAGCAGCTGCTCGATGGCCGCCTCGGAAGAGATGGGTTCCATCGGTTCCGCTGCCGAAGAGGTAAGAGGCTTGTCGATGTTGGAGGACGAGGTTTCGTCAACCGAAGATTTTTTTCCGCCAAAGCAGCCGGTCATAGCGGTCAGCAGCATGGCTGCCACACATAAAAGGGCGACAGATCGGGTCATTTTCATGAATTGGACCTCCCAAAAATGAATTGATCCCCGATGGGGTATCGGTTATAGTATGAAACGAATTTCGAAAGATATGGGGCGGTAAGTTTTGCCTTTTCAAAGGATCAGGACCGATCCTTTTTGGGGCGGATGCTTCGGTACAGCAAAAAAGCCGCCGAAAGATAGAACAAAAGAGGGAACAGCCCGATCCCGCCGGCGGAAAACAGCGCCGCGGGGGACAAGCTGCCGCAGATGCCGTAGGAGCTGATGGCGCCGAACAGAAAAAAGAGGATGCCGAAGGCGCCTTCCAAAAGGCCGATCTGCCCAAAGGACAGCACGCCGGCGGACAGCATGGCGCCCACCGCCATGACAAAGGGGAAAAACAGCAAAAGGATGCCGGCCAAAAGCAGCATCTGCCAGGTCTCTTTGTAGGCGACCTGCGCCACGGTGGGGTCGTCCCAGCCGCACCAAACGGTCACCGGCGTGTCGGTCACCGGAGGCGTTTCCCGCCGCTCCGTTACGGTCAGCTCATATTCCTGCCCGCCCAGATAGTAGCAGTAGCGCACCTCGTACAGATCAAGGTCGCCCTTTTCCTCCAGAAAACGCCAGTCCTGCAGATAGCCGGGCACGTCGGTCATGGTCTCGCCGCGTGACTGCACCTGATGCATCTGTTCCAGACCCAGATGCAGGCAGATGCCGCCGAAAAACAGCGGAACGATCAGAAAAAGCAGAAAGACCGGATTTTTCAAAAACGGTATTTTCATACCCATCCTCCTAACGTCCCCGATATTCTGCCTGAATGATCTGCGCCATCTCCTCGGGCGATTCCTTGCAGCCCGATGCCAGCCACATGCGGATGATGGCGTTGAGTCCGGCACGGAAAAATTCGATGTGATAGGGAATGTGGGCGCCGTGGAAATCCTTTTCGGCACGGGCTGCATCGTAGATCATCACCTGATGTTTTTCGTCGTAGCCCAGCTTAAAGTAGGTCCTGTAAAACAGCTGGTTTTCCTTGATGTGGGTGAACATCTTCAGCGCACCGCCGGAAACTTCTTCCTGCGGCGAATGGGAAAACTGCCGGGCAAAATCCTGTTCCAGCTGCTGGCGCATCTTGTCCGCCAGATCGTAGATATCTAAAAAATTCGCGTAAAAGGTGCTGCGATTGAGTCCGGTCATCTTGCACAGATCCGAAACGGAGATCTGCGAAAGCTCACGGGTCTGCAAAAGCTCCACAAAAGCTTTTTCGATTTTTTCCACCGACTGTCGCCGCCGCTTGTTGTTTGGGGTGTTCATGCGCCCTCCATTAAACCAACAACTGTTGCATGATTGATGATTGTTTTGCGATTTTTTATTTATTATACTGCAACTGTAAGAAAAACTCAACGGTTGTTGGAATAATGAAAGGGGAATCCCGATGAAAAAAAGCAGCTTTTACGCCCTTGTGATGGGCACTGTCAGCGGTATGATCTTTGCCATCGGTATGTGCATGGCACTGCTGCCCGAATGGGATCTGTTCGGTGCCGGTGTAGCCTTTACTGCGGTAGGCATCGTGCTGGGTCTGATCACCCTCATCGGATGGCGCAAACTGGAGAACAAACCCTCGGTCAAAGTGAACGGCAAACTGCTCTTGAAGATCGTTTACATCACCGCGGCAGTGCTGGTGTTCGGCCTTGCCATGTGCCTGTGTCTGGTCTGGGCGCAGTACCTCTACGGTATGCTGGTTGGTCTGGTCGGCATCCTGATGCTGCTGGGACTGATCCCCATGATCAAAGGGCTCAAGTAAGATGAAAAGGGGCAGCGAACGGCTGAAAAGGCTGATCCGGAAAAAGAAGGAAACGAAGAGAAATAGGGAAAAGCCCCTGCATCCGCTGCGGGGGCTTTTTTAACGGGAGATGGTGGATCTTCTCGCGGTCGCTGCGCGCCCTTGGAACAATGTCGAAACAGTCCCCCGGACTGTTTCTCTGTCGCTCCTCCGTCGCTGCCGCTTGGATTCGCTCCCATTGTTGGTTCGAATCCACCATCGGAAAAGAAAAAAGACACCGTCTTTCGACGATGTCTTTTCCTTTTGGTGGGAGATGGTGGATCTTCTCGCGG
>JAFQTW010000085.1 GCA_017408855.1 Oscillospiraceae bacterium | reverse complement strand
GCGCGTACCGCACCTGCCTTGGATATCTTTTCTAAGGAATCCCCCTTGCAAAACCTTTTTCAACAAACCAAAAACGCGGGTTATCGGTAGGGATTGGAAAAAGTCCCTGCCCGCGACACGCCCGTGGGGGCATCCCCACCGCGGGTTATCGGTGACGATTTCAAAAAGTCGATGCCCGCGACGTGGAAGCGGGCACTGCCCGCAAAGGAGAATGATAAGATGGCTATTTTAACAAAAGCACCCCGCGGAACGCAGGACGTTCTGCCTTCTCAGAGCCACAAATGGCAGTATCTTGAGAAAAAATTCATGGAAGTGGCGGGTCTGTACGGATTCCGTGAGATCCGCGTTCCCACCTTCGAGCATACCGAGCTGTTCAACCGCTCGGTGGGCGACACCACCGACGTGGTGCAGAAAGAAATGTATACCTTCGAGGATAAGGGCGGCAGATCCATCACCCTGCGCCCCGAGGGGACCGCAGGCACCCTGCGCTGCGCCATCGAGCACGGACTTTTAGGCGATGCGCTGCCGGTAAAGGTAGCCTACTGCCTGTCCGCCTTCCGCTACGAAAAACCTCAGGCAGGCAGACTGCGTGAGTTCCACCAGTTCGGCGTGGAAATGCTGGGCTCCTCTGCCCCCGCTTCGGATGCGGAGGTCATTTCCATGGTCCGCCACCTGTTCGATGAGCTGGGCGTGGAGGCTTCTCTGGAGATCAACTCCATCGGCTGCCCCACCTGCCGTGCCAAATTCCAGCAGGCGCTGCACGACCACTTTGCCGCCCGCCGCGAAGAGCTGTGCGATACCTGTAAGGATCGCCTCGAGCGCAATCCCATGCGCCTTCTCGACTGCAAGAGCCCCATCTGTCAGGAGATCGGCAAGGGCGCTCCGGTCATGCTGGACTTTTTGTGCGACGAGTGCACCGCCCACTTTGATGAAGTAAAAGCTTTGCTGGATGCCATGGGCATCGCGTATAAAGTCAACCCCACCATCGTCCGCGGTCTGGACTACTACACCAAAACCGTGTTCGAGTTCGTTACCGATAAGATCGGCTCGCAGGCGACCGTATGCGGCGGCGGCCGTTACGACGGTCTGGTCCAGCAGCTGGGCGGACCGGCGCTGCCGGGCATCGGCTTCGGTATGGGCATCGAGCGTCTGCTCATGACCATGGAGGCCTGCGGCTGCTCCTTCCCCGAAGAGAAGGAGTGCGTCTGCTACATCGGCGCCATGGGTCCCGCAGCCGGCGCGAAGGCGGCACAGCTGGTGGCTGAAATGCGAAAAGAGGGCTTCTGGGCCGAGTGCGACACCATGGGCCGTTCGGTAAAAGCCCAGATGAAATACGCCAACAAGCTGGGCGCCAAGTTCTCGATGATCTTAGGCGACAGCGAGCTGGAACAGGGCAAGGCAAACCTGAAAAAGATGGACGACGGCACCGTCAGCGAGATTTCTCTGAAAAACGCCGAAGAGATGCTGTCGGTCATCTACGCCGCCAAGCTGTCGGACGTTGCGGAAAGTCTGAGCCTTTAATTTTCAACCATCCGTCAATTTATGTGGAAAACATTTTTATAAAGGAGTAATCATCATGGCAGAAGCGTTAAACGGAATGAAACGCACCCATTACTGCGGACAGATCCTGCCCGAAACGCTGGGCGAGACCGTAGTCGTGGCAGGCTGGGCGCAGAAGACCCGCGATCTGGGCAACCTGATCTTCATCGACCTGCGTGACCGCAGCGGTATCGTGCAGCTGGCATTCGACGATGCCACCGAAAAGACCATCATGGAAAAAGCCGCCGGCGTAAGAGCGGAGTTCGTGCTGATGGCAAAGGGCACCGTCCGCAAGAGAGAATCGGTGAACAAGGAGATCCCCACCGGCGAGCAGGAGATCTTTGTCGAGGAGCTGAAGATCCTGTCCGAGAGCCAGACTCCTCCCTTTGAGATCACCGACAAGACCAACGTAAAAGAAGAGCTGCGCCTGCGGTACCGCTATCTGGACCTGCGCCGTCCTTCGATGCAGAGATACCTCAACATGCGTCACAAGATCGCCAAGGTGACCCGTGACTATTTCGACAGTCAGGGCTTTATGGAGATCGAGACCCCCATGCTGATCAAATCCACCCCCGAGGGCGCAAGAGACTATCTGGTCCCCTCCCGTATCCACGAGGGCAAATTCTACGCCCTGCCCCAGTCTCCCCAGACCTACAAGCAGCTGTTGATGCTGTCCGGCTGCGACAGATACATGCAGATCGTTAAATGCTTCCGCGATGAGGACCTGCGTGCCGACCGTCAGCCCGAGTTCACCCAGGTGGACCTGGAGATGAGCTTTGTGGAGCAGGATGACGTTATGGCCATGAACGAGGGCTACATCAAGTACCTGTTCAAAGAGGTCCTGGGCATGGAGCTGCAGACCCCCTTGCGCAGACTGCCCTACGCCGAGGCCATGGACCGTTTCGGTTCCGATAAGCCCGACACCCGTTTCGGTCTGGAGCTGATGAACATCTCCGAGTGCGTGAAAGACACCGAGTTCAAGGTATTTGCCGGCGCCATCGGGGGCGGCGGCAGCGTTCGTGCCATCAACGTAAAAGGCGCGGCGGACAAGCTGACCCGCAAAGAGATCGACAAGCTGACCGAATTTGTCAAGACCTACGGCGCCAAAGGTCTGGCTTACACCCGTGTGACCGCTGAAGCGCACACCTCTTCCTTCGAGAAATTCCTGTCCGAGGATGAGGTCAAAGCCATCCATGCGCTGACCGGTCTGGAGACCGGCGACGTTCTGCTCATCGTAGCGGACAAAAACGACACCGTTTACGCTTCTCTGGGCGCATTGAGAAAGCATCTGGCCGAGAAGCTGGAGCTGTTTGACAAATCCACCTTTGACCTGCTGTGGGTCACCGACTTCCCCCTGTTTGAATACAGCGAGGAAGAGGACCGCTACGTTTCCAAGCACCATCCCTTCACCCATCCCTACATCGAGGACATCGACAAGATGGAATCCGATCCCGCATCGGTCCGCTCCATCGCCTACGACCTTGTCATCAACGGCTACGAGGCAGGCGGCGGTTCCATCCGAATCCACGATCAGGAACTGCAGAAGAAGATGTTCAAAGCCCTCGGCTTTACCGAAGAGGAAGCCATGGAGAAATTCGGTTTCCTGATGGGCGCCTTCCAGTACGGCGCACCGCCCCACGGCGGTCTGGCCTTCGGTCTGGACCGTCTGTGCATGATCCTCTCCGGCACCGAGAACATCAAAGACGTTATCGCCTTCCCGAAGGTGCAGAACGCCAGCGAGCTGATGACCCAGTGTCCCGCCGAGGTCGAGCCCAAGGCGCTGCAGGAGCTGCATATTAAAATCGACGCTGCCGACAAAGAATAGCGGTGCCGGTTTTGTCCCTGCCCGTGCGCAGGGGCGCAAAAAAGCTGGATAGCGGGCAGCGCCCGCCGGCATTTCGCAAGGATACCGCATCCGGACCCAAAGCGATATGCCCGATGCCATACTGCAACAGAAAAGCCCTCATCCGTTTGGATGAGGGCTTTTAAATGTTGTATCAGCTCATAACGCGGGTTATCGTTAGGGGATGAAAAAAGTCCCTGCCCGCGACGTGGCTGCGGCGCCTCGCCGCCTGCGGGCTATTCAGCAATCAAATCTTTTCCGCAGTCGAGGGACTGTTCGATGAGGGCGCGGTCGTGGGTCACCGCATCGTAGAAGCGGAAACCGCCGGCAAAGTTGTAAGCCTCCCAGCCGAGACCTTCGAGGATGCGGGAAGCGATGTAGCTGCGCAGTCCGCTCTGGCAGATCACGTAGACCGGCTTGCCCGCAGGGATCTCACCGATGCGGGAACGCAGCTCGTCCACCGGGATGTTGACGAAATCTTCCACGTGACCGCGGGCGAATTCCGCAGGGGTGCGGCTGTCCAGCAAAAAGACGCTGCCGTCCCGGGGAAGGGTAGGCTCATCTTCGACAAACCACTGCTTGAGGGTGCCTTTTGCGATGTTGTCGATCATGTAGCCCGCCATGTTCACCGGGTCTTTGGCGGAAGAATAGGGCGGCGCGTAGGAAAGATCCAGATCCTTGAGCTGGGTGGCCTTGAGCCCCGCAAAGATGGCGGTGGCCAGCACGTCGATGCGCTTGTCCACGCCGTCGTAGCCCACGATCTGTGCGCCCAGCAGACGGTACGAGCCTTTTTCAAAGACCACCTTCACGGTCATCACCTTGCCGCCGGGATAGTAACCCGCATGGCTCATGGGGGAGAGGATGACCTTGTCGGTGTCGTAGCCCGCCGCTTTTGCCGCGGTCTCGTTGATGCCGGTGGTGGCGGCGGTCAAAGAGAAGATCTTGATGACCGAGCTGCCCTGTGCGCCTAAAAAGCGGCTGTCGCCGCCGCAGATGTTGTCCGCCGCGATGCGTCCCTGCTTGTTAGCGGGACCTGCCAGCGAGATGAGCGCATCTTTGCCGGTGACGAAGTGCTTGATCTGCACCGCGTCGCCCACGGCGTAGATGTCGGGGTCAGAGGTTTCCATCCGGTCGTTGACCAGAATGGAACCGCGGATACCCAGTTCCAGACCCGCTTCTTTGGCAAGGGAGGAATCGGGGGTGACGCCGATGGCCAGTACCGCCATGTCGGCGTGGATGGCGGGTGCGTTTTCCAGCAGCACGTCGATGCCGCCGTCACGCGCTTCAAAGCCCGCAACGCTCTGTCCCAGCGCCAAAACAACGCCCTGTTTGCGCATCTCCGCATGGACGAAGGATGCCATATCCGGGTCCAGGGGGGACAAAAGCTGTTTGGATTTTTCCACAATGGTCACGTCCAGACCCAGCTCACGCAGGTTTTCCGCCAGCTCGATGCCGATAAAGCCGCCGCCGATCATCACAGCGGAT
>JAFQTW010000084.1 GCA_017408855.1 Oscillospiraceae bacterium | reverse complement strand
TTGAAAGAAGGCAGCGCCACCATCACCGCCAAAACAGTGGACGGAGAGAAGACCGCCACCTGTAAGATCACCGTAAAAGGCACCGCCGTGACGGTGACCCTCAGCAAAGACAAGGTTTCCCTTTACAAAGGCGGGTCGGTCACCGTGACCGCCACCGCGACCGGCGGCGAAGAGCCCTTTACCTATGAGTGGAAGTCGGCCAACACGAAGGTCGCCACGGTTTCTTCCGACGGAACCATCACCGGCAAAGGAATCGGCGTGACCACCGTTACCGTTACTGCCAGCAATGGCGCCACCGCATCCTGCGAGGTAACGGTAACCGCCAAAAACAACGAGACCGACGGTTCCTCTTCTTCCGGGACCGGCAGTTCTTCAGGCAGCTCTTCTGAACCGGAAAGCTCTTCTTCCTCTTCCGACGAACTGCAGATCGTTCCTTCCAGTGAGAAGGTATCGGTCACCACGGGCGGAAACCGCACCCTGGTTTATGAAGTGATCAATGGCGACCCGGATCTGCAGGTGACCTTCAAGTCCAGCAACCCCGATGTTGTTACGGTAGACGGCAACGGCGAGATCATCGGCAGGGGCGAAGGTGTTGCGACCGTCACCCTTACTGCAGAGGATGGGACCACCTGTACCTGGCAGATCACTGTGACCAAAGGCATCAATATCTGGCAATAACTCAAAAAGGATCGGCTTTGCCGATCCTTTTTTCATATTCCGGACCTTTTTCTCATAAATATGAGCGAAAGGGGAGAGGAAAATGGCTGCAGAAAGAAATCGCCGTCGGACGGGAAAACGGTTGGCTTATCCGTATCTGTCTGTACCGCAGGAGCCGACCGGGAAAAACAAAGGGGTCCTTGCGGCACAAACCGCCCTTTGCAGCGTGCTTTTGCTGGCGCTCATGGCGGGATGGGCCTTCGACCTTTCCTGGTACGGACAAAGCCGCGACTATCTGCTTGCGCGGATGAACGAACCGGATCAGACCGAACAGGTACAGGCGGTGCTGTCGCAGGTGACCGGATGGCAGATCCCGCAGCAGTCCTCCGACCCGATGCCGAAAGAGCCGGTGCAGGAAAGTTCCACCGAGGAGAAGCTCCAACAGCTGGAAGAGTATATCCGCCAATACGGCGGAAGGGCCGATCCTTCGCAAAAGGGACAGGGCGGTCCGCTGCCGGTGCGGGTTTCGGAAGAAACAGCAGTTCCGGCGAACTGTCTGCTCAGCCCGGTCAGCGTCAGTAAAAGACCTTGTCTGCCTCTCGCCGCCGCTTCGGTGACCAGCCTGTACGGATTTCGTCAGCATCCCATCAGCGGAGAAGGGGATTTTCATACCGGGATCGATCTGGCGGCACCGCAGGGAACACGGGTCGCCTGCGCATGGTCGGGGCAGGTAGCGGAAACCGGTTGGTCCAACGGATATGGAAACTATGTACTCGTCAGCCACAGCGGCGGGCTGGCGACTTTTTATGCGCACCTTTCTTCTGTTTCGGTCAAAACAGGCGAGGTGCTGCGGCAGGGCGAACAGATCGGAACGGTGGGGTCCACCGGCGTTTCTACCGGACCGCACCTGCATTGGGAAATACGCATCGGGGAAAAACGTGCCGATCCGGCATGGGTTCTGCAGCCGTTTCTGGTGAGGAAGTCGTTGGATGAAGCCTGACCGTATCGGGCTTTCGGTGCCTTTTTTATGCCTTTTGCTGCTGTTTTTACTGTATGAGAAAAGCGGACGGGGGGCGGTCATGCTCACTGCCGCACTTTTGCACGAGGGAGGGCATCTTTTGGCGATGGCACTACTAAAATGCCGTCCGCAAAAGATCGTATTCGGTAGCTTTGGGGTGCGCATCGAGAGAGGAGAACAACTGGATCTGGGTTATTATAAAGAGATGCTCATCTACGCCGCTGGCCCGATGGTGAATCTAGTCTGTGCCCTGTTTTTTCGCGATCAGCCGCAGGTACGGGCGATCCATCTGGCACTGGGGCTGTTTAATCTGCTGCCGTTGGGCTGTCTGGACGGCGGACAGCTGCTGGGCTGTCTGCTGCGGCAAAGCGATGCGCCCTTTTACTGGGAAGGCGCGCAAAAAATCCTGTCGGCAGTATTGGCGGCGGCGGTCCTTTTGCTGGGGATCCTCTATGCTCGGGAAAACCTTTCCCTCTTGCTGACCGGGTGTTATCTGCTGTGGAACCTTCTGGGGGAGGAAGGCGGTCTGCGGGTTTGACAAGGGATGGGAAAAGGAATAGTATAAAAACAGATTTTGTAAAAAAGTGAGGGATCCGGATGGATTGGGTCAAAGAATATCGCTCGCTGTTTCCGGCGGTAAACCGCTGTGTTTATATGGATACGGCATACGACTGCGGCGGGTCCGAGATCGGAAAAAAAGCGGCAATGCGCTACTTCGACGATTGGGCCAACGCCGCTGTGGAAAATCAGCGGGGCGGTCCCGGAAGAAAGGTTTTTTTCGATACCCTCGATGAGACCCGGCAGATGATCGGAACGCTGTTGGGCGGGGTCGAGCCCTGCCAGATCGCCTTTACCCGCAACACCAACGAAGGGATCAACGCCATTTTGCAGGGCTTTGATTTTTCTCCCGCCGACAATATCGTGACCGATGCCATCGAGCATGTTTCGGTCCTGATGCCCTGTCTCAATGCGAAAAAGCTGAAAGGGGTCGAGGTCCGTATCGCCGGTGACAGCGATACGGTGGATGTTTCTCCTGCGATGCTGATGGAACAGTGCGACCAAAATACCCGGATGATCCTGGTCAGCCATGTGCAGTCCGCAACCGGCTCGCTGATCGATCTGGAAACGTTGGGCGAATTTTGCAAAGAGAAGGGGATCTACCTCATCGTCGATGCGATCCAGAGCCTTGGACAGATCCCATTCGATGCGGTCAGGTGGAACGTTTCCGCGGTTTCCGCCGCCGGCTACAAGGGTCTTGGCGCGGTGGAAAGCACCGGCTTTGTCTATGTGGCTCCTGAGCTGATGCGCCGCATCTGGCCGGTTTACACTGCGGCGAACTTCTTTATCTCGGTGGTGCGGGACGAGGGGGCTCCCTATCTGCGCTGCTCGGACGACACCAAGGCACGCAAGCTGGAAAACTCTTCGCCGGATAATCTGGGGGTCTACATCCTGCACGATGCGTTGGAAAAGCTGCTGCAGATCGGTATCGACCGCATCTGGGCACATATCGATCCCCTTTATCAAAAGCTGCATCAGGGACTTTGCGAGCTGGGCTACCGGGTGCTGACAAGCGCCGAAAAAGGCGCGCACGGCGCGTCGATGGCCATCGAGGTCTCTGACCCGCAGGAACTTTTCGCCTTCTTCCGGGAAAGAAACATCGCCCTCTCCGCCGGACGGTACATCCGCCTGTCGCTGGGCGCGTATTCCACCGAAGAGGACGTGGAGGCGGTTTTGTCTGCCGCGAAAGACTGTCCGATCCGATGATCCAAACCGCTCTTTTTCGAAAGAGCGGTTTTCTCTTGCGGTTTCCCGGTATCGATGCTATACTATTTTAGTTAGAGTATTGCCCCTTTTGGGTCCCGATAAAAAGCAAGGAGAGAACAGGATGCTTTTAAACGAAACGATCGAAAAACTGGTAATGAAGGTGCAAAAGCCCGGTCGGTACACCGGCGGCGAGCTGAACAGCGTGGTGAAAGATCCTTCGAAAGTGGATTTTCGCTTTGCGTTCTGCTTCCCTGACCTGTACGAGGTCGGCATGAGCCATCTGGGTATGAAGATCCTCTATTCTCTTTACAATCGGGAAGAGAACATGTGGTGCGAGCGGGTCTTTGCGCCCGATGCCGACATGGAAGAGCTGATGCGCAAAGAGAATCTGCCTTTGTACGGTCTGGAAAGCCGAGATCCCATCCGTGATTTTGACATGGTCGGATTTACGCTGCAGTATGAGATGAGCTACACCGCCATCCTCAATATGCTGGATCTGGCGGGAATCCCGCTGCGGACCGCGGACCGCGAGACCCTGGCGCCCATCGTCATCGCCGGCGGTCCCTGCGCCTGCAACCCCGAGCCCATTGCCGATTTTATCGACCTGTTCGTGCTGGGCGAAGGCGAGGAAGTGAATCTGGAACTGGCGCATCTGTTCATCAAAGCCAAAAAAGAAGGCTGGACTCGTCAGCAGTATCTGCGTGAAGCGGCGCAGATCAAAGGCGTTTACGTTCCTTCGCTGTACGAGGTTACTTATAAAGAAGACGGTACCATCGCCGCCGTTACCCCGAAAGACGGCGCGCCTGCCAAGGTGGAAAAACGCATCATCAAGGACATCGACAAGGTGTTCTTCCCCGAGAGCTTTGTGGTGCCCTTCCTCGAAACGGTCCATGACCGTGCGGTCATCGAGCTGTTCCGCGGATGCATCCGTGGCTGCCGTTTCTGTCAGGCGGGCTTTATCTACCGCCCCTTCCGTGAGAAAAACTATGACACCTTAAATAAAAACGGCTGTGATCTGTGCCGTACCACCGGCTACGACGAGATCTCTCTGTCCTCTCTGTCCACCAGCGACTATTCCCAGCTGGAAAATCTGTTGGAAGAGATGCTGCCCTGGACCGAAGAGGAGAAGGTCAATCTGTCGCTGCCTTCTCTGCGCATCGACAACTTTTCTCCCAAGCTGATGGAGCAGATCACCAAAGTCCGCAAGAGCGGTCTGACCTTTGCCCCCGAAGCGGGTACCCAGCGGATGCGTGACGTGATCAACAAAAACGTTACCGAAGAAGAGGTCCTGTCCACCTGCCGTACCGCCTTTGAGGGCGGCTACACCTCGGTGAAGCTGTATTTTATGATGGGTCTGCCCACCGAGACCTACGACGATATGGAAGGCATCGTGGATCTGGCCCAGAAGGTCGTGGATCTGTTTTACAGCCTGCCCACCAAACCCAAGGGCAAGGGCGTGAATGTGACCATCAGCCTTGCCTGCTTTGTTCCCAAGCCCTTTACGCCTTTTGAGTTTGAACCGCAGGATACCGAAGAGATGCTGCGGGAAAAACAGCGTCATATGGTGGAATACAACCGCAGCAAAAAGATCCGCATCAACTACCACGAATCCAAGACCAGCTATCTCGAAGCGGTTTTGGCCCGCGGCGACCGCCGTCTGGGTGTGGTGCTGGAGGATGCCTGGAGAAACGGCTGCAAATTAGACGGCTGGACCGAGCATTTCAACTACGATGCCTGGGTCGCTGCCTTTGAGAAAAACGGCGTGGACGGCATGTTCTATGCCAACCGCACCCGTTCTTATGACGAAGTGATGCCTTGGGATCATCTGGACTACGGCGTGAGCAAAGCCTTTCTCGTACGGGAAAACGAAAAAGCGCATGCCAATACCCCCACCCCCAACTGCCGGGAAAAATGTTCCGGCTGCGGCGCAAACTGTCTGATCGGAGGGAGATGTTTCTAATGATGAAGCCCATGCGTTTGTTTTATGAAAAAACCGATACGGCAAAATACATTTCCCATTTGGATATCAACCGCTGTATGCAGCGCGCCATGAAACGGGCGGGCATCCCGCTGTGGTTCACCGAGGGCTTTAACCCGCATGCCTATCTGACCTTTCCGCTGCCGTTGGCTTTGGGATACGAGAGCGTCTATGAGTGCGTGGATTTCCGCCTGATCGAGGAGATGAGCGAGGAAGAGATCGTTTCCCGTCTCAACGGAGTTTTCCCCATGGGACTGCGTGCCGTTTCTGCCGCAGAGCCGCAGTATAAGTCTCTGCAGATCGTTTCCGCCTCCTACGAGGTCCGTCTGCAGCTTTTGGACACCGATGCCGATAAGACAAAAGCGATCCTGGAAGCCTTTTTTGCCCAGCCGGAGATCAAAGCCATAAAACGCACCAAAAAAGGGGAGAAGGAAGTTTCCCTCAAAGAGCATCTGAAAGAGCTGGCGCTTTCGGTCGATGGGGAAGAGGTGCTGATAAAGATCACTCTGCCCGCCGGCAATGACTTTAATATCAACCCCACTTTGGTGCTGGATTCCTTCGCGAAAGATACCGGGATGATGATCGATTCGGTCAAGGTATTAAAGACCGGTGTTTATCTGGAAAATGGCGAAAAATTCCGCTAAAAACACTTGCATTTTGCAAAATAGTGTGATATTATATTTGAGCATTATGCCGTCGTGATCCGCGACGGGGGTTAATGCCCGGAAAATCCGTGACATTAAAGCGGACGGTCCTCTGTCAATCTTTTGAGTATGAACGTCTGAAAACAATAGGAGGATATTGAAAATGGATGCATTGAAACTGATTGCACAGAGCAGCATGAAAGCAGAAGTTCCCGCTTTCGAAGTAGGTGACACCGTAAAAGTTCACGTACTGATCAAAGAGGGCGACCGTGAGAGAATTCAGGTTTTCGAGGGTACCGTTATCGCGAAGAAACACGGTGGCGTTGCTGAGACCTTCACCGTTCGTCGTGTTGCTCACGGCTGCGGCGTAGAGAGAGTATTCCCTCTGCATTCTCCGCACGTAGACAAAGTAGAAGTTATCCGTCAGGGCCGTGTACGCCGTGCGAAACTGTACTACCTGCGTGACAGAGTTGGTAAAGCTGCTAAGGTTAAATCCAAAGTCAGATAGTCCAGACAAAACAAAGCCATCCGAATGGATGGCTTTTTTGTTTTTTCCAAATTCTTTTTGTGTTCCCGAAGGATCGGTTGGGGTCTGCTTATGAGGACTTAATCATTCGGGGACATAAAAGAGGCTCCATCCCTGTCGGATGGAGCCTTTTATCAGTTTGCCGGATTTACTCGGTGGTCTTGATGGGTCTTATCGGGCTTTTTTATGAAGTGTGTATGCCACGGCAGCACAGATGATTATTCCAATACCAAACGGAATGCCGGTAAGAAATGCAATACTGGCAGGCGCACTATAACACGAATGTTCAATGCCGCAAAGCATGTCACGATAGTTGAACGCTACGACGGCACACATAATGTCCGACAGTAAAACTGCGATCACAATAAACAAAAAACTCAGCTTTTTCATATGCTTTCCCTCTTTTTCATTTTTTGCGTAGAATGAGTACGAAACCTACAACCATCGAAAGCACACACAGGATGAGGAGTACACCGGATCCGCTTATCGTAATCGTCGAGGCGGCATTGAGCTGGTCTGCTGCCCTTGGACTTGTAACCATCATGATTCCGGATAGGATCAGACAGATGGCACCAATCAGGCAAAGGACTACACCTGCTTTCATCTCTACTGCCTTTGAAACGGCATCTTTTTCTGATTTTTGCGGTGTTTCACTTGCTTCTTGGTTGGCTGCTCCGTCTTTTACAAGTTCATCAAGGGTAATGTTGAAGCATTCGCTCAATGCTAACAGTTTTTCTAATTCAGGCGTTGATGTTCCACTTTCCCATTTGGAGATCGCCTGTCTCGAAACACCTATCCTCTCTGCGAGCTGCTCTTGAGAAAGTCCATTCTTTCGTCTGAATTGATATATCCTTTCAGACAACATTTGCTTTACCTCCTTGGTAAATATGATACTTCGATCTGTGATTACACACTACCAACTACGGTTGGAACTTCCGCAACCACCGGTTGCATCACTCAAAATCTGAAAACTTTTCGATCCAATCATATCACACTGCTGCAATACCTGTATATAGGGAGCAGGACCATGATCTGTTTTGAATGATCGCCTTTTCAGCCGGGAACACAATGTCGAAGGGGGGACTTTTGTTTTTCATAGGAATTTACAAAATATTCAGTTTCCCCGATAGAACATCGCAGACGGTTGTGGTATAATACATTCATTATACTGGGATAATCTGTCGGACAGGAGCGGTCCGATTAAGTATGCGCCGGATGACCGGCAGAATGGAGTATCTGACCCATGAGTACCATGCTTCGTAAAAAACTGGGGGATGGCGTGCATTTTACCGCTGCCGGTCACAAGGCTTTTGCTGAGGGCATATATGAAATAATAAAGAAAAAGGAGAAAAAACATGCTTGAAGTTAAAACCAAAGCCC
>JAFQTW010000083.1 GCA_017408855.1 Oscillospiraceae bacterium | reverse complement strand
CTTAAGGTGCTTGGCCCGCAGGAAGCGTTGGTCCTGACGCTGTTCGGTAAATACATCGGTACCCTCAAAGGGGAGGGCTTTTACTTCGTCAACCCCTTTGTTTCTGCGGTAAACCCTGCTGCCAAGACCAAACTTAACCAGTCCGGCGATGTGGACAGCGGCAAACAGCTGGTTGTGACCGCTCCCGGAACCGCTGCATCCATGGAGATACCCAGCAAAAAGATCTCCCTCAAGATCATGACCCTCAACAACACCCGCCAGAAGATCAACGACTGTCTGGGCAACCCCATCGAGATCGGCATCGCGGTCATCTGGCGCGTGGTGGATACCGCAAAAGCGGTGTTCGATGTAGATAACTACAAAGAGTATCTCTCCCTGCAGTGCGACAGCGCTCTGCGCAATATCGTCCGTATTTACCCTTACGACGTGGCACCCAACGTGGATACCACCGGCGACGGTCAGGCGGATGAAGGCTCGCTGCGCGGTTCCAGCGAGGTAGTGGCACAGCGGATCCGTGATGAGATCCAGTCGAAGGTAAAAGAAGCCGGTCTTGAGATCATCGAAGCGCGCATCACCTATCTGGCTTACGCTCCCGAGATCGCCGCATCCATGCTGCAGCGTCAGCAGGCAAGCGCCATCATCGACGCAAGAAAAATGATCGTGGACGGTGCCGTAGGCATGGTGGAAATGGCGCTGGATCGCCTCAATGAAAGCGGTAAGGTCCAGCTGGACGAAGAGCGAAAAGCCGCTATGGTGTCCAATTTGCTGGTCGTGCTGTGCGGAAACCGGGAAGCACAGCCCATCGTCAATTCCGGCAGCCTGTATTAAGGAGGAACGCATATGTTATTGGCAACAACTGAGAATATCCCGGGTAAAAAGTGTGAAGTGCTGGGTCTTGTACAGGGCAGTACCATCCAAAGCAAACATCTGGGCAGCGATATCTCCCAGAGTTTCAAGACTCTTGTGGGCGGCGAGTTAAAATCCTACACCGATATGATGAACAAAGCCCGTACCCTTGCCTGTGAAAGAATGATCGCGCAGGCAAACGATTTGGGCGCCGATGCTGTTGTAGCAGTGCGTTACGCATCCTCTGCCGTGATGCAGGGTGCTGCCGAGGTGATGGCCTACGGTACCGCTGTGCGGTTTGTGGATTAGCCATGGCAGACGGCAAGAAACAGATCCCGCTGCGTTTGTCGCCAAAGCTTTATGCCGCCATCGCTGCATGGGCAGAGGACGATTTTCGCTCGGTCAACGGACAGATCGAGTACCTGCTGACCGAATGTGTCAGGCAGCGGAAGAAAAACGGAAAATATGTGTCCGACCAGATCGATGTTCCGCCCGAACTGGATATCAAATGAGAAAAGCCCATCGAAGGATGGGCTTTTCTTGTTTTTGCAGGGGGGATATGGTATCATCAGTACAACCGCTTTGAAAAGGATGATCTTATGAAATATATCGAAAAACATCCCATGATCATGATCGTTGTCGGCATTTTCGGGATCTCGCTGTCGGCGATCTTCGTACGGTATTCCGATGCGCCTTCCGCCGTGACCGCTGCCTTCCGCCTGTTGTGGACGGTGCTGCTGCAGACTCCGGTTGTTCTGGGTAAAAAGACAGTCCGACAGGAGCTGTTGCAGATCCCGAAGAGGACCGCTCTGCTGAGTGCTGTGAGCGGACTGTTTCTCGCCATCCACTTTGTTCTTTGGTTTGAGTCGCTGGCACATACTACTGTGGCAAGTTCCACCACCATCGTCTGTACCGAAGTGATCTGGGTCAGTCTGGGATTTTGCCTGTTCATGAAAGGAAAGCTTTCCCTTAAAGCCATTGCCGCCATCGCTGTGACCCTCGTGGGCAGCGTGCTGATCGCATGGGGCGATTTCGGCAGCGGCACCCAGTTTTACGGCGACATCCTGGCACTGCTGGCTGCCATCGCTGTGGCGGTCTATACCTTGATCGGACGGGCAGTGCGCAAGGATGTTTCCACCACCGTGTACACCTACATGGTCTATACCGCCTGTGCAGCGGTTCTGGTCATCACCTGTGCGGTGCAGGGACTGCGCCTGTTCGATTACGGATGGAGTGCCGTGATCGTTGGATTTTTGCTGGCGTTGTTTTCCACCATCCTTGGACACAGTATCTTCAGCTGGTGCCTTAAGTATTTTTCGCCGTCCTTTATTTCCGCCAGCAAGCTTTGCGAGCCGGTGGTCGCCGCCGCTTTTGCGGGATTTTTGTTCGGTGAACTTCCCACGGCGATGCTTCTTGCCGGAAGCGTGCTGATCCTGGGCGGCGTATTGTACTATTCTCATCTGGAAATGAAAGAAGAATAGAAAAAAGTGAAAACCGCTTGATTTTTTCAGGGAGAAGGAGTATACTGAATTCCGTTGAAAAACGGAATAGTCGGGGGCGTAGCTCAGTTGGTAGAGCGTTCGGTTCGCATCCGAGAGGTCATGGGTTCGAATCCCACCGTCTCCACCAAAAAAGCACCGGCAAAGGTCGGTGCTTTTTTTGTGGCAAGAAAGGTGAGGATTCGAACAGGGCGGCGCACCGTAGTGCGCAAAAAAGCTGCCGGGGGCAGGTTTTTTAGCCCGCGGATGACATCCCACCGTCTCCACCAAAAAAGCATCGGCAAAGGCCGGTGCTTTTTTTGTGGCAAGAAAGGTGAGAACGGAACAGGGCGGCGCTGCGTAGTGCGCAAAAAGCTGCCGGGGGCAGGTTTTTTAGCCCGCGGATGACATCCCACCGTCTCCACGGGCAGTGCCCGGAGCCGTGCCGCGCGCTTCGTGCTTTCGGTATGTAAGACAGAGTGCCCGCGTCCATCCTGCCATAGAGCAGGAAAAGCTTTGCAGCATCGGCAAAGGCCGGTGCTTTTTTCTTTCTGACGCAAATTGACATTCCTGTGACAGGAATCTATAATAAAACCAGCGACCATATCTTGGAAAGGAGCCATGTTCATGTATAAAAAACAACTGGAAGAGTATTTTGCTGCCCATCAGCAGGAAATGATCGATGATATCTGTGCGTTGATGCGCATCCCCAGCGACCGCCAGGAGCCGAAAGAAGGGATGCCCTTTGGCGAGGGTCCCGCAAAAGCGCTGGAAAAAGCCATGGAGATCGGTCAGCGCATGGGCATGAAGGTCACCGACTATGACCACTATGTGGCAACTTTCGACATCAACGACGGTCCGCGCGGCCTGGATATTCTGGCGCATCTGGATATCGTTCCCGTCGGCGATGACTGGACCGTGACCAAACCTTTTGAGCCCAAGATCGTGGACGGTAAGCTTTACGGACGCGGCTCTGCCGACGATAAAGGTCCCGCTATGGCCGGTCTGTGGGCTGCCAAAGCGGTAAAAGATCTGGGCATCCCCCTGAGCAAAAACTGCCGTGTCATCCTCGGAACCGACGAGGAGAGCGGCTCTTCGGATATCAAACATTATTACGCCATCGAAGAAGAAGCCCCCGCGACCTTCTCTCCCGATGCGGATTTCCCGGTGATCAACGTAGAAAAAGGCAGCTACTCCAGCCATTTTGTCGCTGCCTGGGAAGAGGATCGGGCATTGCCCCGCATCCTGTCTGTGGACGGCGGCTTCCGGGGCAACGTGGTTCCCGATAAAGCCACCGCAGTGATGGAAGGCATTGCCCTTAACGAGGTCAAAGCCATCTGTGACGCCTACAACAAAGAGTGCAATGTTCAGTTTACCGCCGAAGAAAAAGACGGTACGATCGTTGTTTCCGCCGCAGGTCAGGCAGCCCATGCCGCCATGCCCGAGGGCGGCGCCAATGCTGTGACCGCTATGCTGGAGCTGCTCTCCAAAATGCCGATGGCTCCTTCTGCCGGTTTTGAAAAACTCTGCGGCGTCAGCCGCATCTTCCCCCACGGGGACTGGGCAGGCGAGGCGGCAGGCGTGAAAATGAGCGACGACATTTCCGGTCCGCTGACCATTTCCTTTACCATCTTCAAATACGACGGCAAATCCCTCGACGGCGTGTTCGACAGCCGCTGTTCGCTGTGCGCTACCAACGAGAATATGCGAGATGTGCTGATCGAAAAGTTTGGCGCTTACGGCATTGAGCTGACCAAAAAAGAGATGAGACCCGGTCACCACGTTCCCGCAGAGAGCCCCTTTGTACAGACTCTGCTGCGCTGCTATGAGGACTATACCGGCAAAGAGGGAAGATGCATCGCCATTGGCGGCGGCACCTATACCCACAACCTGAAAAACGGCGTTGCCTTTGGCTGTGCCGATTTGGAAGTGGACAATCATATGCACGGCGCCGACGAATTTGCGGTGATCGATCAGCTGGTGATGAGCGCCAAGATCTTTGCGCAGGTCATCATCGAAATGTGCAAATAAGAAACGCCCAAAGAAAAAAGCCATCCGTTCGGATGGCTTTTTCTTTTCGGCTAAGCCTTTTTGCGGAAGGACTCGCAGTCGGTGCATTCGCACTGCTGGGGATTGGTCTCGTGGGTGCCGACTTTGATGGACTCCAGAGTGCAGTAGTTTTCTTTTCCGCAGTGATAGGCGCACTCATGAACGGTGCAGCCGATGGCACGGTTTGCTTTGGGATCAAACATAATGAAAACCTCCTTTTTAGATTGCACAGTTAGTATGGACCGTCCCGGCGAAATCATGCACAAAGCAGAAAATACCGCTTTCGATGATTGCAATGAAATGGTTCCTGTTGTAAAATGGTTATCAAATACAGATTCTTTGACCATATGTTTTTTGATAAAAGGAGCGTGTTTTTCCATGACCAAAAAAGAACGAGTACTGGCTGTCCTGCGCGGCGAGACCCCTGACCGAATCCCTGCGGGCTTTTGGCTGCATTTTCCTGAGAGCGCCTTTCACGGCGACGAAGCGGTAAAAGCGCATCTGGACTTTTTTGAAAAAACCGGCACCGATATTCAGAAGATCATGAACGAATATGTGGTCCCCTGCGATATTCCGATCAAACAAGCAGCGGACTGGAAAAACTTAAAGCCTTTTACCCGCCAGTCGCCCTTTATCACCGGCCATGTTGAGATGATCAAACGCATTTTAGACAAAACCGGCGGCGAGGGTCTGACCTTGGCGACCATCCACGGCATCGTGGCATCGGCGTGGCACGCGAGAGGCGGCACCGCCGGCTACGAGACCGGCAGTCAGCTTTTGGCGGACCATCTGCGTGAGGACCCGGAAGCGGTTTCCTACGGCTGGAACATCATTTCCGATGCGCTGGCGATTCTGGTGGAGGAAGTACTGAAAGCCGGCGTTGACGGCATCTACTATGCGGCTTTGGGCGGCGAAAAATACCTGTTTACCGAAGAAGAGTTCGAAAAATACGTAAAACCCCACGACCTTAAGATCATGAACGCCGCTTCTTCTTCTCACTGCAACATCCTGCACATCTGCAAGGACCGCATCAATCTGGAACGCTATAAGGATTATCCCGGTGCCGCCATCAACTGGGCGATCAATGAGCAGAATCCTTCTTTGACCGAAGGCGCGAAGCTGTTCCCCGAAAAGGTCATTCTGGGCGGACTGGACGACCGTGCCGGCGTTATTGTAGACGGCAGCGAGGAGGAGATCAAAGCCGCTGTCAAAGCGGTAATGGAGACCATGAAAGGTCACCGCTTTATTTTGGGCGCCGACTGTACTTTGCCTACCGAGATCGACTATCACCGCATCCGCACTGCTGTTGAAGCGGTAAAATAAGGAGAAAACGATGGAGATAATCAACCGCTGCAAAACCTGCAGCACTACCTTGATCGTGGGACTCATCTGCCAGATCTTTTATACCGTATGCTATCTGGTGATTTTGCTGGGGCAGGGTTTTCTGCGGGCCGTCTTTTACGGCGCCGCACAGCGCCCCAACGTCTATCCCGTTGTGGACACGGTTCTTTTGATGGGACATCTGGTTCTTTATCTGCTGCTGTTTTTCTTTGTCTGGCACAAAGCCACCGATGCGACTACCCGGTTCCCGGAGATGCTCGCGGTGGTGGTCTGCGGGCTGCTGCTGACCGGACTACCGTTTTCCGCCAACATGATCAGCAATATGCTTTACGGAAATCAGGGCAGTGAGGTGCTGATCAGCTATTCGCTCTTTACTGCCATGACCGGCTTTATTCGCCCGCTGTCCCGCTTGGCACAGGTGCTGATGCTGGTGGGTGCTATGGGCTCCATCGGCAACAAAAGAGCACAGTGTGCCTGCCGTCAGTAAACCCGCAAAGACCCGCAAAAGCGGGTCTTTTTCGTAAAAACGAAGGATAGGAGAAACCTGATGAAACTTATTTCCTGGAATGTAAACGGCCTGCGTGCCTGTATGGGCAAAGGCTTTTTAGACTTTTTTAATGAGATTGACGCAGATATTTTCTGCCTGCAGGAAACCAAAATGCAGCCGGATCAGTTAAAGCTGGAGCTGGAAGGCTACCATCAGCTGTGGTGCTCGGCACAGAAAAAAGGCTATTCCGGCACGGCAATGTTCTGTAAAGAAAAGCCGCTGTCGGTGATCTACGAACTTCCCGAAGAAGTGCATGCCACCGATGGCAGGGTCATCGCCGCCGAATTTGAAGCGTTCTGGCTGGTCAACGTGTACGTCCCCAATTCCCAAAGAGGACTGACCCGTCTGGATTACCGCATGGAGTGGGAAGAGGCGTTTCTGCGCTTTGTCAAAGAGCTGGATGAGAAAAAGCCTGTTCTGATCTGCGGTGATATGAACGTAGCCCACCGGGAGATCGACTTGAAAAATCCCAAGACAAATATCAACAACGCAGGCTTTACCCCGCAGGAGCGGGAGAAGATGACTGTTTTGCAGCAAAACGGCTTTGTGGATTCTTTCCGCTATTTCTATCCGGACCGGGAAGGCGCCTATTCCTGGTGGAGCTATATGTTCCATGCCAGAGAGAATAATGCGGGATGGCGCATCGACTACTTCCTCGTTTCCGAGAAGGTCAAAGAGAAGATGAAGGATGCCAAGATCCATGCGGATATCATGGGCAGTGACCATTGCCCTGTGGAACTGGAGATCGACTTTGCATGAAACGGAAAAACAATCGAAACGCCGCCTCGGTCGGCATCATCGGCCCGGCCGGAGGACCGGTGAGCATCTATCTGGCGAAAAACAAAAACGCAGACAAAATAAGAGAGGAACGGCAGGCTTTTTTTGAGCGGGCGCAGTCCCTTGCCAGACCCTGCGAAAAAAGCCTGGATGAAGTGATCCGCTATCTGGTGGAACAGTTTCATGCAAAGCCTGTCGAGCTGTCTGAGGGCGAAAAAACCTCCATCAAGATCAACATCCTGCTGAACCACTATCCGGATCTGATCCACCGCGAACCGATGCCCGAAAATCCAACCATGGAACAGCTGCGGCAATGGCAGGAACGGGATCGCTCCTTCGAAGAAGCGAGAAACTATCCCATCGAACTGCTGGATCTTGTGATGGACGGGTATGAGATTCCGGAAGAAATTGCAGCGCCCCTTTGCCGGCAGGATCTGGCGGAGCGGGAAAAGGATCGTCCCCGCCGATCGGTCACCGACTGTCTGAACCGTCTGGCTGCTTTGTGGCGGGGAAAAGACCCTGTGCCTGCAGCGCCGCAGCCGATCACCCTTTCGCTGGAGCGAAATCACAACTACATGGTGATCCGTGGCTTGGGCGGAGGCGCCCTGTCTGACGAACTGACTGTTTTTCGTGGGATCAGCGCGCAGGACATCCAAAACAAAACGCCGCAGTTTATGGTCTATGCGGATGTCATGCGAAAGCGCGGTATTTGGAAATAAGCCTTGCCAAAAGCAAAGCGAGTCTGTTATACTGGTTCTGGAATTTTTTGGCCGCCGAGGGCGGAGAAAGGATAAATCGTATGGGCAACAATGCGGAATATATCAAACGTGTCATGGGTTACGTGGATGAAAACGTACCGGTGACCAAATCCATTCTGGCGGACAGAAAAAATGTCTGCGCAGAGTTTTTGAAAAACGTAGAGGGCAAGCAGTTTGACAAAGTGCTGCTGTTCGGCATCGGCTCTTCCTACAATGCGGGTCTAATGGTAAAACCCCTGCTGGAATCGGCCTTGCAGCTGGACGTTCTGGTCGCTTCTCCCGCTATGTACGAGCAGATGTGCCGCAGCCGTAATTTTGACAATGCGCTGCTCATCGCTGCCAGCCAGTCGGGTAAATCCGCTGCCACCATCGATGTGGTAAAAGAGCTGAAAGCCAAAGGCGCTTTCGTTGTCGGCCTCACCGGCAATCTGGAGTCTCCTCTTGCGCTGGAGTCCTCCGCGGCTGTTGACATCCACTGCGGCGAGGAAAAATCCTCTGTCATGACCAAAGGCGTTCTGGCTACCGCAATGATGATGGCGATGATCGGTCTGGAGTACGGTCTCATCAGCGGCAGACTGTCCGAGTGCGCTTACAACAAGCTGATGGCGGACTTCAACGGTATTGCGGACAAGATGGAAGCCAACATCGCGCTGACCAAAAAATGGTGCGCTGCCAACGTGGAGGACTGGTTCAAAATGAACTCCTTCTCGCTGATCAGCAATATCGATTCCACCGGTACCACCCTTGAGATCGCCCTGAAGGTCATGGAAAGCATCTA
This sequence comes from Oscillospiraceae bacterium, assembly GCA_017408855.1. Taxonomy (GTDB): domain Bacteria; phylum Bacillota; class Clostridia; order Oscillospirales; family Ruminococcaceae; genus UBA3818. The sequence goes on along the minus strand of JAFQTW010000083.1, from coordinate 761 downwards.
CCTGCCTTCCGATTCCTTCGAAGTTGAGGAATATCTGCACGGACCCCATCTGCTGCTTTCGAGAAAAGAAGCAGCTTTGCTGCAGCTGGATTCGGTCAGCATGGACCATGCGAAACTGTCCCGCATCCACGAATTTTTGCTGGAGAAAAACGCACCTTCCTACCAGATCACCCAGGAAGGGGAGCCTTCGTTCACCAAGAGCACACTTGTCATTGATTCGGTCAAGAACGGTCTTTTGGATTTCGCGGAGTTTTTGCCTGTACTGCAGGTATGGAGCATCAGCATGTGGCAGTATCATGATGAGCACGGTCTGGATGCTTATGAAATGCCCGGAAACCTGTCCGGTGCTCTGGCTACCAAAGTAAAATAATCAAGGTTTACAAAAAGGAAAAAATGTGCTATGATGTGATATGACATCATGGCACATTTTGTTTTTTCGTGAGAAAGGAAGGTGGGGAACCATCATGGAGTTACGTCCCGGCAACAACGAGCCCTTGTATCTTCAGCTGAAAAAGATCCTTCGTACTGCTATCGTCAACGGCGAGTATGTGCAGGGACAGCAGATCCCCACTGAACAGGAACTGATGAAACGCTACGATGTGAGCCGGATCACCGTCCGCCGTGCCATTCAGGAACTGATCAACGAAAAATACCTCATCAAAAGTCAGGGAAAAGGCACCTTTGTCAATGAGATCCGCCCCAACCGTGAGCTGGTCAATCTGAAAAGCTTTACCGAAGCCTGTGAGGAAAACCATCAGGTG
>JAFQTW010000082.1 GCA_017408855.1 Oscillospiraceae bacterium | reverse complement strand
TCATGTTCAGCCAAAGAGGAACGTTCTCCGCATTGAGCAGCTGAACCGAGATCAGGTCGGTCAGCGCGGTCAAGGCGGTGAGAATCAGACAAGCCACAAAGAACTTGTTGGCATTGCTGATAAAGTGTCTGCTGGTTTTACCGTCAAAATAAAACATGCAGAGAACGATAACCAGACCAATGGCGAAATAGTCTCCTACAAATACCATGGTATTACGTCTCCTAACAAGAGACTGCCGCGCAGTGGGCAGTCGCGTTTGGTTGTTTTTTAAGATATTACCTTCATTATACTCCAAATTTTGAAACTTCGCAATCCCAATATGCAAGATTTGGATACGATTTCGAGGATTTTTTCACAAAAGAGCAAAGAAAAACCGGCATACCGCAGGTATGCCGGTTTGATCTTTCTGAAAATACGTACGATCGCCCCAGCCCGGTCGGATCGTTAATCCGACAAAAGATCGGGATAATCGTTGGAATCGATTTGCGCGTTGACTGCCGAGGCGAACTGCTGCGCCGGCAGAGAGGCGATGTCACAGTTATAGAATGTATACTGGTTCTTGCCCAGACCTTTGGCATGATACAGTGCCCGGTCGGCAGCCACGAACAGGTCGTAATAGGTCGTGCCGTGATCGGGCGCGAAGGAAGCGCCGATGGAACAGCTTAACGTATGGGCCTGGCGATAAGGCTGCAGAATGGTACGGAAGGCCGAAATCAGCTGGGAGCAGCGGGCCTTTACCAGTTCCCGGTCAGAGGTATCCTTCATCAGCACCAAAAACTCGTCGCCGCCAATACGGGCAACGATGTCGGTGGGGCGGAAAAGGCGCTTGATTTCCCTGGCGCACTGGGTCAGAACCGAATCGCCTACCATGTGGCCGTACTGGTCGTTGACAAACTTGAAGTGATCCAGATCGATGATCATCAGAACGCAGTTGACATTGTCCGAAGCGTTGCTGAGATACTGCACCACTTTTTCGTGGGCGGTCTGCTTGTTGAGCAGATTGGTCAGCGAGTCTCGCTCGGCCTGCTTTTTCAGGGCGCTGGTTTCACGCTTTTCGTCATCAATGTTGATGATGATGCCTACCAGCTTGCAGGCGTTGCCGTCCTTGTCGCGGATGGCGGTGGCGCGGAAACGACACCACAGATATTGTCCGTCTGCCCGGGCAATGCGGGCGTCGATGGCCTGATAACTGGTTCCGCTTTTCAAAATCCGGAGATGCTGGAACAGCAGCGGCACGTCGTCGGGATGGAGATGGGACGATAAGGCAGAGACCGTTTTGCCGAAATCTCTGGTAAGGGGAGAATAACCGAAAATCCGCTCCCAGGTGTCAGAGAAAAAGATAGAATCGGACACCAGATCCCATTCAAAGATGATGTTCTCCGTCTGGGCGAGAATGATGTTCAGCTGATCCAAATGCTTGCGCAGATCGTCGTGTACCCCTTTGGAACGGGAAATATCGGTCAGGATACCGCACAGATACGCCGTGCCGTCCTGATGGATCACCCGGCGGCACTTGAAAAGCGCCCAGACCGTATGGCCCTCTTTGTGGAAAAACCGACAGGCCAGCTCCACCTCATCGCCGGAGGCCAGCTGCCGGGTCACCTTGTCCACAAACTCCTGACGATCCTCCTGCGGGATCAGCTCCAGCAGGCGGCCGTGGAAAGCTTCGCTGATCTCCCGGGTGGAATAGCCCACGACGGAAGCAAGGGCGGTACCGTTTTCTTCCAGCGGGAAATCGACCTGGTCGCGACAGCAAAAAGTGCTTGCAAGGGAAGAAAACACAGCGGCAGGACAAGCCGATCCGTCCTCTGCAAACAGCGATTTGTCAACAGACGGCGCTGCGATGTAACGATCCATAAGCCGGTTCCTCCTTCCTTTTTTTGCGCGCAGGGTAATTATAAAAAATATTATAACATATCTGAAAGAAAAAAGCTATCATTTTAGCCCGGTAAAATCCAAAATCGGCGAAACTGATAAAAGGCTAAAATCTATCGATTAATAAGATGGGAATATTTGCCTTATTTTATAATGGAAAGAAAAGCCGGAAACCACAAGGGTTTCCGGCCTTACGGAAAACGTCGAAACGTTAAATGCTGGGACTCAAAGGATGTACGGTGTATTGGATCCCAGCCGGGGAGTGGGGATACTTCCGGTTAAAGGCCTTGATGATGCGTTCACAGACCTTACAGCTGTTTTCATAATTGGCCTGCGGGAGCATCAGGATATACTGGGAAATGCTGCAGCGGGTGGCGGCGTCGCCGCGGCGGAGATTCACGCGGATCTGGGTCTCTAGGTTTTCCATAACGCGCACCAGACTGCGTTTTGGCAGATCACCGCCGGCTTTGTCGTTGACGGTAAACAGCGCGATGTGGGCGGTGATACCGGTACGGGCGATGGAGCGGGCCACCGAACGGCAGACGATCCGGAAAAAGTCGTATTCGCAAATCATGGCGCCGTCCAGCGGATTGGTTTCCTTCAGCTGTTCACAAACCAGCTCGATGGGAAGAGCGCGATCCGAAATGGTGTTGGCTGCCTCGAAATAGAGGTTGCGGAGCTCATCGGAAGGCAAAATGCCAAAGTTGGCGAACAGCTGGTCGCTGAAGTCGGTATAAAGGTTTAAAACCTTCTTTTGCTCCCCCAGATTCAGCAAAGCACGCATCTGATAGGCGCAGATTTGCTCGTGATAAGGCTCTACCGCAGCGGCAGCCTGACACAAAGTGAGAACCTCGCCGGCCCGGCCTGCTTCCAGCAAGATGGGCAGCACGTTGAGCAGCAACTGAACATAACGGTTGTGATAATAAACGGAGACGGGAACGACCCAGGTTTCCGAGGACATACGGTCCAGGAAGTCGCCGTGATAAAGGGACAGGGCGTCCAGCGCCTGCTGGAGCTGCTCAGCCTCGGAAAGATCTTCCATCCGGCACAGCTCGTCAAAACGATCCACGTCCAGCGTGACGGGAATATCACTATTCCAGATGTATCCGCCTCCCTGCCGGAGGATCAGTTCGTGACCGGCGCGGGGCCACAAACGGTCCAGGGTGGCGCGGGCGCGATGGAAGATGGTCTTCAGCGCGCCGCTGGGGTTGGCGGAAGCCGAGGCGTCGTCCCACAGCAGGGTCATCAGCTCGTCCTGGTTGACAACGCGATTGCGGTGATAAATCAGATAGGCCAACAGGATCCAGACCTTCCGGGAACGGTTGTCGGTGTCGCACAGCTGCTGGGTTTCGGTAGAGATGGAAAACTCACCAAGCATCCGAATATCAATGGTGTTCATCGTGAGCATCCACCTCCCTTACATACAAATCAAGTATGGGGTAATCATAGCATATTTTGGAAGACGGTGCAATAGATTACGTGAAAAAAGTTACAAGAAAAAATATTTTTTGC
>JAFQTW010000081.1 GCA_017408855.1 Oscillospiraceae bacterium | reverse complement strand
ATTTGAGGCTGACGAGGCAGTTGCTGCAAACGAAGGCTTCAAAGCTATGGCGAAAGACGTTGCTATGCAGATCGCAGCTGCGAACCCCTCTTACCTGAACAAAGAGGCTGTTCCCGCTGATGAGATCGCAAAAGAGAAAGAGATCCTGACCCAGCAGGCGATCAACGAGGGCAAACCTGCCAACATCGCTGAGAAAATGGTAATGGGCAGAATCAACAAATACTACAAAGAAGTTTGCCTGCTCGAGCAGCCCTTCATCAAAGACGGCGACATCACCGTAGGCAAATACATCGAGAACTCCGCTAAAGAGATGGGCGGCGCTGCAAAAGCAGTTTGCTTCGTTCGTTTCGAGAAAGGCGAGGGCCTGGAGAAGAGAGAAGACAACTTCGCTGACGAAGTAGCTTCCATGATGAAATAATCCAAGCTGAAGTTTTCCAAAAGGGATGATCCGATCGGATCATCCCTTTTTTGTTCATTCATTTTTCACAAAGAAAAGGTCGGAAAGACTTTACAGAACAGGGCAGAATGTTGTAAAATAGATGGTACAAACGATTCGGCGTGTCCGAATAATGGAGAGTGAGCAGCATGAGCTTGAAATATAAACGGATCCTGCTGAAGCTGTCCGGCGAAGCGCTGGCGGGCGATCAGAAAACGGGTCTTAACTTTGATGTGGTGGAAAATATCTGCCGCAGCATCAAAAAATGTACCGACTTGGGTGCCGAAGTCGCCATCGTTGTCGGCGGCGGCAACTTCTGGAGAGGTCGCAGCAGCGGCAAAATGGACCGTACCCGTGCCGACCACATCGGTATGCTGGGCACGGTTATGAACGCACTGGCGCTGGCCGATATGCTCGAGCAGCTGGAGGTCCCGGTCCGTGTACAGACTGCCATTGCGATGCAGCAGGTAGCCGAGCCTTATGTCAGAGGCCGCGCGGTCCGTCATCTGGAAAAGGGTCGTGTTGTTGTTTTTGGCTGCGGAACCGGAAACCCCTTCTTCTCCACCGACACCGCTTCTTCGCTGCGTGCTGCTGAGATCAATGCGCAGGTGATGATGAAAGCCACCATGGTCGATGGCGTATACGACAAAGACCCGCATAAATACGACGATGCGGTGAAATACGATACCCTGACCTTTACCGAGGTTCTGAACAAAGAGCTGGCTGTTATGGATATGACCGCCGCTTCCATGTGCAAAGATAATCACATTCCGGTGCTGGTGTTTGATATCGGCGATCCGGAAAATCTGGTCCGTGCCGTTTCCGGTGAGACCATCGGTACTTTGGTCACCGAATAATGCATCCAACAGCGATGATCGCTGTTCAGGCAGTCTTTTTCGGCGGAGAAAGACAGCTTTTTATAAAAAAACTTTTTTCCGCCGGAGAAAAGGAGCATTGACATGAAAGAGCATCTGAAACTGTATGACGAGAAAATGACCAAGACCCTGAAATCTCTGGACAAAGAGTTTGGCACCATCCGCGCAGGCCGTGCGAACCCCGCTGTTCTGGACAAAATTCAGGTAGACTACTACGGCGTTCCCACCGCCATCAACGCAATGGCTGCTATCAATGTTGTGGAAGGCCGCACTCTGGTCATCCAGCCCTGGGATAAATCCACTCTGAAACCCATCGAGAAAGCGATTTTGGCTTCTGATATCGGCATCAACCCCGCAAACGACGGTTCTGTGATCCGTCTGGCATTCCCTCAGCCCACTGAGGAGCGCCGCCGTGAGCTGTCCAAGCAGGTTTCCAAAACTGCTGAGGAGTCCAAGGTTGCGGTTCGTTCCATCCGCCGCGATGCCATGGATAAATACAAAGCGATGAAGAAAGCTTCTGAGATCACCGAGGACGATCTGAAACAGTACGAGAAAGACATTCAGGATCTGACCGACAAATATGTCAAAGAGATCGATAAAATGGCAGCAGCAAAAGAAAAAGAGATCATGGAGATCTAACTTTAAGATGCAATGAGTAAAAGGCATAGGCTGCGGCCTATGCCTTTTCGATGAATTTAGGGACGGCACGACCGTTGCTCAGAGGATCATTTTATGCAGAACCAATCCGAAATGCTTTCCGTACCGCAGCATATCGCCATCATCATGGACGGCAACGGGCGGTGGGCAAAACAGCGGGGGCTGCCCCGCAATGCCGGACATCGGCAGGGAGCGAAGGTTTTTGAGACCATCTGTGATTACTGCCAGAAAATCGGCGTAAAATATGTTACCGCTTATGCCTTCTCCACCGAGAACTGGAAACGACCCCAGAACGAGGTGGATGCCATCATGGATCTGCTGCGCAGCTATCTGAAAGAAGCGGCAAAGCAGGTCAAACGCAACGTTTGTCTGCGCTTTTTGGGGGACAGAACGCCCCTTGCGCCGGATGTTCAGGCGCTGATCGAGCAGGCGGAACGGGAGAGTGCCGCCAACACCGGCATCACCGTTTGCATCGCCTTAAACTATGGCGGACGGGCTGAGATCGTTCACAGCGCAAGAGCGCTGGCGGAAAAAGCGGCGAAAGGGCAGCTGGATCCTGCCCGCATCGACGAAGGGATGCTGGCAGAAAATCTCTATTCCGGCGGTATTCCCGACCCGGATCTGATGATCCGCCCCAGCGGAGAAAAGCGGCTGTCTAACTTTTTGCTCTGGCAGCTGGCTTATGCGGAGTTTGTGTTTTTGGACGTTCTCTGGCCGGACTTCACACCGGCTGATCTGGACGAAGCGATCCGACAATTTCAGTTACGTAACAGAAGATTTGGAGGCATATGATGAAACAACGAGTAACGACGGCTTTGGTTGGTCTGGTGATCTTTTTTGCCGTCTTGTCTTTGTATCATACGATCTTTTTGAACATTGCCGCGCTGGTCGTGGTTTTCCTCGCCCTGTACGAGATGTTCCGGGTGACCGGCGTTGCCAAGCATAAACCGCTGGCGCTGTGCTGCTATCTGTTCGGATGTATGATGCCCTTTACTACCACTAATCATCCGCTGCCGATTCTGTGCGGAATTGCGATTTTTGCCTTTTTGCTGTTTGTGATCCTGCTGATCTGGCATGATCGGATCGATTTTTCCGTTGCGGCAGTGGCTTTTGCAGCAACCGCGGCCATTTCCACCGCAGTTGCCTCCATCATCTGGATCAGACAGCTGTCGCCCGGCAGAACAGAGGGTATTTTCTATACGCTGCTGGCATTTGGTTTTGCCTGGATCACCGATACCGGTGCGTTCCTTTTTGGCATCACCCTTGGAAAACATAAACTGGCTCCTAAACTGAGCCCGAAAAAAACGGTGGAAGGCGCCATCGGCGGCATCGTCACCTGTGTGCTGGGTACTTTGCTGGTAGCGGGGATCTATCGCTGGGTCTGCGGCATCTTCTGGAAGCAGTATCTGGATATCAACTATCTTCGTCTGGTGCTTATCGCGCCCATCGGCTCGGTGTTGTCCATGATCGGAGATCTTTCCGCGTCATTGATTAAACGACAGAGAGGCGTTAAAGACTACGGCTCGCTGATGCCTGGTCACGGCGGCATTATGGACCGCTTTGACAGTGTATTTTTCACCCTTCCGTTTATTTTCCTGCTCATGCAGCTTTTCCCCATCTTTAACTAGCAGGGAGGAAGCACATTGAAAGAAAAACGACTGACGATTTTAGGCTCCACCGGTTCCATCGGCACACAGGCTTTGGAAGTGGTGCGCCTTTTGAAATACTATAAGGTAGAGGCGATCTCTGCCAACACCAGCGTGGATCTGGTGGAAAAACAGATCCGGGAGTTTCATCCCCGTTATGCGGTGATGATGGATGAAACAGCGGCAAAAGACCTGTCCCTTCGGGTAGCGGACACCGATACGAAGGTACTTTCCGGTATGGAAGGGCTTTGCTTTATTGCATCGCTGCCGGAAAATGATCTGGTATTAAACTCGGTCGTTGGCATGATCGGGCTTCGTCCGACCCTTGCAGCCATCGAAGCGGGGACCGATCTTGCGCTGGCCAATAAAGAGACTCTGGTAGCCGGCGGTCAGCTGGTGATGGATGCGGCAAAACGGAAAAATGTTTCCATCCTGCCGGTGGACAGCGAACATTCGGCGATTTTTCAGTGTTTGCAGGGGAATCCTAAAAAGGATGCCCTTCGAAAGATCATTCTTACGGCATCCGGCGGTCCTTTTTTCGGAAAGAAAAGAGAAGAGCTGCAAAATGTCACCGTAAAAGAGGCGCTCAAGCATCCCAACTGGGTCATGGGCGCAAAACTGACCATCGATTCTTCTACCATGATGAACAAGGGTCTCGAAGTGATCGAAGCTAGCTGGCTGTTCGATAAATCGGTGGACGATATCCAAGTGGTGGTTCATCGGGAGAGTGTGATCCACTCGATGATCGAATATGTGGACGGCAGCTGTATCGCGCAGCTGGGCGTTCCGGATATGCAGATCCCCATTCAGTATGCGATGACCTATCCGGATCGGGTGCCGAGCAACGTAAAGCCCTTGTCCTTGACAGACTATGGCAAGCTGACATTCTTCGAGCCGGACCTGGATACCTTCAACTGTCTGAAGGTCTGCTTTGACGCGGCCCGCAAAGGCGGACTGTATCCCTGTGCTGCCAATGCCGCAAACGAAGAAGCGGTGGCGCTGTTCCGGGAAGAGAAGATCCGGTTCCTGCAGATCGGGCAGCTGGTGGAAGAAGCGGCTTTTGCCCATCAGATGCCGCAAAAATACGCATTGGAAGACGTTTTCGCTGCGGAACAGGCGGCAAGAGCATACGTCCGCAGCCATTGCAGATAAAAGAGAAAAGCCGGCTCGCGGCGGCAAAAGCATGCGGGACCGGCTTGTGTGTTTTTGGGAGAGGCGATCACCGGCATAGCCGGAAAAAGGGGGAATTCCTTTGGGAATCGTGTTGACGGTACTGTTATTCGGCATTTTGATCTTCATCCATGAGTTTGGACATTTCATCACAGCCAAGCTTTCGGGTGTAAAGGTCAATGAGTTTGCACTGGGTATGGGTCCGGTGCTGTTTAAAAAAGTAAAGAACGGAACGCAGTATGCGCTGCGTCTTTTGCCCATCGGCGGTTTTGTCAGCATGGAAGGAGAAGACGAAGCCAGCGAAGCGGAGGGGTCCTTTTCCAAAGCGCCGGTGTGGCGCCGGATCATGATCGTTCTGGCAGGCGCGTTTATGAATCTTCTGCTGGGATTTTTGCTCTTAACGGTGATCGTTACCATGCAGAACGCGCTGGGCACCACAACCGTGGCAAAATTCGAGGATGGAGCCACTTCGTCACAGCTTTTGCAGCTGGAGGACGAGATCCTGACCATCAACGGTTCTGCCATCCACATTGATTACGATATCGTCTACACCATGATGCGGGATCCCGACGGCTTTGTGGATATGACCGTATTGCGGGACGGGGAAAAGGTCGAGCTTACAAACGTTCCTTTTTCCACCGAGCAGGTGGAAGACGGTTCGGTGGTAACAACGCTGGATTTTAAAGTATACGGCAAGGAAAAATCTGTTTTTGGAGTGCTTAAGTATTCCTTCTACTACACCGGAACGGTAGCGAAGCTGGTCTGGACTTCGCTTATTGACATCATCACCGGGCGGTACGGCATCAATCAGCTTTCCGGACCGGTGGGCGTAGCCTCTGCGGTCAGCGAGGCTACGGCGATGGGTCTGCGCAGTCTATTGATGCTGGCGGCGTTTATCACCGTTAACCTTGGCGTGTTTAACCTTCTGCCGATCCCCGCGCTGGACGGCGGAAGACTGCTGTTTTTGCTGATCGAAGCGGTACGAGGAAAGCCGCTGGATCCCAAGTACGAGGGCTTTGTTCACGGATTGGGCTTTGTATTGCTTTTTGGCCTGATGATCATCGTGACATTCAATGATATTGTAAGACT
>JAFQTW010000080.1 GCA_017408855.1 Oscillospiraceae bacterium | reverse complement strand
GGACAAAAGCCGGGCGAAAGAGACGGGCGGAACCGGTCTGGGGCTTGCCATCGTAAAGCATGTGGCGCTGCAGCATTCGGCAGCGGTCACCGTAGACAGCGAGCCCGGCGTTGGAACGCGGATCACCGTGGCCTTTCCCCCTTACCGACAGGCTGTTGAAGAAAACATATAAAAAAAGACCGTGCATAAAGCACGGTCTTTTTATTTGGTCAGATTAATAGTTTTTTGCCTGGATCTCGAAATGAGCCTGAGGATGAGCACATACGGGGCAAACAGCAGGAGCCTCGGTGCCGATGTAGATGTGACCGCAGTTACGGCAAGTCCATACGACCTGCTCATCTCTTGCGAATACTTTGCCGTCTTCGATGTTTTTCATCAGGGCCAGATATCTTGCTTCATGCTCTTTCTCGATATCGGCAACCATCTCAAACAGTTTTGCGATATGATCAAAGCCTTCCTCTTTCGCCTCTTTTGCGAAGGTAGCATACATATCGGTCCACTCATAGTTCTCGCCGGCAGCTGCATCTTTCAGATTGTCAACGGTTTTGCCAATGCCGCCATGCAGCAGTTTGAACCACATTTTCGCATGCTCTTTCTCGTTGTTTGCAGTCTCGGTGAACAGAGCGGAGATCTGCTCGTAACCCTCTTTTTTCGCCTGAGAAGCGTAGTAGGTGTATTTATTTCTTGCCTGAGACTCGCCGGCAAAAGCAGCCTGCAGATTTGCTTCGGTTTTGGTGCCTTTCAGATTCATAATTAAGCCATCCTTTCGTTATTAGGAATAATTCTTGTTTATTTTATACCATGTTCCCAACAGATTGTCAATAGTTTACTATTGTTTTGTAGGAATAGATAAAAATAATCCACTTTTTCTGTATCTTTTCTCCTAACCATCCCTTGAAGAGTTTTTGCGCCTGTACTATACTTAGTTTGGAAAGATAAGGAGGTTTTATACATGATCCTGACCATCGATATCGGAAACTCCAACATCACCATCGGCGCATACCGCAAAGACGAGCTGCTGTTTCTGTCCCGCATGGGCACCGACCGCAGCAAAATGCCGGACGAATACGCCATCGCCATCCGCTCCATCCTGCATCTGTACGGATACAACAGCGACGATCTGGACGGCGCGATCATTTCCTCGGTGGTCCCTCCGCTGATCCCTTCGATGAAACAGGCGATCAGCCGGATCAAGCCCATCAATATTCTCACCGTCGGCCCCGGAATCAAAACCGGACTGCATATCGCCATCGACAACCCCGCACAGCTGGGTGCCGATCTGGTCTGCGTATCGGTGGCCGCACAGGAAAAATACCCCCTTCCCTCCATCGTAATCGACATGGGCACCGCCACCACCATCTCGGCTATGGACCGGGAAGGCAAAATGCGCGGCGGCTCTATCATGCCCGGTGTGCGCATCTCCCTCGAGGCCCTTTCCTCCCGTACCGCACAGCTGCCGCAGATCGATCTGACCGAAGCGCCCAAAAACGTGATCGGCGCCAACACCATCGACTGTATGCGCTCCGGCGTGCTCTACGGCAACGCCTGCATGCTCGACGGCATGATCGATCGGTATCGTGCCGAACTGGGCGAGGATCTGACCGTCATCGCCACCGGTGGACTGGCACCTTCCATTACTGCTTTGTGCCGCAACAAGATCATCCTCGATGACAATCTTGTGCTGGAAGGCTTGCGCATCATGTACGAGAAAAACAGTAAGTAGACGGTTTACAATTTCATATGATTCGGCTTTAACGGTTTATCCGTGAAGTATATATTTTAAATTGCGCTGTATCGCCGGTTAAGCGAACAGCAGCAAGGAGGAGTTTATCATGGCAAAAGCAACCGAGAAAACCCGAAGACTGACACAGCTGGCTCTGTTGGTGGCCATCATGCTGGTCCTGGCATTCACCCCTCTGGGGTACCTCAAGCTGGGTCCCGCCCTTGAGATCACCTTCATGACCATTCCCGTCGCAGTAGGAGCCATTCTGCTTGGTCCTGCATCCGGCGCGTTTTTAGGCGGTGTGTTCGGTCTCACAAGCTTCATCCAGTGCTTTGGAATGAGCCAGTTCGGCGCCACCCTGCTGGGGATCGATGCGGTCCGCACCTTTTTGGTCTGCATGGTCTCCCGTGTTTTGATGGGCTGGCTGTGCGGTCTGATCTTTAAGGCGCTGCACAAACTGGACAAGACCCGTTTTCTGTCCTACGCGGCGGCATCCCTTTCGGCAGCGGTTCTGAATACCGTCTTCTTTATGGGACTATTGATGCTGCTGTTCGGACAGACTGATTTCATCCTGAATATGCGCGGCGGCATGAACCTTATCGCCTTCCTGGCAGCCTTTGTCGGCATCCAGGGCGTGGTCGAAGCCATTGTTGCATTCGCCCTCGGAACCGCCATCAGCAAAGCGGTTTCGGTGGTTCTGGCAAGAAAATAAAACCAATCAAAAAGGATGTTTGGCAAAGCCAAACATCCTTTTCTTTTTATGCGGCAACCGCTTTTTTGTTTCGGTCCAGTGCCAGGACAAGGATCGGGATCAGCACCAGCTGCACGATGATGCCCGGAACGGCGGAAGTGACCGCGCCTGCCCAGAAGGCACCCAGTCCAAAGGCGGAAGGATCCAGCCCTGCACAGAGAAAACGTGCGGCGCCCCAGACGAGACGTCCCACGATCATCGCGCTGATCAGAGAGACGAACACCGAGCTTTTCTTTTTGGGCAGCTTTTCGTACAGGTATCCGGAAACGGCGCCGTAGGTCGCCAGCTCAAATGCCATGCACAAAGCGGTCGGGAACATGGGCGGCATCCCGAAGATCAACGAGCGCAGAAGCGGTGCCACAGCGCCCACCGCGGCGCCCCAGGGCCAGCCGCAGAAAAATCCGCACAGCAGCACCGGGATGTGCATCGGACACAGCATCGAGCCGATCTGCGGGATCTGTCCGGTCAAAAACGGAAGCGCCAGTGCCAGCGCCAAAAACATGGATGCCAAAACCAGTTGTTTTACATGATTTCTTTTCATTTTTTCCTCTTTCCTCGCAAAAAGCAAAAAGGGCGCTGCTCTCCCCTTCTGGGAAAAGCAACGCCTTCGTGGAATTGCGATATCTGATCGGTTTGCCGGGAAAACGAAACTTCTGTTTCAACATCATCCTTGTGGATAACAAATTCAGTATATCACAGATGGAATTATTCGGCAACCCCTTTGTTTTCCAGAACAGACCGCAGTTTTGCCACCGCATCCTGCAGGAAAACCGACAGCGGCGCGTTCTGCACCCCTGCCACCAGATTGTCGCAGCGGTTCACCGGGATCAAAATGCGTACCGCTTCGGACTGCCCGACAGCGGCCGCCATTTTCGGCGTCACCTCGCCCAGCAAAGAGTCGGCGATCACGATGCCGATGGGACCGATGATCACGTCTGCTTTGCGGCAGGCAACCACAACAGGATTTTCCCCGGTCGCCGCCTGATGAGCTCCGGCTTTGAGCATATTGGCAGCGGCAGTGGCATTGGTCCCCACCGCGGTGATGCGGATATCGTTCAGCTGCGAAGTCATCTCCTTGATGATCTGGCTTCCCATCTGCCCGCCCTGACCGTCGATAACCAGGATGTTTTTCATAGGTTTTCCTCTTTCCGATACGAAAAACGGCGTGAAAACACGCCGTTTTCTTTCTTTTTAGTTGTCTTTATCGATGGGTTTCCAGCCCTCACCGATGATCTCGCCAGCCTCGGTAACGATCATAAAGGCATTGGGGTCGTGGCTGTGGACCAGAGTTTTCAGCTTAAAGTACTCGGTTTTGCGCACAACGACCATGATCGTATCGGTCTCGGCGCCGGAATACGCGCCGTGGCTTTTCAGGATGGTTGCGGAACGGTTCAGATGCGCGATGATGTCTTTTGCGATCTCATCGTTTTTCACCGAAACGATATGTACCATCTTGCCGTTTTCCAGACCGTAGAGGATGTTATCCATCACCTGCGCGCTGGCAAACATAGCGATCAGACCAAAGAGAGATGCATCGATGTTGCCGTATACCACGGCCGCCGCCAGCAGAACAAAGCAGTCCAGGATCAGCAGCATCCGTCCGATCGGAACATGCGGTGCCTTCAGCTGGATCAGCTTCGCCAGAATGTCGGTGCCGCCGGTGGTAGATCCGCGCATAAATACCAGCGCGAGACCGGCGCCCATCGCAACGCCGCCGAACAGCGAGGCCAAAAGCACGTCGCCGGTATACAGTGGGAAGTGGATGACCACATAGTCCAGCACAAAAGACATGATGATGACCGACTTAAAGGTTTTGGCGGTAAATGCTTTGCCCAGAACGATAAATCCGATGATGACCAGCGGTACGTTGATGCAGAAGTTTACCAAACCGATGGGAAGGTCGGTCACATAGTTGACCAGAGTAGCAATACCGGATACGCCGCCGGGTGCCACATGGTTCGGCGCGGTAAAGCAGATGATGCCGATGCCGTACAGCAAAGAACCCAGTACATCGTACAAGCAATCGATCAGAATGTTTTTGATTTTTCCACTGTTCAGCTGTTTCATGCTTTCTCCCTTTCTCCCTGCGAAACTTCCATCGCCTTTTCAAACAAAAGCTGCAGCCGCTCGCTGTCTTTTTTCAGATACAGATAGCCAAACAACGCCTCCACACCGGTGGCTTTGCGATAGTCGGCCACACTGCCGTTTTTCGGGACACTGCCTGTATGGGAATTGCGTCCCCGTTTCAGAATGTCGTGTTCCTCTTCGGTGAGCATCGGTTCCAGCGCATCGTATACGATGGCCTGTGCCGATGCCCGTACCAGTTCCACCTTCAGCGCAGTGAGTCTCTTGGTAGGCATGCTGCCCACCTGCACGATTTTCTCCCGCACCAAAAGTTCATACACCACATCCCCGACAAAGGCCAGCGTCAAGGGGCTGAGAAGTTTGGGATTTTGTTTCACAGGCGTCATTGTTTCGACTCCTCTTATTTAATGTAATCAAACTCGAAATCCAGAATGCTTACGGTATCGCCTTCGTTGATACCCATATTCTCCAGCTCTTCGATGATGCCGGATTTGATGAGCACCCTCTGCAGATACTGCAGCGACTCGTAGTCCTCGGGGTCTACCATGCCCAAAGTGGACAGCAGCCAGTCGGCCTCAACAAAGTATACGC
The DNA here is from genome assembly GCA_017408855.1 of Oscillospiraceae bacterium. Taxonomy (GTDB): domain Bacteria; phylum Bacillota; class Clostridia; order Oscillospirales; family Ruminococcaceae; genus UBA3818. The sequence goes on along the minus strand of JAFQTW010000080.1, from coordinate 6,726 downwards.
CGTCCTCCACCCGGATGGTGAAATTGCGCTTGCCCTCCGGCTCCTGCGGGATCGGCATAGGCTCCGGCTCATACTGCAGGATGGGCGGCAGGGTGTCCAGCATCGCCGCAATGGCGTTGACCAGCGCGTCCACACCCTGACGGGTCGCCGCCGAGATGGGATAATACGGGAGACCCTTCGCTTCTACATACTTGCGGAAGTTCTCGATCTGCTCGTCGGTCGCCATGTCGCATTTGTTGGCCGCCACGATCATCGGTCTCGCCGCCAGATCTGCGTTAAAGGTCTCCAGCTCCCGGTTGATGGTCTCAAAATCCTCGATGGGATCTCTTCCCTCGCAGCCGGAAACATCCACCACATGAACATTCAAACGGCACCGCTCTACATGGCGAAGAAACTCATGTCCCAGCCCGATGCCCTCGCTGGCGCCTTCGATCAGACCGGGGATATCCGCCATGACAAAGTTTTTGCCTTCGGCGATCTTGACCACGCCCAGAACCGGGGTCAGGGTCGTGAAATGATAGTTGGCGATCTTTGGCTTCGCCTCGCTGACCATCGAGACCAGGGTGGATTTTCCCACGTTAGGAAAGCCCACAAGGCCAACGTCCGCCAGCAGTTTCAGCTCAAGGGTCACTTCATACGCTTCGCCGGGCAGTCCCGGTTTTGCAAAACGGGGGATCTGTCGGGTGGGAGTGGCGAAATGCTGGTTGCCCCAGCCGCCTTTTCCGCCCCGGGCCACGATCACCGGCTCATGGGTGGAAATGTCCGCCAGAATACGACCGGTCTCCGCCTCTTTGATCAGGGTACCCAGCGGCACTTTGATCACCAGATCGGGGGCGCTTTTGCCGGTGCAGCGAGCCGATTTTCCGTTCTCGCCGTTTTCGGCAATAAAGCGGCGCTTATAACGAAAGTCCAGCAGTGTGGAAAGATTGGTATCGGCCTGGAAAACCACGTTGCCGCCCCGTCCGCCGTCGCCGCCGTCAGGACCGCCGTTTGCCACGTATTTTTCCCGGTGGAAAGAAACCGCGCCATTTCCGCCGTCGCCGGCTTTGATGCGAATTTTCGCGATATCTACAAACACACGATCACCTCCTGTGTATTGTTATCTATTGTAAACGTCTTTACAACAAAAAATCCCGAGGGGCTCCTCGGGATTTTTACGTTTTGTTACTGCGCAGGATAGATGCTTACTTTTTTGCGATTGCGGCCAACGCGCTCGAAACGAACCTGACCATCGATCAGAGCAAACAGAGTATCATCAGAACCACGGCCAACGTTTTCACCGGGATGGATGTGAGTACCGCGCTGACGAACCAGAATGTTGCCAGCCAGTACATGCTGACCATCGGCACGTTTTACGCCCAGACGTTTGGACTCGGAATCACGGCCGTTCTTGGTGGAACCTACACCTTTTTTATGTGCAAAAAACTGCAAGCTTAAACGAATCATCGTTACACCTCCGAAACAATTATCTTTATGGTATTGGGGTAATCCTCCGACAGAGCGGTCAGATGTTCCAGCAAAGCTTCGAGAAGCTTGTGGGATGCGACCCCTGCGTTGGAGGGAAGCTGGAGGGAAATTTTATTTTCCTCCACCGTGACCTTTGCCTTTTCCCGAAACTGTTCGGTTACGGCATTGGCAGTAAGCATTACCGCCGAGGACACGCCGGCACACACGATATCCTGCCCCGCATCGGCATAGCCTGCATGACCGGAAAGAGTGAATGCCACGGGTTTGTTGCCCGTTTTCTGAAAACGAACGGTGATCATTGGAAACTATGCTTTGATTTCCAGGATCTCAACCTTGGTGTAAGGCTGTCTGTGACCGAGTTTTCTCTTGGAACCTTTTTTGGATCTGTAGGTGAATACAGTGATCTTCTTGCCTTTGCCGTTTTTCACGACTTTAGCGGTTACGGAAGCACCATCAACGTAGGGAGCGCCAACAACGATACCGTCGTCTTTGCCAACTGCGATGATTTTGTCCATCTCAATGATTTCCAGCTCTTCGTGAGCCAGTTTCTCGACGTAAATGGTATCGCCCTGCTCGACACGATACTGTTTACCGCCGGTTTCCAAAATTGCGTACATTCTAAGGCACCTGCCTCTTTCTATAGACTCGCTGACTTAAGGCGGCGCGGATAGGCGCACTTTGAGCCTGTTGCATGCGGCATGAATTATATTATCACAAGGGAAAAGCTTTGTCAACCGAAAAATCGGGTTTTTGCTGATAAAATGGGGATTTTTTACGCTTTTTTGGCTTTTTTCTGAGCCGAAGTCAGAGTGTTTTTCATCAGCATGGTAATGGTCATGGGGCCAACGCCGCCGGGGACGGGAGTGATGTAAGAAGCCACCGGCTCCACCGCGGCAAAATCCACGTCGCCGCAGAGTTTTCCGTTCTCATCCCGGTTCATGCCTACGTCGATGACCACAGCGCCGGGCTTGACCATATCGGCGGTGACGAACTTGGCTCTGCCCACGGCAGAAACCAGAATGTCCGCTCTTCGGGTCACCTCTGCCAGATCCTTTGTTCTGGAATGGCAGACGGTCACAGTACCGTTTTCGTGCAGAAGCAGCATCGCCATGGGCTTTCCTACGATGTTGCTCCGTCCGATGACCACACACTCTTTGCCCGATACCGACACACCGGCCGAATGGATCAGTTCCATCACACCGGCGGGGGTGCAGGGCAGATAATCATAGTCGCCGATCATGATCTTGCCCACATTGAACGCATGGAACGCATCCACGTCTTTGGCGGGGTCGATCTTTTCGATGACTGCTTTTTCATCCAGATGGCGGGGCAGCGGCAGCTGTACCAAAATACCGTGGATCTTGTCATCCCGGTTCAGTTTTTCCAGCAGCGCATCCAGCTCCTGCTGCGTCGTTTCAGCGGGAAGAGCATATTCTTCGGAATAAAAGCCCACCTGCTCGCAGGCTTTCTTTTTGTTGCGCACATAGACCTGCGAAGCCGGGTCCTCGCCCACAATGATCACTGCCAGCCCGGGCTGCACGCCGGTCTCCTGCAGAAGGCAGCGGCCTTCCTCCGCGATCTTCTCGCGCACTTTTGCAGAAACCAGTTTGCCGTCGATCAATACTGCCATGATTATGCCTCCTCGTCTGTTTTCTCAGCTTTCACAGAAGTTTCTTCCGCCGGATCCGCTTCGGATCCTGCATTTTCCTGTGTTTTTTCTTCGGTATTTTCTTCGTTTTCAGCGGAAATTTCGGTTTTCTTTTCCTTTTTCAGATAGAATTTCCCCTCCCGGATCAGCTGCGCCTCTTCGGTCTCCACATACAGTTTGAGATATTCCGGATCGTGGGCTGCTTTCTTTTTGGAAAGAACGACCATCATCACGATGGCGGCGGTGATGGCGGAAACCAGCGCAACGATCTGCGAAACCCGCAGATTTCCGATCATCAGGCTGTCGGTGCGCAGTCCTTCCACCACAAAGCGCTCAGCGCCGTACCAGATGGTATAGGTCAAAATCAGCTGACCGTCAAATTTTCGGTGATCCCGCATTTTCCAAAGCAGCACAAAGCCCAGAATGCACCAAACCGACTCGTAAAAGAAAGTCGGATGCACACCGATTGCCTCGATCCCGCCCATTTCCATGATCTGATCGGAAGGCAGGGTCAGCAGATACTCCTGCACCTGGGTAAGACCAGTGCCGGAAGCGTAGGCAACATTCATTCTCCAAGGCAGGGTGGTGGCGCTGCCGAAGGCTTCGCCGTTGCAGAAATTGCCCCAACGTCCAATGCCCTGCGCCAAAATAAGGCCCGCAGAGCAAAGATCCAGCATCGGCAGGGTCTTGACCCGACGCAGCTTGCAAAGGATCACACCGCCCAAAATCGCACCGATGACGCCGCCGTAGATGGCGATGCCGCCGTTCCAGAGATACAGGATCTCGATGGGGTTATTCCGGTAGCGTTCCCACGAAAAGGCCACATAGTAAAGTCTTGCGCCGATGACGCCGCAAACGATGGCGCCCAGCAAAACGTCCAGCATACGGTCTTCATCCAGACCGAACTTTTTAGCGTTTTTGATGGCATAAAGGGTGCCGCACAGAAATGCTGCGGCAAACAAAACGCCGTACCATTTGATGCAAAAATCCCCGATGCAAAGGGCGTTGGGATCGATGGTCACCGAAAAGCCCAGTCCGGGAAAAGAAATGATCTGACTCATGGTGTTTCCTCCAGTCGATGATAGGGATTATTCCAAGGGCGAGATGACCGATAGCGAGCTGTACTCGGTACGGTAATCTTCCCGCAGACGTGCTTCGATCTGCTCGGGGGTGGCAGCGGCTACCGCTTCCACCAGATCGTAGATGCCAAGTCCCGCAAAGTGGGTGCCGGTCATGGCATTGGCGATGGAATCGGGGCGGTTGAGCATCCGCACATAGCGGCCGTAGACCGCTTTTTTGCTGCGGGCAAAGGCTTTTTCATCGATGCCCTCTTTCTGCAGGCGGCGGATCTCTTCGAGGATCGCTTCGGCTGCTTTGTCCGGATCTTTCGACTCGCCGGAGAAGATCAGGGCAAAAAAGTCCTTGCCGCAGTCTGCCTCGGAATCAAAGGTGGTGTTGATCAGACCGCTGTCGTACAGGCGGCGGTACAGGGGCGAAGCATCGCCGCAGAGGATCTCGTTGACGATCTCGTCCAGCACCGAGTTGAGCGCGTTGGTTCTGGCGTCGGCGGGACGGACTTTCAGTCCCAGACAGAACATAGGCGAGGCCACGGGGAATTTCTGCTCTACCCGCTTCTTTCCTACCTCGTCCGGCTCCTCGGTGAATTTGCGTTCCAACGCGATTTTGGGGGCAGGCTTGAGAACCTTGTCCGCCACACGGATGACCGTTTCCGGGTCAAAACTGCCCGCTACGGTCAGCACCATATTGTTGAGATTATAAAAAGCGCCGTAGGTCTCGTACAGGGTCTCGGCGGTGATCTCAGCGATGGACTCCACCGTTCCGGCAATGTCGATCTTGATGGGGTGGTTGACGTACATGGCATCCAGCAGATTAAACAGCGCACGCCAGTCAGGGTTATCGTCGTACATACGGATCTCCTGTCCGATGATGCCCTGTTCTTTGTCCACCGTTTGCTTGGTGAAGTAGGGCGTTCCCACAAATTCCATCAGGATCTGCAGCGATTCTTCAAAATGGTCGGCACATCCGAACAGATAGGAGGTGCGGTCGAAGGAAGTAAAGGCATTGGCGGAAGCGCCGGTCGCCGCGTATTTGGCAAAAGCGTCGCCGTCCTCATTTTCGAACATTTTATGCTCGAGGAAATGAGCGGTTCCGGCAGGAATGGTGGTAAATTCCCTGTCCGGCGCGGTACGGAAGGTCATATCCACCGAACCGTAGTCGGTGGTCAGCATGGCGTAGGCAGAGCTGAAGTCTTCCATCGGGTACAAAAGCATGGTCAGACCGGAAGAATGGTGGATCTTGCGGTAGTTTTCCCCAACTCTTTCCGAAACGATCTTCTGATTCATTATTCTTCGCCCTCCTTCTTACCTGCCAAAAAGAACACCGTATCCAGGGTGATCTTTTTCGCTGCAGACTGGATCCGTTCTTTGGTCATGGCAGTGATCTTTTCCACATTCTCAAGGGGAGACTCATCGCTGCCCGAGAGGATCTGGGTCAGATACCAGTTTTCCAGACCGCCCAGCGTATCCACGGTGGATTTGAGCGCGTTGACCATGGTCAAAATGGTGGAATCCAACTCATCCTGCTCAAAATCGCCCTCCTGCACCACCTTCAGCTGACGCAGGATCTCTTCTTTCGCTTTTTCCTCGTTTCCGGTCTCAACGCCGCTGTCCACCATCATCATACCGGTGGACTTATCGTATCTGGCGGCACAGTAATAGCACAGCGACAGCTTTTCCCGGACGTTTTTGAAAAGTCTCGAAAAAGGCGTTCCGCCGTATAAAGCGACCATCATCTTCATGTCGTTGACTTCATCGGCAGACAGGACCTCGCCGGTGCGAAAGCCCATGACCAGTTTGCCCTGCGCAAGATCCATATCCTCCCGATGGGAGCGGACCTCGTCAGCTTTCGCCGCAGGGATCGTAAAGCGGTAGTCGATGGGGTCGCGGTCGGTGGCGGCAAAGCGGTCGGCAAAGACTTTTTCCGCGGACGAGGGATCGCCGCCGCCCACAAACAGGATCTCGGCAGCGCCGCGGCGCAGCAGGTCCTTATATGCGTTTGTGGCAGACTCCGCGGTGATCTTTTCGGCAGTCTCACGGGTGCCGTATTTTTTCACCGCCAGAGGGCTGTCGCCAAACATCAGCGAGATGCATTTTCCGATGGCATACTCTCTCTTGTCATTAAACTCCGACTCAATGGTGTCGATGAGGTTCTGTTTTTCCAAACGCAGGTCCTCTGCGGAAAAATGTCCGTTCTCGAAATAAGGATCGAACAGCATGGAACACAAAAGATCCGCGCACTCTTTGACCAGCGGTTCGCCGTCGATGGCGTAACGGTCATCGAGAGTCTGAACCGACAGGTTGATGATCTGATACGCGCCGTATTTGCGCACATCGCCGTCCACCGAAGCGCCGTACAGGTCGCACAGTTTTTCGTTGAGGCGGGTAAAGTCCGGGCAGTCCCGGCTGCGCAGACGAAGCAGGAACGGCACGATGGCACGGTCCGCCGCCGTTTCTTTTTCCAGCGGCAAAAGCAGGTTGACCGAGATGCGGGTGGTCTTGAATTTCGGATCGGTAATGGCGGTAAAATGCACG
>JAFQTW010000079.1 GCA_017408855.1 Oscillospiraceae bacterium | reverse complement strand
TCCTGCGCAAAGACCGGCGGATAGTGCAAAAAGGCGATCAGCTCGCCTTCTTTGTCCTTTGCCGCCTCCAGGCTCATCCGCAGACGGCCCGCTTCTCTGGCCAGCACCTTGTCGTCGTGGGGCTGCCCGTTTTCGAAAAGCCATCCTCTTGTGCCGCAGATGCGAAAGCCCTCGGCACAGATACAGTTATTATGGAGAAATTCGATGGTGTCTAATCCGTTTGCCAAAAGAAACTGATCCAGTTTATTCCGTGTTGCCCACCAATAGTCGTGATTGCCTTTGGAAATGATCTTTTTTCCCGGCAGACTCTGCAGAAACTGAAAATCCGGCAGCGCTTCGGTAAAATTCATTGCCCAGGAAATATCCCCCGGCAGCACGACCGTGTCGCTGTCCGAAACGGTTTTGCGCCAGTTTTCTTCCATGCGAAGAGCATGGTCCTGCCAGCCCTGAAAAATATCCATGGGCTTTTGGCAGCCAAAGGAAAGGTGCGGGTCACCCAATGCAAATAATGCCATCGTCATCCTCCTTTCTTTATAAGAATGCGGCGGAAAAATCCGCCGCACCTTTTTAGTCATTGAGCGCTTTTTTGAGCGCATCCAGCATATTCTCCCTGGAAAATACGTCGGTAAAGCGGACCTGTTTTTCCTTCAGTTCCCGCAGCTGACGGGGCATCTCGCAGCCGGAGACCTGCTCCAGCTTTTCTGCCACCGCGAACTCATCCAGCCCTTTTACCTCGCCGCCCAGCGCGGACAGAACCGCATGGGGGAATTTAAAGGGACTTGCGGTAGACGCGATGACCGTACGGGTCTCGTCACCGGTCTTTCTGCGGTATTCCTCGCAGACTTTCACCGCCACTGCGGTATGGGTATCGCAAAGATAGCCGTACCGGTCAAACAGATCCTTGATGGTGGCAGCGCAGTCCTCTTCCGAGCAGCAGCCGCCGGCAAAATCCTTCTGCAGACGGGACAGAATCTCTTCGGAAACGGTGTATCTGCCGTCTTTTTTAAGGCTTTCCATCAATCCCGCCACCGCCTTGTCATCCTCATCCATCAGATGGAACAGAAGCCGCTCCAGATTGGAGGAGATGAGAATATCCATCGAAGGAGAAGTGGTGGCAAAGAACGGACGGTTGCGGTCGTAGGTACCGCTTTCCATAAAGTCCGCCAGCACATTGTTGCGGTTCGAGGCGCAGATCAGCTTGCCGATGGGAAGTCCCATCTCTTTGGCGTAGTAAGCCGCCAGAATATTTCCGAAGTTTCCGGTGGGTACACGGACGTTGACGGTGTCACCCAGCGCGATCTCTTCGTCTTTCACAAGGTCGCAGTAAGCGCTCACATAGTAAACGATCTGCGGCATCAGCCGTCCCCAGTTGATGGAGTTGGCGCTGGAAAAGACTCTTCCCTGCTCTTTGAGCTGTGACAGCACGGTTTCGTCGGTGAACAGCTTTTTGACCCCCGACTGGGCATCGTCAAAGTTGCCCTCGATGGCGGCTACAAAGACGTTTTCGCCCTCCTGTGTCGCCATCTGCTTTTTCTGCAGCGGGCTGACACCCTCTTCGGGGTAAAAGACCAGAATTCGGATGCCGGGCACGTCACAGAAGCCCTCCAGCGCCGCTTTGCCGGTATCACCGGAGGTAGCGACGAGGATGATGATCTCCTCGCCTTTTCCGGATTTTTTGGCAGAAGTGGCCATGGTACGGGGCAGCATCTGCAGCGCCATGTCCTTAAATGCGCAGGTCGGACCGTGCCACAGCTCCAGCAGATAGGTGTTCTCGCCTAATTTGGACAAAGGCGCGATCTTGGCATTGGCGAATTTTTCGCCGCCGTAAGCGCCGTTTACGCAGGCAGCAACTTCCTCCGCGGTAAAATCCTCAAGAAAATCTCCCAGTAAATCCTGCGCCCGGCGGATATAGTCCATCTCCACCAGCTTTTCCAGCCGTTCTTTTGTCAAAGCCGGAAGGCTTTCGGGAACGAACAGTCCTCCCTCGGGGGAAAGTCCCTGCAAGATCGCCTGACTGGCAGTTGCTTTCTGCAAAACATTTCTTGTGCTTTGATATGGCACCTTTGTCACTCCTTCGGCGCCCTCTTCGATTAGAGGACGTATTCTTTAAATACGCGCATTGCGTTGTTGTAGAAAATATCGCGAACCAGATCTTCGTTCAGGTTCTTCTTCAGCAGGAAGTTGTAGAAATCCTCGTTCTTATGGCAGGAATTGAGGCACTCGGGAACTTTTGCGCCGTCAAAGTCAGAACCCAGCGCGATGACCTTCTCGCCGCCCAGACTCAGGAAATGATCGACGTGACGGTACAGCCACTCGAAATCGGCTTTGTCGGTATCCTCGCAGATAAAGTCTACGAAGTAGTTGAGACCTACCAGACCGCCGCGGCGGACATACTCTTTAAACTGCTCGTCGGTCACGTTGCGCAGATGGTTGCAGACCGCACGGGAGTTGGAGTGGGAAGCCACGATGGGTTTGGAGGTGACCGAGCAGGCATCCTCAAAGCCGGCATCGGAGATGTGGGACAGATCGACCAGCATACCGACTCTCTCCATCTCCTGAACAGCAGCCTTACCGAATTCGGTCAGGCCTTTGTTCTCGCTGGTGCCGCAGCCCAGCTCGTTGGGACCGTTCCAGGTCAGGGTCATCATGGCAACACCGTCGTCTTTCAGCTTCTGTACGCGGGACAGATCGCCTGCCAGAACGCAGCCGCCCTCTACGGTCAGGATGCCGGTAACGGGTTTGCTGTCGGTCTCCAGCTCTTTGCCGGATTTGGGCCAGAACAGACGGTCCTCGTATTTAGCAGTCTGTGCTTTGTAGTAGTTGAGGGCATTCTCATAGAAATCGATGGCGCCCTGTCCGCGGAATTTATCCGGAACGAAGATCGCGTAGCACTGTACGTATTTCTCAAAGGCGGTCATTCTGTCCAGAGAAATGTGCAGCTGATCGTTGACAAGGTCCAGTTCGTGGCGCACGCAGCCCAGAAGGGTATCGCAATGCAGGTCAAATGCTTTCATAATTGTCACCTCATTAAGTTTTATCAGATGGCCGAAACCGCTTTTCCGACCTTTCGTACGGTTACAGGACGTATTTTTTAAATACGTTCATGGCATTGTTGTAGAAGATATCCTGTACCAGGCTCTCCGACAGGCCCCGCTTCAGCAGATACTCGTAGAATTCGGCGTTCTTGTCCGGACCGGTCAGACACTCGGGAATCTTCGCGCCGTCGAAATCGGAACCCAGCGCAACGGCTTTTTCGCCGCCGAGAGACAGGAAATGCTCGATATGCTTATAGATCTCGTCGAAGTTCGCCTTCTCCGGATCATCACAGATGAACTTGACAAAGTAGTTGAGACCGATAAATCCGCCGCGGCGAACGATCTCTTTAAACTGCTCGTCGGTCACGTTGCGGATCTGTCCGCAAACGGCACGGGCATTGGAATGAGAAGCAACGATGGGACCTTTCGCCAGAGCGACCACGTCCTCAAAGCCCGCATCGGAAAGATGGGAGGTATCGATCAGCATGCCCAGGCGCTCGATCTCTTTGACCACCTCTTTGCCGAAATCGGAAAGACCTTTGTTCTCATTGATGCCGGAACCGACCTCGTTGGTGCTGTTCCAGGTCAGACCCATCATAGCAACACCGTCTTTTTTGAATTTTTCCACACGCTCGAATTTACCGCCCAGGCTGCAGGCGTTTTCCACCGTTAAAATCGCGGTGATCGGCTTATCCGAGGTCTCCAGCTCCTTGCCGGATTTTGCCCAGAAGATGCGGTCGGAATATTTCTCCGCCTGCTGTTTCCAGTATGCCAGCTTGGTCTCGTAGGAGTCGATGGCGACCTGTCCGCGGTCACGGTCGTTTACCGCGATGGCGAAGCACTGCACATAGTGCTCAAAGGGGGCAAATTTGTCGATGGAAACATGGCACTGGTCGTTGACCAGATCCCAGCCGTTTCGACGGATGATCGGAATGGTGTCGCAATGCAGATCAAATGCTTTCATAATCGTTCACCTCAAATGCGTTTTCAATATGGTTGTATGACCGGACAAAAAAGGTTCTTCCCTTTTCTGTTTCGATCTCGAATACGTCAAAGCGCGGCTGCAAACCGCAGGGGTGCACCATCAGATAGCAGATGGCAGACTGGGCAATGCGTTTTTGCTTGACCTTCCCCACCGCTTCGGCAGGTCGGACGATCGATCCTGTTTTGCGGGTCTTGACCTCCACAAAGGCGATGACAGAACCCTTTTCCGCCACGATGTCGATCTCCCCGTAGGGCGTGTAGTAGTTGCGGCAGCGGACCGCATAACCCATTTCAGTCAGCTTTTGGGCGGCAAAATCCTCGCCGCGGTTACCGATGGCTCGGGTGGACATTACTCTTTCACCAGCTTTTTCAGATGGGCATCCAGACTTTTGAGAAAACTCTTTCGGTGGACCGGCGAAACGCCGTATTCCCCGATCTTTTGATAGTGCAGTTCGGTAGGGTATCCCTTATGCTTTTCGAAGGCATACTGGGGATACTCCTCCGCCAGCTTCAGCATAAACCGGTCCCGCGAGACCTTTGCCAAAATCGATGCCGCCGCGATGGAAGCGGAGGTTGCATCTCCCTTGACCACCGCCTGCGCCGGGATCTCCATGTTCGGCACCCGGTTTCCGTCGATAAAAGCAATGTCCGGGCGGACCGCCAGCTGTTCCACCGCCTGTTTCATTCCCAGCATAGAGGCTGCCAGAATGTTGATCTCGTCGATGGTCTTTTCGTCTACCGGAACGATGGCGTAAGCCACCGCTTTTTCACAGATGATATCAAACAGCGCTTCCCGCTTTTTTTCGGTCAGCTTTTTGGAATCGTTAAGCCCCGGGATCTCTTCGTCCTTCGGCAGGATGACCGCCGCGGCAAAAACAGGTCCTGCCAGCGGACCTCTGCCCGCCTCGTCGGCGCCGCAGACCCAGTCAAAATCGTTCATGGCGTAGATGGTCCGTTCAAACTCGTACAGATCCACCGCCGGTTTCTTTCCTGCCATGGTCATTCCTCCAAAGGTGCCGGTGCGGGACGTTCTTTTTTCTGGGGCTTTTCGGGTGTCTCCAGGGTGATCTTGCCGATCTTTCCGCTGCGGAACTCATCCAGAACCGCAATGGCTGCCCGCTCGGTATTCACATGCCCGCCGGGAAGCAGCATCCCCCGTTTGCGGGCGACCAGTTCCAGCAGATCGTACGCCTCGATGTCAGCAGTCTCCTCGTCGGTAAGCTTGTACCGATCGCACAGGATCTTATGATACCGCTCATTTAAAAGTTCCAAAAGGCGCATCGCCAGCAGCTCAATGTCCACTACATCATCTTTTACCGCGCCGGTAAAGGCCAGATACTCGCCCACCCGCTTGTCCTCGAACTTGGGCCACAGGATGCCGGGCATATCCAACAGATCGATTCCGCTGTCCAGATTGACCCACTGCCGTCCCCGGGTCACACCGGGACGGTCCTCCACCTTGGTGCGGCGGGAACCAGCCATCCGATTGATAAAGGAGGATTTGCCCACATTGGGGATGCCCACGATCATCATACGGATGGGCGCGCCCTCCATTCCCTTCTGAGCACGGCGTTCCAGCAAAGGACGCAGCACTTCTTTCACCGCGGGAACAAACTGCTTGATGCCTTTTCCGCTGCGGCAGTCGGTAGGGATGGCGGTAATGCCTTTGGCTTTATAAAAATCACACCATGCTTTGGTGATGTTATCGTCAGCAGCATCGGCTTTGTTGAGCAGCACGATGCGGGGTTTCGATCCCACAAGACCCGGAAGATCCGGATTTCGGCTGCTGATGGGGATCCTCGCATCGATGACCTCGACGACGATATCAACAAGGCGCAAACTTTCCCGCATCAAGCGGCGGGTTTTCGCCATATGGCCGGGAAACCATTGGATCGAAGGGGCTTCGGTCATAGTATCTTCTCCTTTCCTCGTTCCGTCCAAGGGGACGGAAGCGGAAACTAACTGCAAAAAATCCAATACAAAGTTAGTTTATCACAAGATCGCTTTTTTTACAATGCTTTTCGGGGCAGCGTGTCCTCTTCCCTTTTGTGTGAGAGGATGCTACAATAAAAAGGAACTTACTGTAAGGAGGCGTTTTTTTGATCCGTACTGTTCGACCCAACATCGACCCGCCCTACACGCTCCACGACCATAACATCATCGAACTGCGGGCCGAAGGCGACCGTCTGACCCTTGTTACCCAGTCGGGAATGACCGGAACAAAAGCCCCCTGGCCGCAGCCGCAAGGCGTGATCGAATTTCACAAGGTGGACTGGGACTTTTCCTATGCCTATCTGCTGGCGCATACCGGAAATTTCGGCACCTTTCCCGGCGAAAAGATGTCCCTTTCCGAGTTCATCCGCCGCTTTCCCGTCTTCGGCCTTTGCGTTATGGACGAGACCTTCGGCTACAACAAAACCTTCTTAGATGGGTATCTCACGACACAGCGGCAGTTTTACGAGTGTTTTTTGCAGATCTATCACGAGGGTGACATGGTCTACCTTACCGAGGAATAGCTTTTTTGCGCAGAAATTTGCCATTTGTCCCTGTTTTGTGGTAGGATAGAAAAAAGCCCCCGAAGGAGGATCCTCTATGCGCTGTCCCTTTTGCAACTATGAAATGACCCCCGGATATATTCAGGCTGCCCGTGAAATATTCTGGACGCCCCGCCGTCACCGCTTCAACTTCCATGCGGGACACGGTGAATTGGCTCTGTCCTATTCCAACTTTATGGCGCCTACCGTAGATGCGTGGCATTGCGACCGCTGCAAAAAAATCGTGATCGACTACAATTATGAGTTCGGAAAGATCGGTGACGACAACAACTCCGACCTGACCGACATCTTCATGCCCAAATAACCGTTTGTGAAAGGAGCGCTTGTGATGTATTTTGAAAAACCCGGCAAAGAGTTCACCGCCCAGACCGTCCAGCTGGCAGTTCAGGCCGTAAAAGAATACGGCATCCGCCACGTTGTTCTGGCTACCACCACCGGCTTTACCGCCGAAGCCTTTCCCGAGTTGGAAGGAGTCTCGGTCATCTGTGTTCCCCATGCGTACGGCTTTAAAGAGCCGGGCAAAAATGAACTGTCCGATGAAATGATCGCCAAGATCGAAAGCAAAAAAGGCTTTAAAGTATATGCCGCTTCCCATGCGCTCAGCGGTGCGGAGCGCGGCATCACCAGCAAGTTCGGCGGCGTTTCTCCCGTTGAGATGATCGCCCATACCCTGCGCTTTTTCGGTCAGGGCATGAAGGTCTGTGTGGAGATCGCTACCATGGCTGCCGACGGCGGACTGCTGCCGCCCAACGAACCCATCGTTGCCATCGGCGGCACCGGACGGGGTGCCGACACTGCGGTCATCATGCGTGCGGCCCATGCCAATCACATCCTGGAGACCAAGATCGACCGCATCCTCTGCAAGCCGATCCTGCCGTAAAAATCGGAAAGACGGAAACGAAAGTTTCCGTCTTTTTTTCAAATTTCCCCTTGACTCTCCCCTTACGTGATGGTCTATGCTGTTGTTGAAAGGAGGTCATCGCCATGAAAACCGTCAAAGAATTTGCTGCCCTGACCGGTGTCAGCATCCGCACGCTGCATTACTACGACGAGATCGGTCTGCTTCGTCCCGCATCGGTCACCGACAGCGGCTACCGTCTGTACGGGCAGCAGGAACTGGAACGGCTGCAGCAGATCCTGTTTCTGCGGGAGCTGCGCTTTTCTCTGAAGGAGATCGCACAGATCCTGGATGATCCAACCTTCGACAAGCGGCAGGCTTTGCATCAGCACCGGCAGCTGCTTTTGCTGCAGCGGCAGCGCCTGGATGAGCTGATCCGTCTGGCCGATAATACCCTGAAAGGAGGAAGCCAAATGAATTTCGATCTGTTGAAACATGATCCTGCAAGAGTAATGCAGGAAGAATATGCAAACGAAGTCCGCCAACGTTGGGGAAATACCGAGGCCTACGCCGAAAGCCAGCGAAAGACCGCCGGTTACCAAAAGTCCGACTGGCAGAATCTGCTCTCCGGCATGGAATCGATCTTCGACCGATTTGCCGATTTGGCCCGAGAGGGCGCCGATCCCGCATCGACCGAAGCACAGGAGCTTGTGGAAAACTGGCGAGACTATATTTCGGAGAATATGTACACCTGCACGCCCGAGATCCTGCACGGACTGGGACAGATGTATGTCTGCGATGAGCGATTCACCAAAAATCTCGACAGTCACGGCGAAGGCTGCGCACAGTTTATGTCCCGCGCCATCGATATTTACTGCAAATAGTCCCAAAAAGCAGAAAAGCCCGCAAAAGCGGGCTTTTTTGATGAAAAACAAAAAGGACCGCAATTGCGGTCCTTTTTTGTAACTAATTTAATTAGTTGATTTTGGTAACAACGCCGGAACCTACAGTTCTGCCGCCCTCACGGATAGCAAAACGCAGACCTTCCTCGATAGCGATGGGGGTGATCAGCTCAACGTCCATCTCTACGTTATCGCCAGGCATACACATCTCGACGCCCTCGGGCAGAGAGATAACGCCGGTAACGTCGGTAGTTCTGAAGTAGAACTGAGGACGGTAGTTGTTGAAGAAAGGAGTATGACGGCCACCCTCGTCTTTTTTCAGGATGTATACGTTAGCATGGAATTTGGTGTGGGGGTTGATGGAGCCGGGTTTGCACAGAACCTGACCACGCTCGATCTCGGTTCTCTGAACGCCACGCAGCAGAGCACCAATGTTGTCGCCTGCCTCAGCGTAGTCCAGAATCTTTCTGAACATCTCGATACCGGTAACAACGGTTTTTCTCTTCTCGTCGGTCAGACCAACGATCTCGATCTCCTCGCCGGTTTTCAGCTGGCCACGCTCTACTCTACCGGTAGCAACGGTACCACGGCCGGTGATGGTGAATACGTCCTCAACGGGCATCAGGAAGGGCAGGTCAGCTTTACGCTCGGGAGTAGGAATGTACTCGTCAACTGCAGCCATCAGGTCCAGGATGGGTTTGTAAGCCTCATTGGTGATGTCATCGGGAGCTTCCAGTGCAGCCAGAGCAGAACCGATAATGATGGGGGTATCGTCGCCAGGGAACTCGTAAGAGCTCAGCAGGTCACGGATCTCCATCTCAACCAGCTCGAGCAGCTCGGGGTCGTCAACCTGGTCAGCTTTGTTCATGAATACTACGATGTAGGGAACGCCTACCTGACGGGACAGCAGGATGTGTTCTCTGGTCTGGGGCATAGGACCATCAGCAGCAGATACAACTAAGATAGCGCCGTCC
>JAFQTW010000078.1 GCA_017408855.1 Oscillospiraceae bacterium | reverse complement strand
CGTCGCCCTCTGCCATCCGTTTCGCCAGCTCGATCTCTTCCTCCGAAGAAAGCAGCGGAACACGTCCGATCTCTTTCAGATATACCTTGACCGGGTCGTCGATGTTTACGCCCTCAGCCGGTACTTCTTCCTCTTCCTGATCCTCCGAATGATTGTCCGAAGGGATGGAGTTGAGGTCCAGATCCATATCCTGCTCCAGATCCTCGATGATCTCGATGTTCAGCTCTTCCAGTTCCTCGTAGAGCTTGTCCACCTTTTCTACGTCAAAGTTCATTTCCTCCAGCGCATCGGTGATCTCCTTGGTGGTCAGTTTGCCCTTGGATTTACCCAACTCGATCAGATCGCGGATGACGGTTTTTTTCTCCTGTGCTGCCATAGTGATGCTCTCCCATTTCTCTTCACGGAAAAGTTTTGCCAGCGGTCCGCCCCGTGAAGCCGGCAGACCTTATTTCACCGACAAGGGCCTGTCCCCCTTATCGGATGTTTTCCTTTTTGCGTTTGGCCATCTGCGCCACATAATCTTTGAGCGCTTCCCGGTCCATCTGCTGCACCTCGGCGGCAGATTTGCGGTTTTTCCCCGCAAGGATGGTCTCTACATAATCCATCGCCTCTTTGCGGGTGGCACGGGTCGATGCAGAATCGGCCAGCACCTGCGCGACCTTGGCCATCTGCTCCTCGCTCAGCTGTTCCGACAGCGCGATCAGTTCTACCGAACGGTTCTGCCCCAGCCGGTCGCTGATGACCGAAAAGATCTCCCGGTTAAAATCGGTGACGAAATCTTCGGGTCGTATCTTTCCTAAAATATCCCCGTGATAGTCGGGGTTTTTCAGCAGGATCCCGATGAGCCGCTCTTCCGCCAGCGCCTCTTTGAGATTGCTCATGCGCTGCGGATCCCGCCGCTCGTTGGGTCCGGATGCGAAAACACTCAGATCCCGGGCTTTCTTTTTCTCGTCACTTTTCGCCCTTTGCCGGATGATATAATTGATCTGTACCAGCAAAGGATCCTTCGCGACGCCCAGTTCCTGCGCCGTCTTGGTCACATACACATCCCGCTCGATGGGGTTGCGGATGCCTGCCATGAAACCGGCGAACTCCTTTAAAAAACCCACCTTGCCGTCGGGCGAATCCAGATCGTATTTGGCACGCAGCTTGGCGATCTCGAATTCCATGGCGCTTCCGGCGCCCTCCAAAAGCATCTTAAAGCGGGTGGCGCCGAACTTTTTGATAAACTCGTCCGGATCCTTCGCGTCCTGCACTTTCAAAACACGCACCGGCAGCCCGATCTCGCCAAAGATGTTGATGGCACGGTTGGTGGCCTTCTGCCCTGCGCCGTCCGAGTCGTAGGCAATGACCACTTCGGCGGCGTACTGACTGATCATCCTCGCCTGCTCCGCCGTCAACGCCGTGCCCAAAGTGGCCACCGCGTTGGTAAAGCCCGCCTGATGCAGCGCCACAACGTCCATGTAGCCCTCGGCCAGGATCAGCGCGCTTTCCTTGCTGGACTTGGCGTAGTTTAAGGCGAAGAGGTTGCGGCTTTTCTTAAACACCGGCGTATCCGGCGAGTTCAGGTACTTGGGACCCTGTCCGTCCATCAGCCGTCCGCCAAAAGCGATGACATTTCCCCGGATGTCGATGATCGGGAAAATGACCCGTCCCCGAAACTGATCGTAGTAGCTGCCGCGGGCGCTTTTCACCGCCACCGCAGCCGCCGCCATCTCGTCAAAGGTAAAGCCTTTGCCCCGCAGATGCTTGATGACCGCGTCCCAGCTTTCGGGAGCAAAGCCCAGCCCGAACCGGCGGATGGTGTTGTCCGAAAGCCCTCGTCCTCTCAAATATTCCAGCGCCTTTTTCCCCACCGGAGAAATGAGGCACTGATGATAAAACCGCGCAGTCTCACGGTTTATTTCCAAAACTCTCGTTTTCAGTTTGGCGTAGCTGTCGTCGTACCCGTCCTCGGGCATGGCAAGACCGGCCCGCTGCGCCAGAGATTTGACCGCTTCGATGTAATCGAGGTTCTCGATCTTTTTCACAAAGGTGACCACGTCACCGCCGGCACCGCAGCCAAAGCAGTAAAAGCTCTGACTGTCGGGGTATACCGTAAAGGACGGCGTTTTTTCCGAATGGAAGGGACACAGCCCCACCAGATTTCTGCCCCGCCGCTTGACATTCACATAGGAAGAAATCACTTCCTCGATGTCATTTCTCGCCTTCAGTTCCGAAATAAAGCTCTCGCTGAGCATAAACGCCCTCCTTTCTCCTTTGTTCTTCCAAACTATTCCCGGATCCCCTGCCAGCTTTTCGGCACGAACAGATCGCCGTACAGCGAAATGGCATACCGGTCGCTCATGCCGGAGATGTAGTCGGCCACCGCCCGCTCAAGGCCCTCCTCTTCCAGTACCGCCCGGTATTCTGAAGGGAGTTTTTCCTCGTGGCTGACAAAATATGCATACAGGCTTTTGACCACCTTTTCCGCCTTGGACTCCTCGCCTTTGGCCACCGGATTGGTGTACACAGCCTCGAACATAAAGTCCTGCAGAATACGAAAAGCCCGAAAGATCTCTTCGTCCATGGCGACGGTCTCGCCGCTTTTTTCGATGATCGATCCGACCAGCGTAGTGATGCGCTGGTTTTTTGTTCTGCCCAGGATCATTTTTACGTCCCAGGGCAGATCTTCTTCGGACAGCACCTTCGCCCGCACCGCGTCGTCCACGTCGTGGTTCATGTAGGCGATCTTATCCGAAAAACGGACCAGCTGCCCCTCTAAGGTTGCCGCCATCTCGCCGGTGGTGTGGCAAAGGATGCCGTTTTTCACTTCCCAGCTGAGATTCAGTCCCCGACCGTTTTTCTCCAGCTTTTCCACCACCCGAACGCTCTGCTCGTAGTGCCGAAAGCCGTGGGGACACACTTCGTTCAAGGCCCGCTCTCCCGCATGACCGAAGGGGGTATGCCCCAGATCATGCCCCAAAGCGATGGCCTCGGTCAGATCTTCATTGAGCCGCAGTGCCCGAGCCGCCGTTCTGGCGATCTGGCTGACCTCCAGCGTGTGGGTCAGACGGGTGCGGTAATGATCCCCCTCGGGGCTTAGAAAGACCTGCGTTTTGTGCATCAGCCGCCGAAAGGCTTTGCAGTGCAGGATCCGGTCCCGGTCCCGCTGAAAGCAGGTGCGGAAGGGATCCTCCTCTTCGGACAGCGTTCTGCCGCGGCTGAGAGCCGAAAGCTGCGCTTTCGCCGACAGCATTTCCTTTTCCTGCTGCTGGATCTGCTCGCGTATGGTCATAAACGCCCTCCTTTTTTCTTCTCCTGTTATATAAATACGAAAAAGAAGCGGAAAAATCCTGCTTCTTTTTTAAACTTTTTTCACTTTTTTCGATCATTTGCGGATCATTCCAGATCGGCGCAGACTTCTTCCACGATCCTTGGCACCACCTGTGCCGCCGAAAGCTCCTGCACGTCCTTGAGAAAGGCAGGGACCTTGTCCGAGGTCATCATGATCTTCATGCTCACTTCGGCGCCAAAGTCCGATTCCAGCGTCTGGGCGTTATACTGGGGCAGGATGTAGCCGATCTTGCCGTACCAGTCGTAGCCGAACTGCATAGTCAGCACGGTGCAGGGATTCATATGCATTTTTCTCGCCGCATCCACCGCGATCTTGGCACCGTGGGAATAGGCGCGCACCAGTCCGCCGGTGCCCAGCAAAATGCCGCCGAAGTAGCGGGTCACCACCACGCAAACATCGGTCAGACCCTCCCGCTCCAGCACCTCCAGCACCGGAACACCGCCGGTCCCCTGGGGCTCACCGTCATCGCTCATCCGCTTGATGCCCGAGTCACGCAGGATGTAAGCGAACACATTGTGCCGCGCTTCCCGGTTTTCTGCCCGGATCTTTGCCAGAAAGCCAAGGGCTTCCTCCTCGGTCTTCACCGGCATGATATGCCCGATAAAACGGCTTTTGCGCTCCACGAACTCGTCGGTGGCATAATCGGCAATGGTAACATAGGGCTGAAACATCTTTGCACCTCTCATACAGAAAAGAAAGGGCGGCACATTGCTGCGCCGCCCGCCTTTATTTCACGAAATCGTGACCTACTCCGCTTTCGCGCTTCTGTTGAAACGCTTGTTGAATCTGTCAACACGGCCGCCGGTATCTACCAGTTTCTGTCTGCCGGTAAAGAACGGATGGCATTTGGAGCAAATTTCCACTTTGATGTCTTTTTTGGTGGAACGGGTTTTGAACTCGGCACCGCAAGCACATTTGATTGTGGTCTCTACGTAGTTGGGATGGATTCCCTGTTTCATCGGATTAGTCACTCCTTTCTCTCTGCATAATTAACAGATGTATTTTAACACAGAGATTTTGGTTTTGCAATAGTTAAACCAAAGATTTTTTCCGGAAAAATCCGCTAAAATCCCATCAGTTTGGTCATTTCGGCGCGGAATTCTTTCTCCATCGCCTCGGCCTCGGCACGGTCTTTGCCCTTGATCATAAAGTACACCTTGATCTTCGGCTCGGTGCCGGAAGGACGGACAACGATCACATTGTCGCCCTCGAGACCGAATTCCACCACGTTGGATTTGGGCAGGTTGATCTCGGAAACGCCCTCAGCGGTGGTCTTGGTCGAAGCCAGATAGTCGCTGACCCACAGGACCTTTTTGCCGCAGATGGCTTCGGGTGCGTTTCTCAGATCGGCCATGATGCCCTTCATCTGCTCCATGCCCGAAGCGCCCTCGCAGGTAAAGCTTGCCTGGGTGTTCAGATGCATGCCGTATTTCTCGTACAGCTCGAACAGAACGTCCGCCAGAGTCTTGCCCTCTTTGCGGTAGTAAGCTGCCATCTCACAGATGAGCATCGAGCCGTTGACCGCATCCTTGTCACGGACATAGCCGCCGGACAGGTAGCCGTAGCTCTCTTCGAAGCCGAAGATGTATCTTTCCTGCTCGCCCTTTTCTTCCAGACGCAGGATCTGCTCGCCGATGTATTTAAAGCCGGTGAGGATGTTGACAACGTTCAGACCATAGGTCTCAGCAACACGGTCGATCATGGAGGTGGTAACGATGGTCTTGACCACGATGGGGTCTTTCGGCATGGTTCCCAGCTCGATGCGGGATTTTGCGATATAGTCGGTCAGCAGAACGCCAACTTCGTTGCCGGTCAAAAGCAGATACTCGCCGTTGTGGGGAACCGCGATGCCAACACGGTCAGAGTCGGGGTCGGTAGCCAGCAGCAGGTCCGGTTTCTCGATCTCACACAGATCCAGACCCTTCTGCAGCGCCTCACGGATCTCGGGGTTCGGATAGGGGCAGGTGGGGAAGTTGCCGTCCGGCATCTCCTGCTCTTTGACCGGGATCACGTCTTTTACGCCGATCTTGTCGAGGATGGCGCGAACGCACATATTACCGGCGCCGTTGAGGGGGGTGTAGACCACTTTCATGCCGCTGTCAGCGCAGATGCCTTTGCGGATGGACTGGGCGTAAACCGCATCCAGATAGCGGTCGATCAGATCCTGCTGGATGTAAACGATCTTGCCCTCTTCCAGAGCCTTATCGAAATCGGCAACCTTTACACCGTCGAAGATGTCGATGTGGCCGATCTTCTCCAGAACAGCGTTGGCAGCCTCATCGGTCATCTGACAGCCGTCGGGACCGTAGGCTTTGTAGCCGTTGTATTTGGCGGGGTTGTGGCTGGCGGTGACCATTACACCTGCCTGACAGCCCAGATCACGTACCGCGAAGGACAGCGCGGGAGTGGGCATCAGCTCTTTGTACAGATAAGCGGTAATGCCGTTGGCTGCCATGACCTTGGCAGTCTCCTCAGCAAACAGCCGCGAGTTGATGCGCGAGTCGTATGCAATGGCAATGGCGCTTTCGGGATATTTTTCGTTGAGATAGTCCGCCATGCCCTGGGTCGCTTTGCGGACGGTATAGATATTCATTCGGTTGGTGCCTGCGCCCAGAACGCCGCGCAGACCGGCGGTACCAAAGGCCAGCTCGGTGTAGAAACGGTCAAAGATCTCCTCTTCTTTGCCGGCAATGCTCTCCAGCTCGGTTTTCAGAGCCGCATCCTCCAAAGGATATGCAAGCCAGCGGTCGTACTGCATTTTTTCTGTCATAAAACTCGCCTCCACTTTTTTTTCGGAACATAACTGTCCATCTTAATTCAGTATACCGCAGACAAACGCTTTTCTCAACTGTTTTTTCGTCATCCCAGACAAAACTTTCTTTCCTTTTCCCCTGTTTGATGGGACAAATACACATTTTTCGACTCATTTTCCCGTTTTTGTCCCACCCCTCCTTTTTCAAAAACAAAAAAGCTGGTCATCCCCACAGGAAAGGAGTATACTGATTTTATCAAATCCCGAAGGAGGATCGGTATGTTTTCTTCGGTCAATTCCATGGGACTGATGGGTCTGCGCGCCTATCCCGTACAGGCAGAGGTGGACCTGTCCCAATCCATGCCCGCCTTTGAGATCGTGGGTCTGCCCGGTGCGGCGGTCAAAGAATCCCGTGACCGGGTCCGTTCCGCCATCCGCAACTGCGGCATGGCGTTCCCCTTAGGCAAGATCATCGTGAACCTTTCCCCCGCCGACGTTCGAAAGGACGGGGCTTTATACGATCTGCCCATTTTCATGGGCATCCTCACCGCCGCCGGTATGCTCGAAGCGGACCTGTCCGACTCGGCGTTTTTGGGCGAACTGTCCTTGTCCGGCGAGGTCCGCCGGGTCAACGGCGTGCTGCCACTGGTCCTGCAGGCAAAAGAGATGGGGCTCAGGAACGTCTTTATCCCCGAAGGCAACGCCGCCGAAGGTGCGGTGGTCAAGGGGATCAACGTCTACCCCCTCGCCCATGTGCAGCAGCTGCTGGACCACTACTTCAAAGGGCAGCCCCTCGAGACCGCAAAGCCGGTCCCGACCGAACCCGCTGCTGCCGACAGCTTCCTCGATTTTGCCGATGTGAAAGGGCAGTCCGGCGCCAAACGGGCGCTGGAAGTTGCCGCTGCGGGCGGTCACAACCTTTTGATGATCGGTTCCCCCGGTGCCGGAAAATCCATGCTCGCCAAGCGCATCCCCTCCATCCTGCCGGAGATGACCTTCGAGGAGTCCATCGAGACCACCAAGATCCATTCGGTGGCGGGGCTTTTGTCCGAGCAGGCTTCGCTGATCACCCAGCGCCCCTTCCGCGCGCCCCATCACACCATCTCTCCCGCCGGACTGTCCGGCGGCGGCACCGTGCCCCGTCCCGGAGAGATCTCCCTTGCCCACAACGGCGTGCTCTTTTTAGACGAGCTGCCTGAGTTTTCCCGCGACGCCATGGAGGTCCTTCGCCAGCCCATCGAAGACGGGCAGGTGACCATCTCCCGTGTTTCCGGTTCATTGACCTATCCCTGTTCCATGATGGTGGTCGCTGCCATGAACCCCTGCCCCTGCGGCTACTACGGACATCCCGTTCGGGAGTGTACCTGCTCGCAAAACGCGGTGGGACGGTATCTTTCCAAAGTCTCCGGTCCTTTGCTGGACCGTCTGGACCTGCACATCGAGGTAGCCCCGGTGGAATACGAGCATCTGGTCTCCACCCAAAAGGAAGAGTCCTCCGCTTCTATCCGCCAGCGGGTCAACGCCGCGCGGCATCTGCAGCAGCAGCGTTATCAGGGACTGGGCTTTTCCTGCAACGCCAACCTGCCTGCTCCGGCGGTCAACCGGTTCTGCCCCATGGACGACGGCGCCACCGCCCTGTTGTCCCGGGCCTTTGACACCATGGGACTTTCCGCCCGTGCTTACGACCGCATCTTAAAAGTGTCCCGCACCATCGCGGACCTGGACAGCGCCGAGGTCATCTCCCGCCGCCACATTGCGGAAGCGGTCCAGTACCGCAGCCTTGACCGCAAATACTGGAACCGATAAAGCCAAACCATAGGGGGTATCCCATACCCCCTATGTACGAAAAAAGTTCCGGCAGAAACTTTTTTCGATACCCCCGGTTGCGCTGACATAAATGTCAGTCGCTAAAGTCGTGTTTTTCCGTCAGCAAAGCCGCCGGAAAAAGTTTTCTTATCATTTTGATTATCGGGGGGTATCCCATACCCCCTATGTCCCTCAACGCACCGACCGCGCGGGTTACCGCTCAAGACTTGACACAGTCTTTCCCCGCGACATGGCTGCGGGCACTGCCCGCTCGGCAGCAAAGCCGCCGGAAAAGTTTTCTTATCATTTTGATTATCGGGGGAATCCCATG
>JAFQTW010000077.1 GCA_017408855.1 Oscillospiraceae bacterium | reverse complement strand
GCTGCGGCTTTCGCATCAAAGCGCTGCCGCCGCCGTTTCCCGCCACCTTCGGTGCGGGACAGCCCATGTTGATATCGATGATGTCCGGTGCATATTCCATGGACAGCTCGGCGGCCTTTGCCATGGTCAGCGGCTCGTCGCCGAACAACTGGATGCCGCCGGGGCGTTCCGTTTCGCCCAGACACAAAAGCTGCGCCGTCTTTTTATTCTGATAGGTAAGACCCTTGGAACTGGTCATCTCGCCCACCGAATAGCAGGCGCCCCTTTTTCGGCAGACCTCCCGGAAGGCGCGGTCCGCCACACCGGCCAAAGGTGCCAGCATCGCGGTCTTTTTTAAGGTTACGTTTCCGATTTGTATGGTCATAGAGCGTTCCTCCTGTTTTCCAGCTTTCATCTTATCAAAAATCCTGCCGCCGCGCAACCGAAAAGGGACTTTGGGAATTGAAAGAAAGCTCAAAATGGGGTAAAATAAAAGGTAAGATTTTTGAAGGGATGATCCGGTTGAAAAAAGCGGTCTGTGTTCTTCTTGGGATTCTTCTTGTTCTGGGTGCGGTTTGGTTTTTCCTGCCCGGATGCGGATCAAAAGAGCTGACGATGGAAAAAGTGATCCGCCTCAGCCAAAAGGGAGAAGCGCTGGACTGGGCAGACTTTGAAAAATACGAACACATCGAGGCAGGGCACGGTCTTTGCATCCGGGTCTACGAGGTGGATGACCGCTACTGTGTACAGGTGGGCGGACCGTATCCCGGCGAGCCGGCATGGTACGTTCGGCTGGTGGACAAACAGACCGACCAAAAGATCGATCTGCGCTGCGGGAATGTAGAAGATTGGATAGAGGAAGAATCACGATGAAACTTTTAACTGTTGACGGAAACTCCGTTTTGAACCGCGCCTTTTACGGCATCAAGCTTTTGACCACAAAAGAGGGCTTTTATACCAATGGCATCTACGGCTTTCTCACCATCCTTTTGCGGGTGATGCAGGAGACCGAGCCGGATCATATCGCCATCGCCTTCGATAAAAAAGGTCCGACCTTCCGTCACGAACAATTCGACGGCTACAAGGCCGGGCGAAAAGGGATGCCCGAAGAGCTGGCGCAGCAGCTTCCCGTATTAAAAGAGCTGCTGGGCGATCTGGGCTTTGCGGTGGTGGAATGTCAAAGCTACGAGGCGGACGACATCCTCGGCACCCTGTCCCGTGCCTGTCAGGAACAGGGAGGCGAGTGCGTTATCGCCACCGGCGACCGGGATGCGCTGCAGCTGGTCACCGAACAGGTCCATGTGCGCCTTGCCACCACCAAAATGGGCAGACCCGAGTCGACCCTCTACGATATTGCCGCCATCGAGGAAAAATACAACGTTACCCCCCATCAGCTCATCGATGTAAAAGCGCTGATGGGCGACTCCTCCGACAACATCCCCGGCGTTGCGGGCATCGGCGAAAAAACCGCCACCGCCCTGATCCATGATTTTGGCGATCTGGATAACCTGTATGAGCATCTGGAGGACGGGGGTCTGCGCCCGGCGGTGAAGCAGAAGCTGGAAAAAGACCGTGACGTGGCGTATCTCAGCCGCGATCTGGCCCGCATCCGTCTGGACGCGCCGGTGGATACCGATATGGCAAGCTATGCCCGCCGTGAGCCGGACCACGAAAAAGCCGCAGCCACCTTTGCCCGACTGGAGATGTTCTCCATGATCGAGCGGCTGGGGCTGCATCCCGATGCGGAAAAAATGGAAAAAACCGAAGAAAAACCGCAGAAAACCTTGGAAATTTGTGATATTTCCGCTCTTTTGGGCGGCGAAAACGAGCTGTTTTTGACCGCAAATGCTGATTTTACCCGCTTCGCCGTCTCCGATGGCGTGCGCGTTGCCCTCCTGACCGACGGGGACGAAAGGCTGAAAACCGTCCTTTCCGACCCGGCACCCAAAGCGGTGACACAGTCCAAACCGCTGTACCGCTGGGTGCTGCAGAAGGGTCTGACCGCGGAAAATATCCGCTTCGATGCGGCTTTGGCAGGCTATCTGCTCAATCCCACCGCCTCGGACTACGATCCCGAGCGCCTGGCCGCCGAGTACGGCAGCCGGTCGGTCCGCCTGCCCGAGCAGGAGGGCTTCGAAGAAGTCCTCACCGATCTGGCGAGACTTTTGGCGGTGAAAGAGCCGATGCTTTCGCAGATCACCGAAAACCGGCAGGAATACCTTTTGTGCGAGGTGGAGATCCCCCTTTCCCGTGTGCTGGCGCAGATGGAAGAAGAGGGCTTTGGCATCGACAAAGAAGAGCTGGTCGCCTTTGGTCAGGATATGGCAGAACGGATCTCTGCGCTGGAAAACGAGATCTATGCGCTGGCAGGGGAGCCGTTCAACATCGCTTCGCCCAAACAGCTGGGGGTCATCCTCTTTGAAAAGCTGGGGCTGCCCGCCGGCAAAAAGACCAAGACTGGCTATTCCACCAATGCGGACGTGCTGGATTTCCTCAAAGATAAGCACCCCATCGTGGCAAAAATATTAGAATACCGCAGCTATACCAAGCTGAAATCCACCTATGTGGACGGCTTTATGAAGCTGATCGGCGAGGATGGGCGGATCCATTCCTCCTTTAACCAGACCGAGACCCGCACCGGACGGATCAGCTCCGCCGAGCCCAATATGCAGAACATCCCCGTTCGGACCGAGCTGGGCTCCAATCTGCGCAAATTCTTCAAAGCCCGCCCCGGCTATCTTCTGGTGGATGCCGACTATTCCCAGATCGAGCTGCGGGTGCTGGCCCATGTGGCGGACGACAAGACCATGCAGCAGGCCTTTCTCGACGGCACCGACATCCACACCATGACCGCTTCGCAGGTCTTTGACCAGCCGCCCATGTTCGTAACGCCGCTGATGCGCTCGAGAGCCAAGGCGGTCAACTTCGGTATCGTCTACGGCATCGGCGCCTTCAGCCTGTCGCAGGATATCGGCGTATCGGTGGCCGAAGCGGACAAATACATCAAGGACTATCTGCGCACCTATTCGGGCGTGCAGAAATATATGAACGACATTGTGGCATACGGCACCGAACACGGTTTTGTCCAGACCCTGTTTTACCGCCGCCGGTATCTGCCGGAGCTGACCGCGACCAACAAGAATCTGCAGGCCTTTGGCAAGCGGGTGGCGATGAACACCCCCATTCAGGGCACTGCTGCCGACATCATCAAGATCGCCATGGTCAAAGCGGCGCAGCGGCTGGAAAAAGAAAAGCTCGATGCCCGCATCATCCTGCAGGTACACGATGAACTGATCATCGAAGCGGCTGAGTCCGACGTGGACAAAGCGAGACTTTTGCTGCAGCAGGAGATGGAAAAAGCGGTGCAGCTGAAGGTCCCGCTGATCGTGGACTGCAATGTGGGAAAAAGCTGGTACGACGCCAAATAGCAAGAGGTTTTTATGAATTTTCGTGTTTTACCGATGCAGCAGCGCCACCTGCCCGAGCTGGCGCATCTGGAACAGATCTGCTTTTCCGACCCCTGGAGCGCCGACGCCTTTTCCTATGAGCTGGTAAACCCCGGCGCCCGCTTTCGGGTAGCCGAAAGCGAGGACGGGCAGCTTTTGGGCTATCTGGGTCTGCATTTTGTGCTGGACGAGGGCTATATCGCCAACATCGCCACCGCCCCCGGGGCACGGCGGATGGGCGTAGCTTCCGCCCTGATCGAAGATGCCGTTGCTTTTGGGGAGGAAACGGGGCTTTCCTTTCTCACCCTCGAGGTGCGTATGAGCAACATCCCCGCCCAGAATCTGTACCGAAAATACGGCTTTTCCGAGGTGGGCATCCGCAAAAACTATTATCAGGAGCCGAGAGAAGACGCTCTGTTGATGACCCGACAGCTGAAACGGGAGGAAGTAAAATGAGACTGTTAGCAATCGAATCATCCTGCGACGAGACCGCCGCCGCCATTGTGGAAAACGGGCGGACGGTCCTTTCGTCGGTGATCAACTCGCAGGTGGAAGAGCACCGTCAGTACGGCGGCGTGGTGCCGGAGATCGCCTCGCGCCGTCATACCGAAAACATCATTGCCGTGACCCAAAAGGCCCTCGACGACGCGGGCATGACCCTCGGCGAGGTGGACGGTATCGCCGTGACCTACGCGCCGGGGCTGATCGGCGCGGTGCTGGTGGGGGTCAACTTCGCCAAGGGACTGGCCCTTTCCACCGGAAAGCCCCTTGTACCGGTGCATCACATCCGCGGACATATTGCCGCAAACTATATCGCCCATCCGGATCTGAAGCCGCCCTTTCTTTGTCTGGTGGTCTCCGGCGGACACAGCCATCTGATCGAGGTGCTGGACTATACCAAATTCCGTATCATCGGCCGCACCCGGGACGACGCGGCGGGCGAAGCCTTTGACAAGGCGGCCCGTGCCATGGGCTTTCCCTATCCCGGCGGCGTTTTTCTGGATAAAGCTTCGCACAACGGTGACCCTGCCGCCTATAAGCTGCCCCGTCCCAGGGTGGAGGGCAGCCCCTACGACTTTAGCTTTTCGGGGCTCAAGACGGCGGTGGTGAATCTTTTGCATAACGCCTCTCAAAAGGGCGAGACCGTGAACACCGATGATCTGGCCGCATCCTTTCAGAACGCGGTGGTGGAGATTTTGACCGACCGCACCGTAAAGGCGGCGCAGGAGTTCGGCTATGAGACCGTTGTCATCGCCGGCGGCGTTTCCGCCAACTCCGGTCTGCGCAGCCGCATGGAAAAAGAGTGTCAGAAACACGGCTGGAAGCTGTATCAGCCGCCCCTGTCCCTTTGCGGCGACAACGCCGCCATGATCGGCGCCCAGGGCTTTTACGAGTTCGAGGCGGGTCATCTGGCGGGGATGGACTTAAACGGCATCGCCAGTCTGCCCATCGACGTAAACTACGGAGAATAAACGAAAAAAGCACCGCCTTTGCGGTGCTTTTCTTTGTTTTACAGACGAAATACGCTCAGCCGCTTGATGTCGATGGCCTGCTTGGGGCACATCTCGTGACAGCAGAAGCAGTGGATGCAGGCGGTACGATCGATGACGGCGATGCGGTTTTCGATGCGGATGGTGTGTGCCGGACAGCTTTCGGCGCATTTTCCGCAGCCGATGCAGTCTTTTTTGCGGATCACCGGCTTGGGCTGGATCAGCTTGGTGACCTTTTTCACCGTCGGGCGCAAAAACGCCGGAAAGTGGGAGGTGAAGTCGGTCTGCTTGGAGCGGGGCGGCTGGAAAGGTCCCGCGGCGCAAAGCGCATCGGCGGGAACGTCGCCCAAAAGGGTGATCTGCGAAAGGTCGGCGGGGCAAAGACCGTCCTCGATGGACTGGCGCAGCATAATGATCTCCGCCGGCTTCATGCCCAAAACGGCGGCGTTGACCAGATCCAGCGCGTAGCGATCGGCAGAGCAAAGGGTCAGCCCCACTTCTTTGGGGGTGCCGCCGGTGGGACCGTCCCCCTCGAGACCGACCACCGCATCCACAAAGCTGATCACGTTGGGGATGGCGGCGTTGAGATCCAGGATCATGCGGCAGAATTCCTCTTTTTCCGGATAGCGCATATGCAGCTCCGGCTTCATCAGTCCCGGAACGGCGCCGAACAGGTTTTTGACCGCGGCGCTCATCATGGTCATGCCGTGGGTCTTTAATTTGCAGACGTTGATCACAAGGTCCGCCTCGGCGATGGGGTCGATGACCGTAAAGCGGCGGGTGATCCTGCCCTCGCCCTCCACCTCACGGGAGCCGGTGCCGTAGTTGAGAGGGACCCCCGTTTCTTCCGCCATAGCGGTATAGCCGCAGCCCTTGTACAGCGAGCGCAGCAGCGGTTCGGTGTAGGGTCCGCCGCCGCTTTCGGCGATGAGGATGTTCTGGCAGCCCAGACTCCGCAGCTTTTTCACGATGGCCGCCACCAGCGCTGGATGGGTGGTGACTCCCTCTTCGGGGGCACGGCGCATGATCAGATTGGGCTTTATGACGATCTTCATCGAAGGCTCGATCAGGGAATCCAGATTTAAAAACGCAAAGTGACTGTCCACCGCGCGGGCAAGGACAGATGGGTCGTAGGAGGGTGTTTTCAGTACGCTGACAGCCGGCAAAATGCCACTTCCTTTCATAAAAAAGCGGAAAAAGGGCCAAACGGCCCTTTTTTTTATTGGTTTTTCAGCTCCTGCAAAAACAGGCGGATGCGTTTTAACGCTTCCAGCAGATAGTCTACCGAATAGCAGTAGGAGATGCGGACAAAGCCCTCGCCGCTTTCGCCAAAGGCGTCGCCGGGGATGACCGCGACCTTTTGGGCGTAGAGCAGCTTTTCGCAGAACTCTGCGGAGGAAAGTCCGGTAGAGCGGATGGAGGGGAACACGTAAAAGGCACCCTCGGGGGAAAAGCAGGTCAGCCCCATCTCGTTTAAGGAATCCACCACCAGACGGCGGCGCATATCATACTGTACCGCCATGGACTCGATCTCATTGTCGCAGCTGCGAAGGGCCTGCACCGCCGCGTACTGGCTGGTGGTGGGGGCGCACATGATGGCGAACTGATGGATCTTGGTCATCTGGGCGATGATGGGCGCCGGACCGGCGGCATAGCCGAGGCGCCATCCGGTCATGGCATAGGCTTTGGAAAAGCCGTTGACCACAACGGTGCGCTCACGCATACCGTCCAGCTCTGCGATGGAAACATGCCGACCCTGACCGAAGGTCATCTCGGCGTAGATCTCGTCGGACAAAACGATGATATCGGTCCCCCGCAGCACCTGGGCGATCTCCTCCAGATGCTCCCGGCGCATGACCGCGCCGGTGGGATTGTTGGGGAAGGGGAACACCAGCAGCTTGGTTTTGGGGGTGATGGCATCCCGCAGCTGCTGTGCGGTCAGACGAAAGCCGTCCTCGGCCTTTGTGGGGATGGGAACGACCTTGGCATCGGCCAGGGCGCCCATGGGGGAATAAGCCACGAAGCAGGGCTCGGGGATCAGGATCTCGTCCCCCGGGTCGATGAGGGCACGGATGCAGATGTCGATGGCTTCGGAACCGCCGACGGTCACCAGGACCTCTTCCTTGGGGTCGTAGGACAGATCGAACCGGCGCAGCAGATAGTGGCAGATCTCCTCACGAAGCGGCATCAGTCCGGCGTTGGCAGTGTACCAGGTCCGTCCCTTTTCCAGACTTTCGGCGCCTGCGTGACGGATGGACCAGGGGGTCTTAAAGTCCGGCTCGCCGACCCCGAGGGAGATGACATCCTCCATTTCGGCGGCGATGTCGAAAAAGCGGCGGATGCCCGAGGGCTTGATGCCGAGCACCTTTTGCGAAAGGATTTTTCCGTAATCGATCACAGACCCATCCTCCTCTCGTCCTTGACCTCTTCTTCAAAGACGATGCCGCGCTCTTTGTATTTTTTCAGAATAAAGTGGGTGGCGGTGGAATTGACCGACTCGATGGGAGACAGCCGGTGCGCCACAAACATGGCGATATCCCGAAAGCCCCGTCCCGACACGGTCACCGCAAGGTCGTAGCCGCCGCTCATCAGGCTGACCGACTGGACCTCCTCCAGTTCCATGATGGTACGGGCGATCTCCTCAAAGCCAAAGTCCTTTTTGGGGGTGACTTTGATCTCGATGCGGGCAAAAACGGTAGGCGTTTCGGTTTTGTCCCAGTCGATCACGGCCTGATAGCCGCGGATCACGCCATCTTTTTCATACTGCGCAATGGCAGCTGCCACCTCGTCCTCTTCGCGGCCCAGCATCACTGCCAGCTGCCGGTTGGAAAGACGGGCGTTGTTCTGCAATAAGGTAAGCAGACGGTCCATACAGGTTCCTCCTAATAGATCTGCAGCAGACGGGGCTGCCGCTTTTTATAAAATGTAAAATAATCGAATCCCGCTTCTTTCGCGAGAGCCATCCCTTCCTGAATACCGGCGCCGATCACGTCGGCGCTGTGGGCATCGGAGCCGATGGTCAGAAACTCGCCGCCCAGCTCCCGAAAGCGCTTGAGGTAACGAAGGGTCGGCGACGGCTCGCCGATCTTTTCCCGCATGCCGCAGGTGTTGAGTTCCAGCGCCTTGCCGTTTTGCGCCAAGATGCGCAGCAGCGTTTCGATATGATCGTCCATCCGGGTCAGATCGACCCCCAGATCGTAGTTGCCGTTCATGTAGCGGACCGGATAGCTGATGTGCGCCATGGAATCGAACAGTCCCAGCTTGGCGATGGCGATGAGCTCTTCGTAATACTCCGCCAAAAGGGCGTAGGGATCGGTGCCCTCAAAGTTCATGTAGTAAAAATCCTCACTGCCGCGGATGCAGTGCAGCGATGCCAGCACAAAATCCCGGTCCACCATGGAAAGGACCTTGCGGGTCAGGTCCATGTCGTAGGTCATCTGCCCCAGCTCGATGCCGTAGGAAAGGATCAGGCTCTGTCCAAAGGCGGCGCGGGCCTTGAGCATCTCGAAATGCCCCTGCCGGATGCGCTTTTCGATGTTGCGGGAGTAAAACTCGTTGATCTCCACATGGTCGGTGATGGCAAAGCCCAAAATGCCTTTTTTCACCGCGGTCTCACACAGAAAGGTGATGGAATGTCTGGCATCCCACGAAGTGTCACTGTGGGTGTGGCTGTCAAAAATGTTTAAAAACATAAAAATGGCTCCTTCCTGCGGATGATACATCAGTATAGCATATTTTGAGGGGGATTCTCAAGATTTTCCCCTTTCGGAAAGAAAATTTTCCTTCCTGTGCGGGCAAATGTCCGCCGTGATTGTTGCGGGAGCGGTCAAACTGTGCTATACTTTCGGTAAATCCATGAAATCAATCTTACAAAAAAGGTGGAGACAGATATGAGTAAAAAACCTGTGATCGGTATTACCGGCAGCTTTTCCAAAAAATCCGGCCCCCGCGGTATGTTCACCGTTGGCGGCGACTATGTCAAATCCGTATGGATGGCAGGCGGCACGCCGATGGTCCTTTCTGTTACTACCGATGACGAGATGATCGCTTCGTACATCGATTCCATCGACGGCTATCTGTGCCCCGGCGGCGGCGACATTGCCCCCCATCTGTACGGCGAGGACCCGGTCCGTGGCATGAGCTACTTTAATATGGATCAGGATTATTTCGAGATGGAAATGATCCGCGGCTGCGTAAAAGCAGGTAAGCCGGTCTTTGGCATCTGCCGCGGCATGCAGGTCGCCAACGTTGCCTTCGGCGGCAAAATGATCCAGGATATCCCCTCGCAGTACAAGACCGTTCAGGCCCACGGCGGCAGCATGGATGCCAGAGATGAGCCCTTCCACAGCGTGATGCTGGAAGAAGGCAGCCTGATGAAAGAGATCTTTGGCAAAGACAAAATCATGACCAACACCTTCCACCATCAGGCGGTCAAAGACGTTCCCGAGATGTTTACGATCACTGCCCGCGCCGCAGACGGCATCCCCGAGGCGATGGAGTGCCGGGAGAAAAAGATCCTGGCGGTCCAGTTCCATCCGGAGAATATGGCGCAGCGCTTTGATGAATTCGTCGGGCTGTTCAAATGGCTGATCGATTCCTGCGGGAAATAAACGGAGAGAATAAAAAACCCCCGGCATGCCGGGGGTTTTTATTTTGCCAAAGGATCATCCCAGTCGGTTTCCCACCGTTCGGTCGTAGCCGAAAGAGCCGACCGAAAAGCAAAACAGCACCTGATCGTAGCCGTCGGGACGGATGCGTTCCAGTTCCGCGTCGGTCACCTGCATAAGATCCACCACCCGGATGTATTGGTAGTGGCTGGCCAGCAGGGGAAACAGCGGGTCGCAGGAGGAATCGGTATAGACCAAAAGCCGCTTTTCGTTGGAAGTGCCCTCGAGAGAAAGATCACAGACCGGATAGCTGCCCAGATGGATCGACAAAGGATCCTCCGGATCGGCAGTCTGAGGGTCGTACAGCGAAAAGGTCGAGGAACGGTGCAGCGGGTCGGGGCTGATGCGGATTCTGTGCTTGGGGCTGTCGTAGTAAAACAGCGAGACCACATCACCCTTCACGTGGGAGTAGGGGACCTTCTCCGCCAGATCGCCCAGATGATCGTGGGCGTAATGGGCCACCGAAAACTCGTCCATCGAGCGGGCGGAATAGCCCAGCTTTTCTCCGGCACCGGCGTACAGATAGTAGCATCCGCCGGCGGTCAGCGCCGACTCGGTGCGGTAGTAGAGATATTCTTTCTGATGGGGGAACAAAGCGCCGTACCCGTCGATGGTGCGGATGCTGGAGGAAAGGGCGCTGTAACAGTTCTGGATGTACTGCTTTTGGTTGAACAGCGATTCCAGCGCGAAATCCGGGATCTTGCTCTGCTCGATGGCGGCACTGGTGGGCAAAAGCAGAAAGAAGCAGGGCGCCGTGGTCTCCTGCGAGAAAGAGGCCAGCGCGGAAAGGTTGATCTGGGTCACGGTGTCGCTGGCTTCGTCGAGGTTTTCCAAAATACCGTCCTCGGAGTAAAAGCAGCCGTTTTGCTGGTTGCGTCCGAGAAAGGTCTGGATCGACGCGGTGAGATCGCAAAGTCTGTCAGCCCCGGGAAAGTTTTCGGTCAGCTGCGCTTCGATTTTTTCGGCGGCGGTGCCGTTCAAAAGGAAAGAAAGGGACGGGACCGAGGGGAGATCCTGCTGCTTTGAAAAGGCGATCATCGCCGCAGGAACGGTAAACAGCAGACATAAAAACAGCGCGAGAAATTTTCGTGCGGCCATAATAGCCCTCCTTTCGAAAAATTACGGATGGAGAATAAATCCGGTGCAGATAAACAGCAAAATGCCGTAGACCAAAGCAGCGATCAGGGCGGAAAGGGTGTCGGACCGTTTTTTCACCGCCAGCTTGACCGAATGGGGCAGACTGGTGGAAAAGATCACCGACAGGATCAGATAGGGAGCGTACTGGCTTGCCAGATATAAAATGGGCGGCGTGGTAAAGGGCAGACTTTCCATGCCCAGCATCCCTTTGAAGAAGAAAAAGCTTTGTCCCACGCTGTTGCCGTTAAAGATGACAAAGGACAAAAGGACCATCGAAAAGGTGTAGATGCGCTGGAAAAAGACCGGGATCTTCATCAAAAACTTGCCCCACAGATGCCGTTCCAGCAAGATCAGCAGGACGAAAAAGGCGCCCCACAGCAGATAGTTGATGCGAAAACCGAACCACAGTCCCCACAAAAGGGTCACAACGCCGATGTTGAGAGAGGCGGACAGGAAGCCGCCGCTGTCCTCGCCCAGCGGGTGATAGATGTAGGTTTTGAGATAATCGGTGACCGAGATGTTAAACCGTCCCACAAAATCGGTGACCGAGCGGGACTGGTACGGATAGTAGAAGTTTCTCGGCAGGCGGACACCGAACATCCCGCCCAGACCCCGCGCCATGTCGCAGTAGCCCGACAGGGTAAAGTACAGGCTCATGGCGGCGCACAGCGGCATCAGCCACAGGGAAAAGACCGAGTGTTCCGGACCGTAAAAGCCTACGATGGTCCGGTACAGCCGCTGCAGCGGAACGCCCAGGATCACCTGTTTGGCAATGCCCTGCAGAAACAGACACACGCCGTTGGCTACCTGCACCGGGTCCACCGGCTTCACGGTCAGCTCGTCGTGCATCCAGCGGTAGCGGGGCAAAGGACCGGCGGGAAGCTTGCAAAACAGAAGATGAGCCAGCAGAAAACGCAGATAGTCATGCTCGTACAGCGCTTCGCCGTTGTAAATGTCCACGCCGTAGCTCAGTCCCAGCAGGGACCAGACCGCCAGCCCCAGCGGAGCGGTCAGTCCGTTCATCTGACAGTAGATGGAGACCAAAAGAAACAGCGCCAGGTTTTTGATCACCATGCCGGCGGAGATGGCGTAACGGACGGCATATTTTTCGTCGTGCCGCTCCATCAGTCTGCCCAGCAGATAGTCGACGGTAACGCTGACCCACGCAAGCAGAAGGCTTGCCGGGTCACGCAGCAAAAAGAAGCAGACCGACACCGTCAGCAAAACGGCCGGCCGTCCTTTTTTCGGGCAAAGGTAAAAGACTGCCAGGGAAACGGGCAGAAACAGATATAAAAAGCTCAGCGATGTCATTTCCATGATAGTCCCTCCTTTTACAGTAAACTAAAGTTTTCGCGCGACGGTTTCGAGAAATTCTTCTCGGCTCATCAGGGCGTTGACCGCCTCGAGCAAGGCGGAAGAGGAAAGGTAGGACGGCAGTTCCAGCGTTTTCAACAGCGCCTGTCGTTTTTCGGCGCTGTTTTCGCCGCCCGAAAGCCCTGCCTCGTAAAAATCCATGCGGGTGACCGGATCTTTTTTCGGTCCGTCGGCAAAAAGGATGCCGCTTTTGCGAAGGGCTTCTTCCAGCACCGACCGCTCCATGCCCTCCACACCGAGGGTGCCCTCTTTCGAAGGCTGCTTTTTGCGGGATTCCTTTCCCAGAATCTGCGGGATGTAGGCGTGGTAGACCTTGCCTTCTTTGATGGCGCCTTTGATATGCCCGCGGATCTTAAAGCCGGCGGCATCGGAATCGGTCAGGATCAAAAGCCCCTGCTCTTTGGCAAGACGGCGCAAAAGCGCCAGCTTTTCCCGATCTTTAAAAATGCGAAAGCCGTCGGTCACAAAGATCGGTGCGTCGATCAGAGAAGAAAGGCGGATCTTGTCGTACTTTCCTTCCACCACAACGGCCTGTGTCAGACAGATCATGCCAGTCCCTCCCCTTTGTGCAGCTGCAGAAACAGCCGGGTCAGTGTTTCCTGCAAAAGGATCTGTCCGTCGGCGCGGGCGGATTTGAGCTTATGGTCGCACTGCGCCAGCAAAAAGAGACAGCCGGCCAGTCTTTTGCGGGAAAAACGGTCTGCGTCACGCATAGCGTTTTTCACCCGAAATTCCCGACCCCGGTAGGAAAAGGCGGCGGTGACGTCACTTTGGGAAAGTCCCTGCTCCCGGGCGGTCTTGCAGCGGTACAGATCGATAAAAGAGGTGTTCAAAGCACCCAAAACAGCGATGGGTTCGGAGCCCATGTCGTAAAGCTCCTGCAGGATCTCCAAAGCGGAGGAGAGATTCCCCGCCAGGATCCGGCGGGCAAGATCGAAAACGTTGGCATCCAGCTGACGGATGCACAGCTTTTCCACCGCTTCGGGCAGGACGGTCCCTTCACCGGTGTAGGCGCAGAGCTTCTGCATTTCCTGCCCCAGCACCAAAAGATCGTCGCCGCAGCGGTCGATGATATCTTCACACAGCTGCGGATCGATGTCGCAGCCGTTTTTCTCGCACAGGGCGATGAGAAAGCGCACCGTTTCCCGACGGGAGCGGCCGTCCAGAACGGCGCAGGCACCGAGTTTTTCCACCTGTTTCAGGATGGCCCGCCAGCGGGCGGACTTTTTGGGGTCCACCGCCACATTCTGCTGGCTGATGACCAGGACCGTATCCTCGGGGATCTCCTGCAGACGTTCCTGCAGCTTTGCCCATTCGGTGGAAGAAAGCTTGTCCGCATCCAGATCGGTCAGCTGCACCAGACGGGTGCCGCCCATGAAAGAGACCGATTCCAGCGCGTCGGACACCTCGTCGATATCGGTGCGGTTAGCTTCGAAAGCGGTAAAGTTAAAATCGGTCAGAGAAGGGGGGACCGCTTTTTCCCGCAGCCGTTTGGCATACAGGCGGACCAGAAAGTTCTGCTGCCCGTACAAAAGATAGACCGGCAAAACCGGGTCGTTTTTGATGTGTTTTACAAGCTCGCTTTCCGATTCAAAGCGCATAAAAGCCCCTCCTTTCCGTGTTAATTGATGGGGATGGCAAAATCTTTGCCTACTGCGTAGGAAAGCAGAAAGGCATTGGGATTTTGCTCCTGCTCGCCCCAAAAGTGGTTGGCGGCGAGAACGCAGGCGGCATCGACTGCCGGCGGCGTGTCCGCCGCGGTGATCAAAAGATCTGCCGCCAAAGCTTCTTCTTTCAGTATAGCACAATCTGCCGGTAAAATTAACAGATTTTTTCCGCCTGCCAAAAGCTGTGCCGAGCCGTTGGGGAAAAGGTGCAGCTCGTACCCGTCCCAAAAGGAGATACCGCTGTTTTCATAAGGGCAGGTGGGGATGTTTTCGCAGCTTTCCAGAAACTGCGTGGTCTGATTGTCCCCGTCGGACAAAGCGATCAGCGAGACGGGAAACGCCCCGGTCAGCTCGCGCAGCGACACCCTTGGGTCGCCGCCGCAGGGCAGAAGGACCAGCAGGTCCACGGTGCGGACCCGGTTTTCCCGCAAATACTGGGCGGTCTGCTTTACCTGCGAGACCGAGGAAAGGTGACCGATGACGATGCCGTGCCCGTCTTTGCAAAGAACGGTCAGCAGACTGTTGCCGAAGGCGGCAGCGGTACCGGCGATCTGTGAGCGGGTCATCACCGCCTGGGTGCAGATGCTCGTGCAGCAGAACAGCAAGGCTGCCGTTACAATAAGGGGACGAATGGCGGTAAAATCAGCACAAATCGTATAAATTGAAGTGAATATTATAATAAGTAAAACAATTTTCGGCGCAGTTCCGGGCAGATAGATCCCGTTTCCGCCCAGCTCGGACAGCTGCTCGGTGAGGAAGAAGAACAGGTCCGCCACCGGACGGATCAGCGCTGCCAGCAGCGGGGAAAACACCGGCAGAAAAGCACAGACGGTCAGTCCGGCGAACAGCGTTAAAAGCAGGGAGAAAAGAGGAGAGAGCAAAAGGTTGGCGGGAACGGTCATCCAGATGAGCCGCTTTTCGTGAAAGAGGGTCAGCGCCGCCGCGCCCGGATAGGCGCAAAGGGAGACCGAAAGAGCCTTTGCCGCCGGATGCAGCTTGTCCGGCAAAGGGCGGCACAGCTTTTTCTCCAAAAGGGGCGAGAGGATCTCCACCCCGAAAGAGCAGACGGCGGAATACTGAAAAGCCACACTTGCGAGCAGAAAAGGGTTCCCGATCAGCATCAGCCACAGGGCAAAGAAAAGACTGTTGGCGCTGTCCTTCTCCCGGGCAAAGATCCCGGCCATCCTCGACAGGATCAGCATGATGCCTGCCCGCACCACGCTGGGGTTCATGCCGGTAAGACACAGATAAAAAAGGAGAAAGCCGATGGTGACCGCCGCCGACAGGCGGGGCTTTCGGCGGGGAAGGAACCGTCCGAGCAGCGAGGTCAAAAGATTCAGATGGATGCCGCTGACCGCCAGCAGGTGGCTGACTCCGATGTTCTGCAGCATTTCGTACTGCCCGTCCAAAAGATATTGCCGCTGCCCCAAAACAGCGGCGCAGAGGAATCCGGCGTATTTCTGCGGCAGGATGGTGCAGATCCTTTGGCAAAGCGCATCGGACCAACGAAGGGGAAGGTCCGAAAGCAAAGGCTTTTCCGGATCGGAAAAGGAACCCTGCAGCCATTGTCCCTGCAGAAAGATGCCCCGGGAATGGTAGTAGCCTTCGCTGTCAAACCGGTCGGTGGAGGAGATGTGCGACAGTTCCACCCTGCCGGAAAACCGCTGCAGCCGGTCCGGGACCATCTCCCGCTGGCACCAGACGATCAGCGAAATGGGCTGACCGCCGTCCGTCTCGCCTTCGACGATAAAGCCGGTGGGATACACCTGCCGCACGCTGCCTTTTACAGAGACAGTCTCTCCCGCAAGGGCGCGGGCAGGCTTTGCTATCGCTGCGGTGCGGAAAATGCCGCAAAAAAGAACGAGCAGGGCGGACAGCAGAAAGAGCGCCGCTGTCCGCTTTCGAAAAAGAGCAAAAAGAAAGAAGAAAAGAGCAAAAAGAGCGGCTGCGGCCGCCATCCCGTTGACCGACGGGAAGAGCAGGCAGAACACCGCTGCGCCCAGCAAAGCGCCGGCGCCCATAAGGACAAAAGGCCGTTTCATCCAACTTCTCCTTTCCACAGATTTTTTCTTATCATAACACAGCCCGCCTTCTGGAAAAAGAGTGGAAACCAAAGTCGCCGCTCTTTCGTTGCAAAAGACAGCGGGTTGTGCTATTCTTAAATTTGGATATGACCAGAAGAAGGTGGAAAAATGATCGGTCGGATCAAGGGTTTTCTGAAGAAAGAAGCGGTCCTTACCATTGCTGCAATCTGCGCTTTGGCAACGATGCTCCTCGTCCCGCCGGATGCTTTATACATCAGCTACATCGACCTGCGGGTCCTTTGTCTGCTGCTGAGCCTGATGGCGGTGGTAGCGGGATTCGGTGCCTGCGGTATGTTCCGCTGGCTGGCCTTTCAGATGCTTTCCCGGGGAGAAAGCGGCAGAAGTCTGGGTCTTGTGCTGGTTTTGCTGCCCTTTTTCGCCTCGATGCTGGTGACCAACGACGTGGCGCTTTTGGTGTTCGTCCCCTTTACGCTGCCGCTGCTTTCGCAGATCGGCTGTCAGGAGCGGGCGGTGCCTCTTCTGGTGCTGCAGACCATCGCCGCCAACCTGGGCAGCATGGCAACGCCGGTGGGAAATCCCCAGAACCTGTTTTTGTATTCTGCGTACGACCTGTCCGCCGGACAGTTTTTTGCGGTGACCCTGCCTTTAACGGCGCTGAGCCTTGCGGGACTTTCCGCGGCGGCTCTGTTCGTTCTGCCCAGAAAGCTGGATGCGCCGCAGCTGGAAAAAGCCTCTTTGCAGGACGGCAAAAAGCTGGCGGTCTACGGCGTGCTGTTCCTGCTGTGTCTGCTCACCGTGTTCCGGCTGGTCCATTACGGGATCACCACCCTTTTGGTGCTGGCGGGCATCGCGCTGATCCAGCCCAAACAGCTGCGTGAGCTGGACATTCCGCTGCTTTTTACCTTTGTCTGCTTCTTCATCGTGTCCGGCAACCTCGGCCGGGTGGATGCGGTGCGGCTTTTCCTGCAGCAGCTTTTGGGCGAAAATGCCCTTCTCACCGCTGTGGGGACCAGCCAGATCATCAGCAATGTGCCGGCGGCGGTGCTGCTTTCTTCTTTTACCGACAACTGGCAGGCGCTGCTGAAAGGCACCAACATCGGCGGATTGGGGACCCCCATCGCCTCGCTGGCCAGTCTCATTACCCTCAAGATCTATCTGCGGCAGGAAAACGCCCGTCCCGGACGGTTTCTTGCGGTGTTTACCCTGTATAATCTCATCGGACTGGCGGCGCTTTTGACCGCAGCCCTTGTCTTTTAGAAAGGAGTGTCGGGATGGATTCGCTGCTTTTCGCCCTCAATGCGGTTTTGCCCATCGTTTTGATGATGGCAGTGGGCTACTGGCTGAAAACTCGCGGACTGATGAACACGGCGCTGGTCAAACAGCTGAACCGTCTGGTATTCCAGCTGTTTTTGCCGGCGATGCTCTTTCTCAACATCTATAAAATGGAGACCCTCTCGGATATGGATCCCGGCTTTGTGGTCTATGTGGTGATCATGGTGCTGACCATCTTTTTGCTGGCGGCGCCGGCGGTCATGGCGGTGACCAGGGAAGAATCCCGCCGGGGACCGCTTTTGCAGGGCATTTTCCGTTCCAACTACGCGTTGGTGGGAACGCCGCTGGCCCAGTCGCTGTTCGGTGACGAAGGCGTTGCGGCGGCGGCGCTTTTGTCTGCCGTGATTGTACCGCTTTTCAACACTCTGGCGGTGGTCGCCCTGAGCGTTTTTCAGAAAAAGGGCGGCAAGACCGACGTCAAAAAGATCCTGTCCGACATTGCCAAAAACCCCCTGATCCACGGCGTACTGCTGGGACTGCTGACCCTTCTGGTGCGGGCGCTTTTTGTCCGCTGGGGCGTGGATTTCCGCCTGTCCCAGATCAAACCGGTCTATAAGGTGATCGAATATCTGTCCGGACTGGGAACGCCGGTGGCGCTTTTGGTCCTGGGCGCGCAGTTTGAGTTTTCCGCCGCGGCACAGCTGAAGAAAGAGGTCATTTTCGGAACCTTTTCCCGCTGCGCGCTGGTACCGATCCTCGGCATCGGAACGGCGTATCTTCTTTTCCGCGATACCTTCTCCGGAGCGGCTTTCGCCGCCTTCGTTGCGGTGTTCGCAACGCCGGTGGCAGTCTCCAGTGTCCCCATGAGCCAGGAGATGGGCTGCGACAGCCAGCTGGCCGGTCAGCTGGTGGTCTGGACCACCCTGTTCTCGGCATTTTCGGTCTTTTTCTGTTCCTTCCTGCTGCGATTGGCGGGTATTTTCGGCTAAAATCTGCATAAAGGAGCGATTTTTATGAAGATCCTCATTGTAAACGACGATGGAATGCACGCTGCCGGTCTTGTTCCGCTGATCCGCTGGGCAAGAAAGCTGGGCGAGGTGACCGTTGCGGTCCCCCAGACCGAACAAAGCGGAATGGGGCACTCGGTCAAATTTATGAAAGCGTTCGAGGCGAAGGAAGTGTCCATCGCCCCGGATGTGACGGTCTGGGCGGTGGATTCCACCCCGGCCGACTGCGTCCGCTTTGGCATTCTGGCCCTGAAGCAGACCTATGATCTGGTGCTTTCGGGGGTCAACCGCGGCATGAACATGGGTACCGATATCCTCTATTCCGGAACGGTGGGCGCCGCATCCGAGGCGGTGAATCTGGGTCACAAGACCCTGTCTGTTTCCACCGACTACCCGGGTTATGCCGATGTGACTGCCCATCTGGACGAGGTGTGGGACTTTGTGCAGAAGCATCAGCTTCTGGCGATCCACGATGCGTACAACATCAACATCCCCCACGACGGAAAAGCCATCCGCATCGTTCATCACGGCGGACATTACTACGGCGATGCCATCGAGCCGCTGGGCGACGGACGGTATCAGCCGGTGGGTCTGCCCATGGAGCAGCTGCCGGATGATCTTTCGCTGGATATCGTGGCGGCAAAGAACGGGTACATCACCGTAATGCCGCTGACCATAGACCGAACCTGCCTTGCGGTCTATGAGCAGCTCAGGCATCTCAACCCATAGAAAAAACCCCGACCGCCGGTCGGGGTTTTCTGTTTATTTGCCAATGCCGCGCAGATGCAGATAGACGGTGTTTTTCGAGATCCCCAGCGCTTTGGCCACCTCGACCACCGAATCTTTGATGTGAAAGATGCCCTTGTCGTGCAGGATCCGGATCAGCTCTTTGTTTTTGTTCACCGCCGGAATGGTCGGATCGTTCATCACCTGTGCCCGGGCATCCGCCACGGCGGTAGAGATCCCGTCGGTGATGGAAGAAGCGAAATGCTCCCGTTCGGTCTGCATGGTGCGGGTGTCGGTCAGACTCTGCATGATCTCCGACAGGGGGGTATCCATATAAAAGTTGATGCACAGCATACCGATGATCCGTCCGTTTTCGCCCAGCACCGGAATGGTGGAGGATTTGAGCCGCTCGCCGGCGGAGTTCACCGCGTGGTATACGGTGTAAGAGGTCGAGGAGGAGAGGCCTTCGTCCTCGATGCGCTTGAGCATATTGAGCGCCAGGTCGGTCAGCGGCGCGCCCACCGAACGACCGGAATGATAGCCGTTCATGATCTTAACGACCGAATGATTGTAGTCCTCTAAACTGTGCAGCGAGATCTCATAGGCCGAGCCCAGATAGGCCGAAAGGCTCTCCATCATCACGGCGTAGGAGTCAATGATCAATTTGTCGGTTTTTGTCAGCTTCATTTTTCATTCGTCCCCTTGGCAGCTTTTTGAAAAAAGGAGGATTTTCCTTGATTTAATCCCACTTTATCACAGTTTTTGGAATTTTACAATGAAATAATCGGGTGGATTTTCGATGAAATATTTTATATTGACATTAAATAAGTTCATTTGTAGAATGATAATAAAGACATTTGGAGGTGTACGATGGACAGACCGCAGATCACGTTTATAGAAGAAGGCGGGCTGCCCCGCCTGAAATGGGAATATGAAAAGGAGCGTACCGGATGGGAGGATCTGCTGGCTTTTGGCACGGCGGATATGGATGTGGCTTGTCCGGCACCGATTTTGGATGCGCTGAAAAAGGTGCTGGAAAAGGGGCATCTGGGCTATGCCATGACCCCCGACCGCTACTTCGATGCCATCCACAACTGGCTTTTGCGCCATTGCGGCTGGGATGTGGATACCCGCTGCGCAGTCGCGCTCAATGTAGGTGTATACCTCTCCGCCCAGAGTATTCTGGATATCCTGACCCGCCCCGGCGATCGGGTCGCCCTTTTGACCCCGGTGCATTTTTGCTTTAAACGAAAGCTTAATTTAAACGGACGGGTCCCCATCGAATGTCCCCTTGTTGAGATCGACGGGCGCTATACCATCGACTGCGCCGCGCTGGAAGCCTGCTTCCAAAGCGGCTGCCGGCTGCTTTGGATGTGCAATCCCCACAACCCGGTGGGACGGGCCTGGTCCCGACAGGAGCTGCAGAAAATAGCCGATCTGTGCCTGCGCTATGATGTCTATATCATGTCCGATGATGTGTACTGCGGGCTTTTGTTCCCCGGACAGCGCTATACCCCCATCGCGAGCTTGTCCAAAGAGATCTCGTACCGCACCGTGACCATGTATTCCACCAGCAAAAGCTACAACACCACCGGTCTGCGGCATTCCTTTATCCTGACCGAGAATCCCGAGCTCTTAAAGCGGTATCGCGAAGATCTGGATCGGCTGGATCTCAGCTACGGACAGAGCAGCTTAGGCATCGCGGCGGCCATCGCAGCCTTCGAGGAATGTGATCCGTGGCTCGAAGCGCTGATGGAGAAAATAGCCGAGCATCATCAGCTTGTTACCGAATTCTGCCGGGAAAATCTGCCCGGAGCCAGAGTCGCAAAGGCCGATTCCACCTATTTTGCGTGGATCGATCTGCGCGGGCTGGGGATCCCA
Organism: Oscillospiraceae bacterium; assembly: GCA_017408855.1. Lineage (GTDB taxonomy): Bacteria > Bacillota > Clostridia > Oscillospirales > Ruminococcaceae > UBA3818. The sequence goes on along the minus strand of JAFQTW010000077.1, from coordinate 3,179 downwards.
CCGGCAAAGCTGGGCTATTTGCTGGAGCAGGAGACCCATATGGTGGTGGAAAGCGGCATTGCCCTTGGAAAAGGCGGCGCCGGCTTTATCCGATTGAATCTGGCCATCGATACAGCACTGCTGCAGGAGGGCCTGAAACGGCTGCAGACATTTTGGCAGCGATATAAAAGATAAACGAAAGGAAGGCATCTGTATGAAGTACAATTTTGATCAGACTCCCGATCATCGGCACAACGGCTCGTACCGCTGGGATCTGCCCGGCACCCCCGACGATATGATCGGTATGGGCACCGCGGATCTGGATTTTGCCTGTCCGCCCTGCGTTGCCGAAGCGCTTTTACCCATCGCGCAGGAAAACTGCTACAACTACCGGCAGCGTCCGGAGGAATACTTCGATGCCATCATCGGCTGGTATCAGCGCAACTACGGTCTTGCGGTGAAAAAAGAGTGGCTCAGCACCGTTCCCAGCACCATCGGCGCCGTGCGTATGGCCCTCGGCATCTGGACCAAACCCGGTGATGCGGTCATCTGCCAGACGCCGCTGTTCGCCCCCATCGACCGGGCGGTTGCCGGGGCGGACTGCCGCCTGATCGACAACCCCATGATCATCGTGGACGGTCACTATGAGATCGACTTTGCCGATTTCGAAGCGAAGATCGCCGCCCATCGCCCCAAACTGTACCTGATGGTCAATCCCCACAACCCCACCGGACGGGTCTATACCCCGGCGGAACTGGAAAAGCTGGTGGAGATCTGTGATAAGTACGGGGTCAAGATCGTTTCCGACGAGGTACACGGTCTGATCCTCTACGGCGAAAACCGCCATACCCCGATCCTGGCGGTGAACGAAACGGCCAAAAAGATCTCGGTACAGATCGTGAGCCTGTCCAAGGGCTACAACATCATGAGCCTGCCCCATGCCATCGTCACCATTGCCGATGAGCAGATGCAAAAGGAATGGATGCGCCAGATCACCGCTTTCTCCTTTGGTTATGCCACCAACAGCTTTGCCATCGCGGCAGTCACCGCCATCTTAAAGGGCGGCGCCGACGATTGGATGAAAGAGCTGACCGGATATCTGAAAAACAATCTGGATGAGACCCTTTCCTTTATCCGGGCGCACAAACTGCCCCTGGTCCCCTTTGTCCCCGAAGGCGGCTTTTTGCTTTGGCTGGACTGCCGGGAAGCCGGCATTGGACAGACAGAACTGGACAAGTTCTTTTTGGAAAAGGCGCACATCCATCTGGATGACGGCGAAGAAAACTTTGGTCCCGAGGGAAAAGGTTTTGTGCGCATCAACTACGCCGTGACCAACTCTGTATTGAAAGAAGCTTTGGAGCGTATCCGGGCAGCTTTTGATAAATAAAAGTCTTTTGTGGAGGCGAGAGAAATGAAAATGAAAATTGAGTCCAAACCTCGTGAACGCAAAGAGATGACCACCGGAAAAGCGCTGTTTGGCTTTTTGGTCCCGATTTTGACCCTGGTCATTCTGATTGCGTTGGGTGCTGATGTCACCATCGCTGCGCTGGCCGCACTGTTCGTTATGATCGGCTACTGCGCATATATGGGTTACAGCTGGAAAGAGATGGACAAATCCATGTCCGACGGCGTTCATCAGATCGCTACGGCGGCAATGATCATGCTGCTGGTTGGCTGTATGGTAGCTGTCTGGATGTCTTCCGGTACCATTCCCACTCTGCTGTACTACGGCATGAAGGTCATCACCCCCAAACTGTTTTTGCCCATCTGCTTTATCCTGCCTGCTTTCATGGCGGTTTGCGCCGGTACCAGCTGGGGCGCCATCAGCACCATCGGTGTTGTTCTGTGCGGCATGGCTGACGGTCTGGGCATCCCCGTTGCAATGGCAGCCGGTGCGGTTATTTCCGGCGCATTCTTCGGCGACAAGATGAGCCCCCTGTCCGATACCACTTTGCTGGCTTCCTCTTCCTGTGAGGTACCGCTGTTTGACCATATTAAATCCATGTGGTACACCACCATCCCCGGCACCATCATCTGCCTGGTGGTTTACACCATTCTGGGCATCAACGCTTCCGGCAACATCGATGCGGCTGCAGTCAGCGAGCTGTCCAACGGTCTGGCAGCCAACTTTAACATCAGCCTGCTGCACGTGATCCCCGTTGCGCTGGTCCTGATCCTGTCCGTGATGAAGGTCCCTGCCTTTATCGCCTTCGGCATCGGTATCGGTTCCGGTATCATCTGGTCCATGATCTTCCAGGGCAGAGGCTTTGTTGAAAATCTGGGCTACATCCTCAACGGTTTCTCCATTGATTCCGGTGTAGAGGCTGTCAACTCTCTCGTAAACCGCGGCGGTTTCTCCGGTATGCTGGGCCTGGTCGGCATCCTGCTGGTTCTGGGCATGCTGTCCGGACTGTTCACCGAGACCGGCGTTCTGGTCATCCTGGTCAATAAGCTGTCCAAAAAGCTCAACACCAAAGGCGGCATCCTCTTTGGCGCATCCCTTTCCTCTCTGATCATCTGCCTCATCGGCGGTCAGTATCCTGCGATCGCGATCCCCGCTGTTGCGTTCAAAGATGTATGTGATGATATGGACATCAACCGTGCTGTTCTGTCCCGTACCCTCGAAGATGTCGGTACCATGGTAGCTGCCATCGTTCCGTGGAGCGCATGGGTCATCGGTTACGGCGTTGTTCTGGGCGGTGTGACGGTTGCGGAGTTTATCCCCTTCACCTTCCTGCCCATGATCTGCCCCATCCTGTCTGTGATCAACAACTTCATCGGCTACGGTATGATGAGCAAAGACGAAGAGGTCAAATACCGTCCCTTCGCGTTCTTTAAAAAGAAATAACCTTTTCATTCTCAAAAGATAAACAAAACGAAAAGGAGCTGTGGAAACACAGCTCCTTTTCCCTTTTTATAAAGTTTTTTCTAAGAATGATCCCGGCTCGTTGAAGCTAAGATGCTCCGGTGGGGATGCCCCAGTGGGGAGCCCCCACAGGCGTATCGCGGGCTTAGACTGTTTCGCATCCCGGCAGTAACCCGCGCTTTGGGTATGCTGCAATGGCGCCGGCTTGTTGAAGCGGAGATGCTCCGCAAAGCCAGCGGGCGCTGCCCGCCGGACTAGATGTCTACGCCAAGGAAGGTTTTTGCCAAAAGACCAACGACAAAGGAGATCACCGCAACGCTGATGGAGATGAGCG
>JAFQTW010000076.1 GCA_017408855.1 Oscillospiraceae bacterium | reverse complement strand
GACAGCCCCCCTTGGGTGCTGTTGCCCAAATCAAAGATTTGGACAGCACCGCAACCTGCCCGGTCGCCTCGCTCATCGCAGGAGCCATAGCATCGGGCGTATCGCTTTCGCTTCGAATGCGCTATCGTTGCGTAATGCCTGCGCTGGCAGCAGTAGCTGTCAGCCGCTCGCTGCGCTTGCGGGACAGCCTTGCATGGGTGCTGTTGCCCAAATCAAAGATTTGGACAGCACCGCATCACCGCCCTGCGGCAGTTATCCCCTGCAGAGTGCTATGGGTCCGGGTGTGGCAGCTTCGTTTTGAAGAGAGGCGGTTCCCGAATTGCCTGCAGGTGCAGCAGTAGCTGTCAGCCGCTCGCTGCGCTTGCGGGACAGCCCCCCTTGGGTGCTGTTGCCCAAATCAAAGATTTGGACAGCACCGCAACCTGCCCGGTCGCCTCGCTCATCGCAGGAGCCATAGCATCGGGCGTATCGCTTTCGCTTCGAATGCGGTATCGTTGCGTAATGCCTGCGCTGGCTCAGCGCCCGCAGCAGTGCTTGTATTTTTTACCCGAGCCGCAGGGACAGGGATCGTTTCTTCCCACCTTTTTCACACGGACCGGCTCCTTTTTCAGAGTGCCGTCCGAGCCGGCGGTCTCGCCGGGCTTGGCGACCTGCTCCCGCTGCGGCGCCTCTTCCTTGCGCACACGGACGGTCAGCAGCATCTTCACCGTGTCCTCCTTGATGGAAGAGACCATCTCGTCGAACATGTCGGAACCGACTACCCGGTACTCGACGACCGGGTCACGCTGCGCCAGCGCCTGCAGACCGATGCCCCGCTTGAGCTCGTCCATGGCGTCGATGTGATCCATCCACTTGGTGTCTACGTTTTTGAGCAGGACCACCCGCTCCAGCTCCCGCATGAATTCGGAGCCGATTTCTTCTTCCCGAGCCGCCAAACGTTCCTTCGCACGGGAAATGAGGGTGTCAATGATATCCTGCTTTTTGATGCGGTCCAGCTCCTCGCCCTCGTAGCGGAAGTCGCCGTCCGAACAAAGCCATCCGCCGAAATGGACCCGCAGACCCTGCAGATTCCAGTTTTCCTTCTCCTCGTCGTCGAGGATGTAGCGGGAAACGCCGTCGGAGATGGCGCTTTCCACCATTTTTGCGATGGTCTCCCGCAGATCGTCGCCGTCCAGCACCTGACCGCGCTGACGGTAGATGGTCTCACGCTGCTTGTTCATGACATCGTCGTATTCCAGCACCCGTTTTCTGGTGGCAAAGTTTCTTCCTTCCACACGGGACTGGGAGGACTCGATGGTGGAGGACAGGATCTTGTGCTCGATGGGGGTGTGCTCGTCCAGACCGATGGAATCCATCATGTTGTAGATGCGCTCGCCGCCGAAAAGCCGCATCAGATCATCCTCGAGGGACAGATAAAAGCGGGTGGCGCCGGGGTCGCCCTGACGTCCGGAACGACCGCGCAGCTGATTGTCGATGCGGCGCGATTCGTGCCGCTCGGTGCCGATGATGTAAAGTCCGCCCGCCGCCTTGACTTTTTCGGCGTTGGGGGCAAATTCCGCCTTGTACTGGGCGTGCAGCTGAGAAAAACGCTCTCTTGCGGCCAGGATCTCCTCGTCGTCGGTCTCACCGAAGCCGGTGGCCTCCGAGATCATCTCCTCGGTCATGCCCTCTTTCCGCAGCTGATCCTTGGCAGCAAACTCCGCGTTGCCGCCGAGGACGATGTCGGTGCCTCGTCCCGCCATGTTGGTGGCGATGGTCACCGCCCCGGGCAGACCGGCCTGCGCCACGATCAGCGCCTCTTTTTCGTGGTATTTCGCGTTGAGCACCTCGTGGGCGATGCCCCGGCGCTTTAAGAGCTTGGACAAAAGCTCGGATTTTTCGATGGAAACGGTGCCCACCAGAATGGGCTGTCCCGTGGCGTGACGGGCCACGATGTCGTCGATCACCGCCTCGAACTTGCCCGCCTCGGTCTTGTAGACCACGTCGGCATAGTCCTCTCGCTGGACCGGGCGGTTGGTGGGGATCTCGATCACGTCCAGACCGTAGATCTCGCGGAACTCCCCGTCCTCGGTCATGGCGGTACCGGTCATGCCGGAAAGTTTATCGTACATTCTAAAGTAGTTCTGGAAGGTGATGGTCGCCAGGGTCTGGCTCTCTTTCTGGATGCTGACCCCTTCCTTGGCTTCGATGGCCTGATGCAGACCCTCGTTGTACCGTCTGCCCATCATGATGCGCCCGGTAAACTCGTCCACGATCAGCACCTGACCGTCTTTTACCACATAGTCGATGTCACGGGTCATGACACCGTAGGCTTTGATGGCCTGGTTCACATGATGCTGATAGGTGGCGTTTTCCATGTCCATCAGATTTTCCAGCCCGAAGAATTCCTCCGCCTTGCGAACGCCCCGGGGGGTCAGGGTGGCGGTGCGGGCTTTTTCGTCCACGATGTAGTCGCCGTCCACGTCGTCGTGGGACTCTTTGGTGTCCATCTCCTTGACCTTGACAAAGGAGAAGCGGCGCACCAGCTCGTTGGTCCGCTGGTACAGGTCGGTGGATTTGGCGCCCGGTCCGGAGATGATCAGCGGGGTCCTCGCCTCGTCGATGAGGATGGAGTCCACCTCGTCCACGATGGCAAAGTGATGCCCTCTCTGCACCTGATTTTCCTTGCGGACCGCCATATTGTCACGCAGATAGTCAAAGCCCATCTCGTTGTTGGTGCCGTAGGTGATGTCGGCGGCGTAAGCCTCTTTGCGCTGTGCCGAGGTCAGCCCGTGAACGATGAGACCCACCGACAATCCGAGAAAGCGGTAGACCTTGCCCATCCACTCCGAGTCACGCTTGGCCAGATAGTCGTTGACCGTTACGATGTGAACGCCCTTTCCCTCCAGCGCGTTGAGATAGGCCGGAAGGGTTGCCACGAGGGTCTTGCCCTCGCCGGTTTTCATCTCAGAGATCCTGCCCTGATGCAGCACTACGCCGCCCAAAACCTGTACGGGAAAGGGGCGCATCCCCAGCACACGGGCATCGGCCTCGCGGCAGACCGCAAAGGCGTCGGGCAGAATGTCGTCAAGACTCTCGCCCTTTGCAAGACGTCCCTTTAACAGGGCAGTCTGCTCCTTCAGCTGACTGTCGCTCATGGCTTTATATGTTTCCTCCAGCGCAAGTACCCGGTCCACGATGGGGCGGATGTTTTTTAATTCACGCTGCGAGTAGGTTCCGAAAAGCTTTTCGAAAAGACCCATTAGAAAAACCTCCTTGGGGAAGACCCCCGTCTTTGCAAAACTGCATACAAAACTATTGTAGCCTTTTCCGGTCCGGATTGTCAAACAGGGTAAGACGCTTGTGTGAATTTTCTGTAAAATCCCGCCCGAAAAGGGGAACCCCCGCTTGTTTTGCCCCTTTTTTGGTTGTATACTGTCCTTTGTGAAAAGGAGATGTTTTTATGCTTGGAACCTGGGTCAACGTGGCGACCGTACTTTTGGGCGGCACCATCGGCCTTCTCATTAAAAAAGGACTGTCGGACAAAATGAGCGATGCCTTGATGAAGGGGCTTGCGTTATGCACCCTGACCATCGGTATTTCCGGCGCCCTCAAAGGGCAGGACACTTTAAAGCTCATCCTCTCCATGGTGGCGGGTACCCTCATCGGCGAGGCGCTGGACCTGGACGGCAAGGTGCATCGGCTGGGCGATTGGGTGGAAAAGCGCTTTTCCAAAGGGACCGGAAAGACCTCCATCGCCGAGGGCTTTGTCACCGCCAGTCTGCTCTTTTGCGTCGGCGCCATGACCATCGTGGGCTCTTTGCAGAGCGGGCTCACCGGCGATCATACCATGCTGTTCACGAAATCTTTGCTGGACTTTGTCTCTTCCATGATTTTTGCTTCCTCCCTCGGGGTGGGCGTGCTGTTTTCCGCCGCCTTCGTGCTGGCTTTTCAGGGAAGTATCACCCTTTTGGCGGGGGTCGTCTCTCCTTTTCTGGGTGAATTGGCCATCGCCGAGATGACCTGTGTCGGCTCGGTTCTGATCATCGGTCTGGGACTTAATATGCTGGGTCTGACCAAGCTTAAGATCATGAACCATCTGCCCGCCATCTTCCTGCCCATCCTGCTGTGCATGCTGTGGTAGCCGGCCCGGAGCCCGGGCAGCCTTTGCGGAGCATCTCAGCTCCAACCATCCGGCTCGATGCGCGTACCGCTCCTGCCATGGTCGTCTTGACACTGGGCGCAGGGGCGCCCGGAGCCCGGGCAGGCAATGCGGAGCATCTCAGCTCCAACCATCCGGCTCAATGCTCGTACCGCTCCTGCCACAGTCTCTTTGGACTGCGCGCGGGGCGCCAACGCAACAGACCTAAAACGCGGGTTATCGGTGTTGATATCAAAAAGTCTTTGCCCGCGACATGGCTGCGGCAACTTGCCGCGCGCAGGGGCGCAAAAGGCAAAAGAATCCCCCCTGCCCTGACGGGCATCCCCCCTTTGACAAGGGGGGCAGACAAGCCGCTTCTCATAAGGCCCCCTTGCCAAAGGGGGCTGGATTTTTGCGAAGCAAAAAGACTGGGGGATTTTGGAGAAGGAGAGGACTTTTATGGAGAGAAAACACAATCCATCCCTTACGCCTGCCGCAAAAACCCTTCGCAAAACCATGACGCCTGAGGAGCGGCACCTTTGGCATGATTTTTTAAAAAAGTACCCCTACCGCTTTCTTCGGCAGAAAGTGATAGGACGCTTTATTGTTGATTTTTATTGTGCATCGGCAAAACTTGTCATCGAACTGGATGGGTCGCAGCATTTTGAAAAAAACGGTCTTGAAAAAGATAAAGAGAGAACCGCCTGTCTGCAGGGATATGGATTAAAGATCATTCGGTTTTCCAATCACGAAATAAAGGCAAACTTTTCCGGTGTATGTAAGACGATCGATCTTGCTGTAAAAACAGCGCTGCTTTCGGATGCTGATTTCACTGCCGCCCCAAACCGGCGTTAACTTTTCAACCCAAAAAAGCCTTTCCCCATCGGGAAAGGCTTTTTTTATTTTTCCTTCTCGCCATCCTTCGACCATAGTGCCTGGATCCCTTCCCGATAGGCCTTTGCCGCCTGCTCGGTGCGGTTGTCCGAAAACTCGTAGTACACCCGGGACTTGATCTCGTCCGGCAGATACTGCTGCGGGTACCAGTGCCCCTTGTAGCTGTGCGGATAGTGGTAGGTCAGACCCCGTCCCAGCTTTTTGGCGCCGCCGTAATGGGCGTCCTTTAAATGGGCCGGGATGTCGCCGGTCCTGCCTGCCTTTACGTCCGCCATCGCCGCGTCGATGGCCATGCAGCCGGCGTTGGACTTGGGCGCCGTGCATAACAGAATGGTCGCATCCGCCAAAGGAAGGCGTGCCTCCGGCAGACCCAGCTGCAAAGCGCTGTCCACACAGGCTTTTACAATGGGGATGGCCTGGGGATACGCCAGACCGATGTCCTCGGTGGCGATGCAAAGCAGTCTGCGGCAGGGCGACAGGATATCTCCCGCCACCAAAAGCCGTGCCAGATAGTGCAAAGCGGCGTTTTCATCCGACCCGCGCACCGATTTGTGGAACGCGGAAAGGATGTCGTAGTGGGCATCGCCGTCCCGGTCGTACCGCATGGCGGACCGCTGGGACACCTGCGCCACCGCATCCATGGTCACCAGCCGTGCCATGTCCACCACCGGGGTGGACAGCACGCACATCTCCACCGCGTTGATGGACTTGCGCACGTCCCCGCCGCAGCCCTGGGCGATGGCCTCCACCACTCCTTCCTCCAGATGGATGGGGGCGGCGGTCTCCTGCTCCATGATGGCAAAGGCACGGCGCACCGCGTTTTCGATGTCGGCAGCATCCACCGGCTTGAACTCAAAGACGGTGGAACGGCTCAAAATGGCGTTATATACATAAAAATAGGGGTTTTCGGTGGTCGAAGCGATGAGGGTGATCTGCCCGTTTTCGATAAACTCCAACAGCGACTGCTGCTGCTTTTTGTTCAGGTACTGGATCTCATCCAGATACAGCAAAACGCCCCCCATGGACCCAAAGGTCCCGAGGCTGTTGACGATCTCCTTGATGTCCGACACGCTGGCGTTGGTGCCGTTCAATTTGTGCAGGGTCTTGCCGGTCTTTTGGGCGATGATCCGCGCAACGGTGGTCTTGCCCACGCCGGAAGGACCGTAAAAGATCATGTTGGTGATGTGACCCGAGTCCACCATCCGCCGCAAAACGGCATCGGGACCCAGCAGATGGCGCTGTCCCACCACCTCGTCTAAACTGGACGGGCGGATGCGGTCGGCCAACGGTGCAGTCATGGCGAACCCTCCTTTTTTCGAGATAGGACCATTATACCACGATTTGCCCGAAAGAGGAAGAACTTACGTTCTTATTTCGGGCATTTTTATCCGTTTTTTTGCTGCTTTTTTACCGTTTTTTATTGTTTTCGGATCTGTTTTTCGCTATAATTGCTTCGATAAAATATAAACAAAGATGGAAAGCGGGTCCGCCCGCCTTACCTTTGCAAATATGGAGGGAAAAAATATGAGAAAGATGCTGTCTTTGCTGCTTGCGCTTTTGATGACGGTCACCGTCGTGCCCGTCGAAGCCTTTGCGGCGGACCTCCCCACTACCTTTGACATTACAAACGACAGTCAATTCGAGGATCTGAAAGACTACCTCGCTGCGGGCGAAAACAACTATGCTTCCGGCACGGAGATCACCGTTATCGGCTCCCGTACCATCGCCGACGAAAGCGGTGTTGAGCTGGCCATTCCTGTCGGCGTGACGGTCAACTGGCAGGCGAACCTGACCGTTTCGGAAAGCGGCGACTCCCGCATTTTCCCCGGACTCATCATCGACGGCGCAGGAGTTTTGCGCATTGCCGGTTCTGTCGAAAATAACGACAGCACCACCGCCTCTCACGGCGTTTATCTGAAGGATGACTGTTCCACCTTTTTGTGGGTATACGGAACGGTTTCTGCCAACGGCGGCAGCGCCATCTATTCCGACGGCAGCAATGATATCCAGATCGACGGCGGTACCGTTACCTCCAACGGCAGCGGCATCTACTCCGCCAAACTCAGCGGCGGCTCCAACATCTATCTGAGAAACGGCGCCAAGATCGAAACCAAAGGATGCGCCATCCAGTCCCGTATGGGGCAGATCAGCATCGAGAACACTACCGTGACCGCTTCCACCTCCAGCTATGTCATCGATACCAACGGCAACCTGTCGATCACCGACGATGCCCGTATCGT
>JAFQTW010000075.1 GCA_017408855.1 Oscillospiraceae bacterium | reverse complement strand
TTCATTTTTACCTCCCGCCGGCGCCCCGCGCCCAGTGTCAAGATGATCATGGCAGATTCGTAATCGGGCATTGCACCATGAGCAAGGAGAGGTGATCGTGCGTTATGGCTGCACGGCCTGCCGTGCCATGGTTTTGCGGTAGCAGTAGATCCAGAGAATACCCTGGATGATCGAAGTGACCGTCCAGCTGATGGGGAAGCAAAGATAAATGGTCTCCAGCGCACGGAAGTGGGGGAACACGAAGAACAGCCACGCCAAACGTACACCGCAGATGCCGATGATCATCAAAGCCGTGGGCAGGGTCGAATAGCCCATGCCGCGCATCGAGCAGACGTAAACATCCAGAATACCGTTGAGGACCAGAAGCAGTCCTACCCAGGTCATGCGGATCATGCCCACCTCAACGACCTGCGGGTCGGTGGTGTAAAAGCCCAGCAAAAATTCGCCGCCCAGCCATGCCAGTACGCCCATCAAAATCGAGGAACCTACCGTCAGCGCCATGGTCTTGTACATGATCTCCCGGATGCGGCTGAAGTTTCTGGCGCCTACGTTCTGGCTGGTAAAGGTGATGGTCGCCTGCGTAAAGGCGCCCATGCCGATGTAAACAAAGCTTTCCACGTTGGCTCCGGCAGAGTTGCCCGCCACGATGACCGACGAGCCAAAGCTGTTGATCGAGGACTGGACCACCACGTTGGACAGGGAGAATACCATGCCCTGAATACCGGCGGGAACGCCCACCTTGATCACATCCCACGCCATGGCAGGATCGATGCCCAGTTTGGAAAGTTCCAGACGGGTGGAGTCGGTCTCACGCATCAGCACAAAGCAGACCAAAAAGGCCGACAGCGCCTGAGCGATCACGGTGGCGATGGCTACGCCCGCCACACCCCAGTGGAACACCACAACGAACAGGGTGTTGAGCGCTACGTTGGTCACGCCGCTGGCCACCAGAAAATACAGGGGGCGCTTGGTGTCGCCCTTCGAGCGCAGGACCGACGCGCCGAAGTTGTAGATGAGTCCGAAGAAGGTGCCGACAAAATAGATGCGCATATAAAGTTCCGACTGTTCGATGATGTCGGAAGGGGTGCTCATCAGCCGCAGCATGGGGCGGGATGCGAAAAAGCCCAGCACGGTCAGAAACAGACCGCTGACCGCCGCCATCGTCAGGGAAGTATGCACCGCTTTTTCGATCTTTTCGTGGTCGCCGGCGCCAAGATAGCGGGCGATCAGTACGTTTGCGCCAACCGCAAGTCCGTTAAAGACCGAGATCAGAAAAAAGCACAGCGATCCGGTGGCGCCAACCGCCGCCAGCGCCTGCTGTCCGGCGAACCGTCCCACGATGATGGTGTCCGCCGCGTTAAAGCACATCTGCAAAAGGTTGGTCAGCATCAGCGGGACCGCATAGATCCACACATTTTTCCATACCGGACCGTTTACCATATCCATGGTCCGGGAAGCATTTCGAGCCATATTGTCTCCTCCTTTTTGAACTGATCCGACAGTTCTCTACGGTATAGGATACCATAAAATCCCTTGGGAGGAAACCCTTTTTCGGCTATTTTCCACCGTCCGCTTCGAACCGCTGCCGAAGCTGCTGAACCGCCTTTTTCTCGATCCGCGAGACATAGCGACTCGACTATTGTAAACGATTTGCCCTAAGAAATTGCTTCCAACTCTCGGAAGCGGAATTTGATGATGATTTGTTTGTCCTCGGTCAGTTCGACTCGCTCGATGAGGCTGACCAGAAGTTCTCTGCTGGTATAAGCAGAGTCCAGAAATTGCTGAACCAATTCTCTTGCCCGATCTTCGGTGCTGACCGGGCTTTCCTTTTGTGCTTCCAGTTCCTTCAGCTTTTCTTCCAGAGAACTGCGTTCCATCTTGACTCGCTGATAGATACGCTCGAAGTCAGCTTCAGCAAGCAGTCCAGTGAGTCGATCCATATACATCTTATCCAGATTGGCGGTCAGGCTGTCGATCTTGCTGTGCAAGGATTGGATTTCTGCCTCATAACTTTCTGCTTGTCGAGCTTTCTCCACAGCATCAGCAGCTATGGGCTGCAACTTCTTGGGATCGAGATAGGCTTCGCAAACCTCTTTCACTTTGGCAAGGACTGCTTCTGTAACAACCTGCTCCTTAATGGAGTGGCAGGAACAGACGCCTGCTTTGGTGAAACGCTGATAGGTTCGACAAACAAAGAACAGTCTATCCTCACCGGAGACCGGTGGTCGGTTCAGAACTGCCATTGGATAGCCACACTCATGACAAAAGATCAGACCTTTTAATAAGAAGTCATAGGTTCTGCTGCGGGTGTGCTTGCGGCTGTTGACCAACATTCGTACCTTCTGAAAAGTCTCCTTGTCTATCAACGGCTCATGGGTGTTTTCAACCACCACCCAGTTCTCACGATCCTGCTTCAGGCACTTCTTGGACTTGTAGCTGATCTTCACCGTTCGTCCCTGAACCATATTGCCCAGGTAGGTTTCGTTCTGCAGCATCTCGGAGATACGCTCGCTGGACCACAGGCCGGCGTAAGGACCCTTACGACCCATATTCCAACCACAGTAGGTAGCCGGTGTGGG
>JAFQTW010000074.1 GCA_017408855.1 Oscillospiraceae bacterium | reverse complement strand
AATACCAGCGCAGATAGATGTTGTCCACCTTATCTTCCACGATCTCTTCGATATGTGCCAGCGCATGCTCTACACTGCCGCCGAACACATGGGGACGGTCGCCGTGGAAATGGTTTTTGGCCAGCTCCACCGCTTTTTCCGCAGCGATCATGCCGCCTTCGCCCTTCAGCGCCGAGATCTCAACACAGGGACAGCCCAGTGCGGCGGAAAGCTTATCCAGATCGATGCTGTCGCCGTTTTTGCGCACCAGATCGATCATATTGACCGCGATGACCACCGGATGCCCCAGATCCAACAGCTGCGTGGTCAGGTACAGGTTGCGCTCGATGTTGGTTCCGTCCACGATGTTCAAAATGGCATCGGGATGCTCACCAACCAGATAAGAACGGGTAACGACCTCTTCGGGAGAATAAGGCGACAACGAGTAGATACCGGGCAGATCCTGCACCGTTACATCCGGATAACCTTTCAGGGTTCCTTCTTTCTTTTCCACCGTAACGCCCGGCCAGTTGCCTACATACTGGTTGGAACCGGTCAGCGCATTAAAGAGAGTTGTCTTGCCGCTGTTGGGGTTGCCTGCCAGCGCGATCTTGATGTTCATAGTTTTGTCCTTTCTCAAAGCCTTTTTAATAGACTGGGGTTTATTCCACTTCGATCATGTCGGCATCGGCACGGCGCAAGGTCAGCTCGTAGCCGCGCAGATTCAGCTCCATGGGGTCGCCCAGCGGCGCCACTTTGCGGACATGGATCGCAACGCCTTTGGTAATGCCCATATCCATGATGCGGCGGCGGACCGGACCGTCACCGTGAAGTTTTCGCACCGTAACAGTTTGTCCTACCTGGATGTCTTTGAGAGTTCTCATGTTTTTTCCTCACTTCCGATCAGTCTTACCGACCGCTAACTTCAGTTAGCCTTTGCGAACTATTGATAGTTTACACTTGCTAACTCAAAAAGTCAAGCGTATTCTTCAAAAAAATGTAAGATGTATCAAATATCATTTTTCTGCACAAATTTCGGACCGAAATCCGCTTCTTTTCGCAGGGCAATGACAAAGAGCCGTGGAAGGCTTTTACCCTGCCACGGCTCCTTCGCTATCCGATCATCGGGATCAGGATCACCTGTTTTTCCTTCAGCTGCGCCGATTCCAGCTCATTTTCTTCCATCACCGCATCCATCGAGGTGCCGTATTCTTTGGCGATGCTCCACAGATTCTCCCCCGCCTCAGCGTAATAGATGGTCATGGCGGCATTCTCCCGTGTCTTTTTCTCCCGGCTCTCATCCACCCGGATGCCGCTTAAATACCGCACCGGGACTGGTCGGTACAAGCTGCCGTCCACGGTGATCTGCGCGGAACAGGACAAAAGCCCTTCCTGCGCCGTGCCCTGCGGACCGGGAGAAACGGTGATCTGCCACAGACCGAAGGTATCCTCTGTAATGCCGGAAAGCGGAACGGTCAGTGTCACCGACTCTTCCTTTTCCACACAGGCGGGGACGCCATCCCCATCCCGTCCGAGAACACACCAGCGCAGTTTGCCGCACAAACAAAGCTCCCCTGCGGTAAAACTGACCGAGAGGGCGCCGGGGTCACACCAGCAGTCCCACAGATCCGAAAAGCCCTCGGGCAGATCCACCCGGCTTTGGGCAGTGACCGATGCGGGCAGTCCTGCCACCTGTTGCACCAAAAGACCGTGCCGCTCTTCTTTTTGCACCTCATATCGGGTGGAATAAGCATCTACCGCCGGAAGAAGGGTGCTGTCCCGACTGCCCAGACAGCGCAGCATCAGAGAAAATTCTCCCGTCCAAAGGGAAGAGGCGCCGTTTTCACCGCCGGGATGGTAAGCCGCGCCAGCCATCTGCAGTACCACCCGGCTGGAGCCCGGTTCCAGCACCGCATCCAGATCCGCCATCTGGCTGACCGGGATCAAAAACGAAGCTCGTTCCACCGAACCTTCGTCGGACAGATAAACGAGATCCGCCTGTACCTCTCCCTTGACCAGCAGTTTTCCGCCGGCGATCCGCCAGTCGGTCAGGCGCACCTGTTCATCATGGCGCAGAAGTGACTCCATCTCCGGCAGCTCAGCCGGAAGGGGCAGTTCCTCCCGCACCGTAAATTTCCGCAGGATCTCTCCGGTGAATTCACAGCATCCCACCGGCTGCCGCAGCAGCTGCAGCCCCGCTCCTTCGGCAGAGGTGATCATCTCCTCTTCCCGGCAGGAAAGGACTTTTACCGATGCGGAAAACGCGCCCCGCAGATCCACCCGTCTTTGACTGACTGCTTTGCAGTTGAGATATTCCTGCCGCAGCGAGCAGAAGACCAGCGGGCGCTGTGCCTGCCCTTTCATTTCCAGCGTTTTGGAAAGCTGTGCCCGATGCTCGCTCACATGGATCTTTCCATCGGTCCCGGCGTAGAACAATTCGATCTGGACCGCCGCTTCGAGAATACATTTTTCCCCCATGATCTGGCTTTTGGTCAGATAGGGTTTCACGCGGCACCGCAGCAGCTTTACGATATCCGGACAGTAATCGGGCAGCAAAAGATCGCACTCGATGGGCAATTCCGATTCTGCATCGCAAACCGTTTCACACAGGGCAAACCGGTCCTTTTTCAGTTTATGATCCACCTTTTCACGCTCCTTCTCAGATTCTGCTAAAGGTTATGTGAAAACCGAAAAAAATAGACCCTGCATTTTTCCGGATTTCATGGCAACAATAAAAAGGAAATCATTCAAAAGGAGGACGGTCATGTCTCATTTTATGCAGGATATCACTTCCAACGCCTATTTCCAGTCGCTGCCCCAGTGGGTCAAGGAAAGCATCATCCAAGGACCCCTGGATGTGCGAAACGAGGACGAGCTGCGGCTTTTTGTCAATCAGCTGATGCAGACCGATAAGCCCCGATGAGAAAAGCCTTCGCTTTGCGAAGGCTTTTCTTTTTGTGCGGCTCATGCTACAATATTTTCAGAAAAAGGAGGTGTTGGGATGAAAGAAGAATTCTCCCGTACCGCGCAGCTTTTGGGTGAGGAAGGCGTTGCCCGTCTGACCGGCGCGGCCGTAGCGGTATTCGGCGTGGGCGGCGTAGGCTCTTATTGTGTCGAAGCTCTTGCCCGTGCCGGGATCGGCAGACTGATCCTGATCGACAGCGACCGGGTCGCCCGGTCGAACATCAACCGGCAGCTGATCGCGACCCAAAACACCGTCGATCTGTTAAAGACCGAAGCTGCTGCCCGCCGCATTGCCGACATTAACCCCGACTGTCAGGTCGTGCAGCATCCGGTTTTTATCCTGCCGGAAAACATAGCCGACCTTGATCTGTCCGGCTGTGACTATCTGGTGGATGCGGTGGATACCGTTGCCGCCAAGATCGCTATCATAGAGCTGGCACATAAAAAGGATCTTCCGGTCATCAGCTGCATGGGTGCCGGAAACAAACTGGATCCCACCCGATTCGAAGTGGCGGACATTTCCAAGACCTCCGTCTGTCCCCTCGCCCGGGTCATGCGCCGGGAACTGAAAAAACGAGGCATCGAACACTGCAAGGTGGTCTACTCCAAAGAAGAGCCTCTGCACCCCCGTAAGATCGATGAGCAGCTGCCCGACGGTTCCTCCCGCCGCAGTCTGCCCGGAAGCATCTCTTTCGTTCCGTCGGCAGCAGGACTGGTCCTCGCCGGCGAAGTGATCAAAGACCTGGCGTGGAAGCCCACGCAGGCATAACGCAGGATCCCCTCTT
>JAFQTW010000073.1 GCA_017408855.1 Oscillospiraceae bacterium | reverse complement strand
TAAAAAACTGTGCACCCGACAGGATGGCATGCTGCAATAAAAAACACAAACAGGATCGGCGCCAAACAGAAAAGAGCGCTCTTTTCTGTGACGGGCACAGCCCGCCACAAAGATCCCGCTTGCCGGATGGTCGACATCTTTTTTGATATGGAGGAAAAATGAAACAAACGAAACGGCTTTTCAGTGCTTTTCTTGCGATTTTGCTGATGGTCGGACTGGTCCCCCTCGCCGGTATCGAAGCTGCGTGGGCATCGGTACCCTCCGGCGGTGTTTTGCCGGGCGCTGTTGCTGCGACCCGTCCCAACGTTCAAATCGACTACAACCTGCCCGCCGGTTATCGGAACAGTATGAAAAAGCCGCCCTGTTCAGGGTGGCTTTTTTGGTGTATAATAGGCTTAATTTGATCCCGAAAAGAGTGACTTTTATGAAAAAGACGATGCTTTCCCGCATTTTTGTCCTGTTTTTGACCCTTGTTTTGCTGGCTTGCCCCGCCTATGCCGACCAGACCTGCGAGCTGGAAGGTCACATCACCGCGGGCAACGCCATGGAAATGCCGGTGGTCTTTCTCGTGTCACAGAAGGGAGAAAAGATCATGGCAACGGTAAAGCCCCATCTGCATGAGATCGGCGAGATGGAATACTTCTTCACCGCCGAGGCGGCGCCCGGATGGTACAACGTGGTCATCTCCGGTGTCTGCAGCGGATGCCCCATGGTCAACACCCATCTGGTCAAGCTGGAAGGCGGCAGCCAGACCCTGACCGTCCACCCCAGCCGCTGCACCAACGAGGCCATCGTCCTGGGACCGGAAGGATCGGTTTTTGCGCTGGCCGACGGCATTTATCGGTATGCCACCGCCGTCTGTCCCGACGGCTATGATATCTTTTCGCTGACCGTGAAGGCACAGAAAGAGGAGGAGTCTCCCAATGCCGCTGCCATCCGCGCGCAGGCGGGGGAGGGCAGACTGGATTTTTACGAGATCTCCATGAACCGCCAGAACGCCGGTGGCTTGTTCCCCATCCAGGATACGACCGAGACCGGTCTGGTGACCCTGCTGCTGGATTATGATCCGGCACGGCTGGACCAAGTGACCGTATGGCGCTGTGTGGACGGCAAGGTGGAAGAGCTTTCGCCGGAGCAGCTGCGTGTCTCGGCGGTATACACCGAGCAGGAAAACTGGCACAAAGGAGACAGCGGTCTGTTTTTGCAGCTTGGCAAAATGGGGACCTATGCCATCGGCTATCAGGATACCGTCCCTGCGACCGGTGCGCCGGTGGGGGTCGTGAGCGCGATGGTCGGCGTTTCGGCGGCAAAATAGTCCCCGAAAAGGCGGAAAAACAAAGAAAAAAGGCACCCTTTGGGTGCCTTTTCCTTTTATTTTTTGAAGATCCCCTTGACCGTATCGGCAAAATCCTCGTGGACCACGTCCCGCGGCTCATAACGGCAGATGCGGCAGACCATCTGGAAAATGGAGGCCTGCAGCGCCATGACCAGCACCGTTCCGATGCCGAAGGGGGCGCCCAGCAAAACGCCGATCAAAAGGACCGCCAGCTCGATAAAAAACTTTACCGTTCCGATGGGAAGGCGGGGGAACCGCCGCCCGATGATGACCATCAGGGTGTCCCGGGGACCGCATCCCAGAGCGGGCATCATATACAAAATGGTGGCAAAGGCGATGACCGTCTGCCCCAGCAGGGACAGTACCGTTCCCAGAACCGGATGGGTCACCGGCGGCAGAAAGGCGAACAGCGCCAGAAACAGGTCGGAGAAAACCGGGATCAAAACCGCGTTGAGCAAAGTGCCAAAGCCCAGCTTGCCTTTGCCGAGAAAGTCGATCAGAAGGACGGCGAGGCTGACCAGAAAGGTGCCGGTGCCGTAGCTGATGGCGGTCAGGTCCGAGATGCCCAAAGCGAGGGTGCTCCATGCGTTGGTCCCGGCAGAACCGGCCAGAACGCCCAAAGCGCCGCCCAGCCCGTAAAAGGAAAGTCCCAGCACGCACAGGGCAAATCGGGACAGATAATTTTGTTTCATGGCGCTTCTCCTTTGCAGCCGTTTTTTTCCATTATACCCAATGAGCGGACCGGACGCAACCGGCCGAAAAAGAAACGGCAAAGAATTGACATTGGCGATGGGAAAGAGTACATTGATAGGGGCTTTGCTGTTGACTTTTGTGGAGAAGAAAAGTATAATAGGAACAGTTAGCAATAGCTAACAGACAAAACTGTTCCGGGCTGAGCCCGTTTTTAGAAAGGAAGATGAATGATGAAAAAACTGCTTTTGATGATCCTGGCACTTTCGTTGTGCCTGTCCCTCTTTGCCGGATGCGCGGCACCCGCCGCATCCTCTTCTGAGGCGCCCGCTTCTTCCGAAGCGGAAAGCTCTTCTGAGGCCGAGCTTTCGCAGTCTCAGCCGGAAGAGTCCCAGCCGGAAGCGGAGCCGGTGGAGATCAACATCTCGGCACTCAAAGGTCCCACCGCCATGGGCATGGTCAAATTCATGGACGAGGCGGATGCCGGCGAGCTGACCGACAATACCTACAACTTTTCCATCGCTGCCGCCATCGATGAGGTGACCCCCAAGCTGGCAAAAGGCGAGCTGGACATCGCTGCCGTTCCTGCCAACGTTGCTTCGGTTTTGTACAACAATAACAGCGAAGGCTTTCAGGTGCTGGCGGTCAACACTCTGGGCGTTGTGTACATCGTGGAAAGCGGCGACACCGTGCAGTCCATCGAGGACTTGAAGGGCAAGACCATTTACGCCACCGGCAAAGGCTCTACCCCCGAGTTTGCCCTCAACTATGTTCTGTCCGGCAACGGCATCGACCCTGCTGCCGATCTGACCATCGAGTGGAAGTCGGAGGCGGCTGAGTGCCTGTCCGCCATTTCCGCGCAGGAAAATGCCATTGCGATGCTGCCGCAGCCCTTCGTGACCACCGCGCAGATGAAAAATGACAAGATCCGTGTGGCGCTGAGTCTGACCGAAGAGTGGAACGCGCTGCAGGAAGGCAAAGAGCAGCCTTCGACCATGATCACCGGCGTTGTGATCGCACGCCGTGCCTTTGTAGAGGAGAATCCCGCTGCGGTCAGCGCCTTCCTCGATCACTACAAAGCATCGGTGGAATTTGTAACTTCCGATGTGGAAGCTGCCGCTGAGCTGGTCGGCAAATACGAGATCGTTCCTGCCCCGGTTGCGCAAAAGGCCCTCCCCGCCTGCAACATCACCTTTATCGAAGGGGAAGAGATGAAGGAAAAACTGTCCGGTTACCTGTCCGTTCTGGGTGAGCAGAACCCTAAAGCTATCGGCGGCGCGGTTCCCGGCGACAACTTCTATTACAGCAGATAAGTTATGAAACAGACACGAAACATTCGCCTTTGGGCTGTGGTTTTCTGGCTGGTCATCTGGCAGATCGCCAGCGAGCTTCTCAATCGGGACAGCCTTTTGCAGCTTTTGGTCTCGCCGCTGGATGTGATCCGGCGGGTGGGGCAGCTGGCAGTTACCGGAGCGTTCTGGCAGTCGGTGCTGTTTTCTCTGGGACGTATCGCTGCGGGATTTTTCGCGGCGGCGGTCCTGGGCATTTTGCTGGCGGCGCTGTCCGCGGCTCTGCGCCCGGTCAAGGAGCTTTTGATCCCCGCCATGCTGACGATTAAGAC
>JAFQTW010000072.1 GCA_017408855.1 Oscillospiraceae bacterium | reverse complement strand
TGTGCTGCGGAACGACGGGGCAAAGTCCCGCCCAGCTGAAAGAACTTCGGTCGCTGGGAAAAACGGCGCCGGTGCTTCTTTGCGCCAACTTTTCCACCGGCATCCACCTTTTGCACCGCTGGCTGAGCCTGGCGGAAAACACCCTTTCCGGTTGGGAAAAGGCGGTGGTGGAAAGCCATCACGCCCAAAAGAAGGATGCGCCCTCCGGCACGGCAAAGGACCTGGCACAGCGCCTTTCTCTCGGGGAGGGCTCGGTCTTTTCTCTGCGGGGCGGCGATGATCCCGGCACCCACCGCATCTTTTTGCTGGGACCCGGGGAAGAAATCTGCCTGACCCACCGGGTCCACAGTCGGCGGGTCTTTGCCGAAGGGGCGCTGAATGCCCTGCAAACCCTGTCCGCTCTGCCGCCGGGACTGTACAGTCCCGATCAGATCCTTTTGGGAGAGGAGCCTTGCCATGACCGCCCATGAGATCCGTGCCCTTTTGTCCGCTTCGCCGCGAAGAACGCCCCTTCGGGTCTATTTGCAGGCATCCTTGCCCCTGTGCCTTGGGGAGGTTTTCCACTTTCACGGCGGCGAAGGGCTGTACCTTTTGCTGGACGAGCGGGAAAAGATCCTGCCGGTCTTGCGGCGGGAAAAGGAAAAGATCCTGCGCTGCCGGATCGAAGCGGACCGGGTCAACAGCGCCCTGCCGCTGTTGGATCTTTCCGCCCAGTCCGCCCGCATCGAGCCGGGCGCCATCCTCCGGCAGGGGGTGACCTTAGGCAAAGGGGTGGTAGTGATGATGGGGGCGGTGCTCAACGTGGGCGCCTCGGTGGGAGAGGGCAGCATGATCGACATGAACGCCGTCCTCGGTGCCCGGGCGGCGGTGGGAAGAAACTGTCACATCGGGGCGGGCGCGGTGCTGGCGGGGGTGCTGGAGCCGCCCTCCGCCAAAAAAGTCACCGTCGGGGACGGGGTGCTTGTGGGCGCCAACGCCGTCCTGCTCGAAGGGGTCACGGTGGGGGACGGCGCGGTGGTGGCGGCAGGTGCGGTGGTCACCGGGGATGTTCCGCCCGAAACGGTAGCGGCGGGGGTCCCTGCCCGCATCGTCAAGCGGGTGGATGATCGCACCCGCCAAAAGTCCGCCATCGACCCGGAATTGAGAAAATAAGGAAATCAATTGTCATTTTCCTGTTTTTTTGCTATAATCGTTCCAAAAGCAGGAAAAGGAGCGATACGATGACCGAGAGAGAAAAAATGGTGGCGGGAATGCTGTACGATTCCGCCGATCAGGAGCTGCAGGACCTGCGGGAACGCTGCGTCCATCTGTGCAAAAAGTTCAACGATCTTTCCGAGCTGCGGGCAGCCGAGCAGAAAGAAGTGCTCAAAGAGCTGCTGGGTTCGGTGGGCGAGCACCTGTGGATCCGTCCTCCGCTGCGGCTGGACTACGGCTGCAACGTCTATCTTGGCAACGTTTCCATCAATTTTAACTGCACCATGCTGGACGTAGCGCCCATCCGCATTGGCGACAACGTTCAGATCGGACCCAATGTGTCCTTTTTCACCGCCTCTCATCCCCTTTTGGCGAAGGAGCGCAATTCCCAGTATGACGAAAACGGACGGCGCTACACCCTCGAGTACGGCAAGCCCATCACGGTAGAAGACAATGTCTGGATCGGCGGCGGCACCATCATCAACGGCGGTGTGACCATCGGTCACGATGCTGTGATCGGCGCAGGCTCGGTGGTCACCAAGGATATCCCTGCCGGCGTGGTCGCGGCGGGCGTTCCCTGCCGGGTCATCCGCCCCCTCACCGAAGAAGACGCCATGTTCGGCGCAGTACCTGCGCAGGAATAACGCACGGTCTTCCCTTCCGGCTTATGGTGCAATGCCCGATCTCTCTGCCCGTATGGATTCGGCAAGGCAGAAACAGCTCCCCACGAGGACATCGCCCCCATCGAATAAGAAAAAAAGCCCCATCTTTTTGGATGGGGCTTTTCCATTGCGGCAAGTTGCCGCAGCCATTTCGCGCCGGCGAACCGCCGGTGGTGGGCAGCGCCCACGGGCATATCGCGGGCAGAGTCTGGCTAAAATTCCGCACGATAACCCGCAGCGGGGGTGGGTTCGAGGGAATCCCTCCGCCCCTGCGGGGCACCTCCCTTTGGCAAGGGAGGCGTTGGCACCATGGCATAAAAAAGCCCCCCTTGTGAAAGGGGGCTGTCAGTTTGCTGACTGGGGGATTCTCCGGCGAGCCGCCGGTGGCAGGTCGCGGGCAAAGTCTGGCTAAAATCCAACCGATAACCCGCGCTTTTGGCGCCCCGCGCCCAATGTCAAAACTTCTAAGGCAGGTGCGGTACGTGCGGTGCTGTCCAAATCGCAGATTTGGCTAACAGCACCCATGCAAGGCTGTCCCGCAAGCGCAGCGAGCGGCTGACAGCTACTGCAGCATTGCGACGGCTCGTTGGAGTGGAGATGCTCCGCAAAGGCTGCGGGCACTGCCCGCCCGCATAAAAAAGGGAAAAAATCAAATTTTTTTATTGACAATTTAAGGTGGTATACGATATACTATATCCTTGCAAGGTTAGCCTCGAAAGGAGGGACATTGAAGAATGTTCAGAACATATCAGCCCAAAAAGCTGCAGAGAAAAAAAGAGCACGGTTTCCGCAAAAGAATGTCGACCAGAAACGGGCGTAAAGTTTTGGCGCGCAGAAGAGCCAAAGGCAGAGCACGTCTCTCCTACTAAGAGAGGTTGACCACATCGAACTCGTTGTGGTCTTTCTTTTTGTGTGCGTTTTTTCCGTTTAGCGGAAAAGCATGACCGAACCTGAAAAACGCCCTTTGTTTTATCAAAGGGCGTTTCTTTTTGAAAAAGGCGGAAGAAATATGAAGATCCAAAAGCTCAATCAGAATAAGGATTTTCGCCGTGCCTACGCAAAGGGCAAATATGCGGCACATCCGCTTTTGGTCACCTATGCGGTAAAAAACCGCCTGGGTGAGAGCCGACTTGGCATTACCGCGTCGAAAAAAGTTGGCGGCGCGGTGCAGAGAAACAGGGCCCGCAGGATCATCACAGCGGCGTTTCGCCCCTGGGAAAACAAAATCAAAAACGGCTACGACATCGTTCTGGTCGCACGGACCGCAACGACCCTTGCACGATCCACCCAAATCGAACCTGTTTTGAAAAAGCATCTGCATAAACTGGGATTATTGGAACATGATGAAAAAACTTCTTCTGTGTCTGATCCGGCTGTACCGCAGGCACATCTCTAAATTAAAACCCACACCGACTTGCAGATTTTACCCCACCTGCTCGACCTACGCCTTACAGGCGGTAGAACGCTTTGGCGCGTTGCGCGGCGGGTACCTGGCGCTTCGGCGCATCCTGCGCTGTCATCCTTTGCATCCCGGCGGGATCGATTACGTTCCCAAGACCTTTTCGTGGTTCATCCGCGGAAACTGCGAGACCAAGGATTAGCCGCTCCTCCTCTTCTTCTTCAGGCTATTTTGACAGCGTGATACACCTCTTACACAACGGAATACAAAAAACGGAGGACAAAGCATGACTTTTCTCTATACAGTATTCGGCTGGCCTCTCGGCTGGATCATGTATGTATGCTATTCTGTGGTAATGAACTACGGTCTTGCCCTGATCATCTTTACCGTCATTACCAAGCTGCTGCAGCTGCCCATCGCCATCAATCAGCAGAAATCCATGATGAAAACGGCGATTTTCCGTCCTCAGATGGAAGCTTTGCAGCGCAAATACAAGAACAATCAGGAAAAACTCAACGAAGAGATGATGAAACTCTATCAGAAAGAGAACTACAACCCCATGAGCGGCTGTCTGCCCATGCTGATCTCTTTCCCCATCCTCTTCGGTATGATCGACGTTATCTATAAGCCCATCACCCACATCATCCGCCCCGGCAAAGAGCTGATCGCCAAAGCGACCGAGATGCTCACTGCCATGAATCTGGCGCCCCGCAACACCATGACCTCGGAGATCTCGATCATCAAGGCCATCAAAGCGGATCCCTCTCAGTGGATGGTACTGGGCGAGGAATTCGTCACCAAAGCACAGGAGATGAACTTTACCTTCCTGGGTATCGACCTGACCGAGGTCCCCTCCCTGATGCCCGAAGGAAAAGGCATTGGCGTATGGCTTTTGCTGCTGCTGGTGCCCATCCTGTCCGGCGTGACCTCCTTCCTCATCTCCATTCAGTCGCAGCGCCACCAGAAAAACACCATGGGTGACAACCCCGCTGGCGGCGGCATGATGAAAGGCATGATGTACACCATGCCCCTGTTCTCTCTGTGGTTCGCCTTCCAGGTCCCTGCCGGTGTAGGTATGTACTGGACCCTGACCAACGTGATCTCTCTGGGACAGGGCGCGCTGCTGTATAAAAAATACGATCCTTCCGAAGCCATTGCCGCAGCACAGGCCGCAGCCGAGGCGGAGAAGGAAAGAGAGCGTGAGGAAAGAAAGGCGCTGAAAGAGAAAAAAGCCGCCGGCATGAAGCTGGAAGGCAAAGAAAACGAAAAATCCATGAACACAAAAGAGCTCAACGCCAAGCGCATCGCCGAGGCAAGACGCCGCATGGCCGAAAAGTACGGCGACGTTTATGTAGAAGACGACGAATAAGCGCAGAAAGATCGGAGGCTAATTATGAATCGTGAAGTGATCGCCACCGGTAAATCGGTGGACGAAGCTCTGAAAAGAGGATATGAAATGCTCGGCGTAGGCGAGGGCGAAGCACTTTGGGAGATCATCGATACCCCGAAAAAAGGCTTCCTCGGACTGGGCGCCGCTCCCGCGAAGGTAAGAGTCTACATCGAAATGAGCAAAGCGCAGGCCGCTGTGGACTACCTGCAGGAGATCTTTGAGAAAATGGGTCTGAAAGATGTACAGATCGACGTGACCGAAGCAGAAAACAGCGCCAACATCGCCCTGTCCGGCGACGGTTTGGGCGTTTTGATCGGACGCCGCGGCGAGACCCTCGATGCGCTGCAGTATCTGGCAGGTCTGGTTGCCAACCGTATGGAAGGCGACTATTACCGCATCGTGGTGGATTCCGGCAATTACCGTGAAAAACGGGAAAAAACCCTGGAAAATCTGGCGAAAAAGCTGTCCTCTCAGGTCATTCGTACCGGACGCAGCGTGACCCTTGAGCCCATGAACCCCTACGAGCGCCGCGTCATCCATGCCACCATTCAGGGCATCGACGGCGTGACCTCTTCTTCCATCGGCGAGGAGCCTTCCCGCCGTGTTGTCATCTCCTCCACCAATCCGCCTAAAAAGAACTACAAAGAGCGTTCTTCCGAGGGCGGCGAACGTCGCGGCGGCGGTCGCGGCGGACGTGGCGGCAGAGGCGGCAGCAATCGCGGACGCGGCGGAGACCGCCGTCAGCCCCGTGAGAAGTATGTTCCTCAGGACGTAGTTCCCAACCGCACCAAAGTCGAGGCGGAAAACAGCGGCATGGCCCTGTACTCCAAAATCGAACTCTAGCCCGAAGGTCGGGCAGCCGATGCGGAGCATCTCCGCTCCAACCATCCGCTGCACCGCACGTACCGCTCCTGCCACAGTCTCTTTGGACTGCGCGCGGGGCGCGATCAGCAATTTGCTGAATAGCGGGCAGTGCCCGCACCCATGTCGCGGACAAAGTCTTTTTGATGTCAAGACCGATAACCCGCGTTTGCAAAACAATACAAAAGAAAAGGACCATCCGATCGGATGGTCCTTTTTTGATTGTAGTATGCCGCGGGTGTCAAACTATGCGTTTGAAAAGGGTCGGGTCCCGTCAGTGGCATCCCCACCGCCCGCCGGCGCCCCTGCGCCCAGACTCAAGATCTCCATGGCAGGAGGGGCATCGGGCACCGCACCAAAAACGTGAAGCGGATATCGTGCGTTTGGGTGCCCGACCTTCGGGCTATTCAGCCGTGTATTCTTCCACTTTCCAAACGATCTTGTTGTCCACCAGCGCGTCCAGCAAAAGACCGTCGGCGGTGTACTCCTCGGAAAAAACCTTGCCCTCGGCACGGACTTCCGCCGCCAGCGCCGCCTTGCCGTAGGGCAAAAGCAGACGCATCCTGCGCTGGGTCGGCGTTAGCTTTTTTGCAATGACCTGCAAAAGCTTTTCCAGCCCGTAGCCGGTCACCGCCGAGATCAGCACCATGTCCTCGGTCATGGGGACGGGCCGCTCGGTGATCTTGTCGCATTTGTTGAGGGCGGTGACCACCGGCGTGCCGGCACAGCCCAGCTCATCCAAAAGCTGACGGGTCACCGCGATCTGATCGTCCGCCTCGTCGCTGGAAATGTCGCAGACGTGCAGCAGAAGATCGGCCTGCGCCGCCTCTTCCAGGGTGGACTTGAACGCCTCCACCAGCTGATGGGGCAGACGGCGTACCAGACCGACCGTGTCCACCAGCATCACCGATCTGCCGTCGGGCAGCTCCAGCGCCCGGGCGGTGGGATCGAGGGTGGCGAACAGCTTGTCCTCCGCCAGAACACCGGCGTCGGTCAGTTTATTTAACAGAGTCGATTTCCCTACGTTGGTGTAGCCTACGATGGCCACGGTGACCACGCCGTCCTTTTTGCGGCGGGCGCGGCGGATGCCCCGCTGCTTTTCCAGCTCACGAAGCTGCTCTTCCAGCGCTTCGATCCGGCGGCGGATGTGCCGGCGGTCGCTTTCCAGCTTGGTCTCACCGGGACCTCTCGTTCCGATGCCGCCGCCCAGACGGGACAGCACGGTGCCCTGTCCCATCAAACGGGGCAGACGGTACTTTTGCTGTGCCAGCTCGACCTGCAGCTTACCTTCGCGGCTTCTGGCCCGCTGGGCAAAGATGTCCAGGATGAGGGTGGTGCGGTCCACCACCGTGATGCCGGTAACGTTTTCGATGTTGCGCATCTGGCTGGCGGTCAGCTCGTGGTCAAAGATCAAAAGGTTGGCGTCGAGATTTTCCGCCATCTCACCGATCTCTGCCAGCATGCCCGAGCCTACGCAGGTGGCCTTGTCCACCGCGGGACGCTTTTGGCTGACTTTGCCGAGGATCTCGGCGCCGGCAGTGGTTGCCAGCTCGCCCAGTTCGTCGAGAGAGACCGCCGCATCATATTCGCCGGTGTCCACCCCAACCAGGATGGCCCGCTGTTGTTCCTGAATAATTTCGATCATAGATAAGATCCTTTCGGGTCGTTTTTTTCAGTATACCATAAATCGGGCGGGATTTGCAGTTTTATTATAGACCTTGGTGCAGCTCTAATGTCAACCGGCTTGGAAAGAGAAAAAAACTTGCAGCTAATGGGAAAAATTGGTATACTGAAATCGAAAAGAGAAAGGGAGGAGCATCCATGAAAAAGACGTGGTTTTTTCCAAAAATAATGGCGTTTTTGCTGCTTTTCGCGCTTTTTTGCGGATGCGCCGTGTCCGAGCCGCCGGAAAAACGTGCAGAAGAGCCAACAAAGACCGTCTCCTCCGGCAAAGAAGAAACATCTGCGGATAGCCAGATCGAAGAGGTATTGCCGCCGGAGGAAGAAGATCTGTCCGCCGGGGAGCGGATGAAACGGTTTTGCGAAGCCCTTTGCTCCGACCGCATGGAAAATGTGCTGGAGCTTTGTCCCAATTCCGGTCGGCTGATCGAGACTCCGGCGGACTGGGGCAGCTTTTCCATCGACAGCGCTGCCTTTTCTCCGATGGGTGTCTCGACCTGTCAGGATTGGTACGGAAACGAAAAAACCGTCGAGACCTTTCTGCTGACGGTGGTTTGCAAAGACCCGGGCAAAAGCCCTTTTCCCGTAGGGGAAACGAGCTGGCTCATCGATGTGGGCGAGACCTGGATGAGCCTGAATCCGGCTGTCGAGGTACACAATCTGCGGCGGGAGGATGTTTCGGTCGAAGAAATACCAAAAGGAGAATATTTGTATCAGTCCCCGCTGGAGATGACCGAATATCTGCGCCGGACCGGTTGGGGGTTCCCCCATGGTCAGCCGCCGAAGGAGCTGACCGATGAAATAAAGCTGTATTCCCGGGGGCTGATGGCCCTTTTGATCGAGGAAAGCCGCCGGCAGGGAAAAGAGCCGGTCTTTGACTTTACCACCGACCAGCTGGAAGCGGCATCGCAGCGGTATTTCGGGCGCAGCGTAAAAGCGCAGCTGAATGAAGCGGACGGGCAGGTGGAAGGCAGCATCGAGGGGCAGGGCGATGGGCAGACTGCGGAGCAGACCGGTCTGTGGCACTATTACCCCAAGGGATATCTGTATGGCTTTGACCGTCTTGCCGGATGGGAATGGGAAGGGGATGTTTTGGTCCTGACCTATGAAAATTTTGCCGATGCGCTGCATAGTGTACGGTTGAGCACGGTGCAGTATCGCTATCAGCAGCAGCCGGACGGCAGCTTTTTTCTGCTGACCATCAGCTGAAAAGCCACGAGATCCAAACAAAAAAAGACCGTCCTTGCGGATGGTCTTTTTTGCGTTTTATTTTGATTTTTTGCGTTTTTTGCGCCAGAAGATCAGACCGATGACTGCGGCGGCTGCCGCGGCACCCAAAAGAAGAAGGGACCAGATCGGTCCGCTGGTGACGAAAATGGCGGTGGGGCCGTCCGCGCCGCCGATCACGCCGATGGACAAAAGCTGTTTCAGCATAAAAATGTCTCCTTTTCTTTCCAAAGACCTCTTCCAAAAGGGATGTCGATTTTATGAAAGCCATAGCATCGGGCATATCGCTTTGGCAATGAATCCAGTATCGTTGCGTTTGCCTGCCCGGGCTCCGGGTCCGCGCCCCGCGCGCAGTCTCAAGATGCTCATGGCAGTATCGTTATCGGGCATTGCACGACAAACCGAAAGCGGAGATCGTGCGTTTGCCTGCCCGGGCTCCGGGTCCGCGCCCCGCGCGCAGTCTTAAGATGCCCATGGCAGTATCGTTATCGGGCATTGCACGACAAACCGAAAGCGGAGATCGTGCGTTTGCCTGCCCGGGCTCCGGGTCCGCGCCCCGCGCGCAGTCTTAAGATGCCCATGGCAGTATCGTTATCGGGCATTGC
>JAFQTW010000071.1 GCA_017408855.1 Oscillospiraceae bacterium | reverse complement strand
CCCGAGGGCTTTTTGCTGTCCAACGCGATTCTGGCAAGAATTTTGTAATTTTTTCAATGAAACTTTTCTCAGCAAACGCAACTTCCTATATTTGCCTTTTTATCTATTTTTTGCTATAATTTGAGTAAACGATATATCTTTTGGAGGTGTTTTATCGTTAAGCCATGAAAGTATTTGCTTTTCTATTTCTGTTTTTGTTGTTTATTGGTTGTGCCGACCATTCCACCCTTTCATCTTCAGCAGAAGCCATCGCGCCCCTCCCTTCTTCGTCAACTGCTGATATCAGCACCACCGAGAGTCCTTTTCTCCTGACGGCTGATATGGACTATTTTGAGTATTTTTCGCAGGAAAGGTATTGGAAAGATGATGTATGGGATAGAATGTTTATCATTGAGGATGATACCCTTTTTTATTTGAATTCAGAAAAAGATAAAACAGCCTACTATCAGCATCCCTCTGCTATTTTAAATGCCCGCCTTGGTGATCGATATATTTTTTATTTTGTCGCGGAAGGATCCGTTTACCGTTTTTTCATTCCCGATAAAACCGTTGAAAAAGTTTTTGATGGACCTGTTTATAAGATTTTACCGTTGTCTAATTTTGCTTTTCTATATACGCTACAGAACCCGGAAAATCAATCTTATGATTCGGACATTGGATATTACGCGGACGATGCATACTTTATCTATTCAATTTTGACCAAGGAAAGTACGCAAATCTATCCCGCTGACTATGGACTGGATACCTTTATCGGAAACTTTTTTCTATCATCACAAGAGGGCCGGGAAGCGGTATATCCTCTTCCAAAGAAAGATCCTTAATCTATTCTATCGAAAAGCTCCATCGCAAAAGATGGAGCTTTTCCTGTTTTTAGCAGGCTTTTCCCCTTTTCCCCAGCAGAAAGGCAAAAAGTCCGCCTTTGGGGAAATATTTTTTGGTCGAGTCGTGAAACTTTGCCGATTCGTGGAATTTCTCTTTCCATTCCCGCCGTCAAATGGTATAATAAAGACAAGTCTTTCCAACGCGGAAAGGGCTCCGTCGGGCAGAGACAGATTTTTCTGTACGGCACCTCTGCCGGGACAAAACAAAACAGGACATTGAGATCCATTCTCATAAGAAAGGATGAACTTCATGTACGCTGATATGCTGAATACCATCGGCTTTGTTGCCGAGCGCGACCCCGAACTGGGCGCCATGATGGGCGAGGAACTGGCCCGTCAGAGAAGAAACATCGAGCTGATCGCTTCGGAAAATCTGGTCTCTCCCGCTGTGATGGCGGCCATGGGATCGGTCCTGACCAATAAATATGCCGAAGGCTACGCCGGCAAACGCTACTACGGCGGCTGCGAGAGCGTGGACAAGGTGGAGACCCTTGCCATCGAGCGTGCCAAAAAGATCTTTGGCGCCGAACACGCCAACGTACAGCCCCATTCCGGCGCACAGGCGAACCTGGCCGTTTACTTTGCGCTGGTAGAGCCGGGCGATACCATCCTCGGCATGAACCTTGCCCACGGCGGACATCTGACCCACGGCTCGCCGGTCAACATGTCGGGCAAATACTACAACTTCGTCCCCTACGGCGTGGATGCCGAGACGGGGCGCATCGATTACGACAAGCTGATGGCGCTGGCCATGGAGCATAAGCCCAAACTGATCGTGGCGGGCGCCTCCGCCTACCCGAGAGCCATCGATTTTGCCAAGATCCGTGAGGTGGCGGACGCCTGCGGCGCCTACTTTATGGTTGACATGGCTCACATCGCCGGTCTGGTAGCGGCGGGTCTGCACATGAACCCCGTTCCCTACGCCGACGTCGTGACCACCACCACCCACAAGACCCTGCGGGGACCCCGCGGCGGCATGATCTTGTGTAAAGAGGCGCTGGCCAAGCAGATCGACAAGGCCATCTTCCCGGGAACCCAGGGCGGTCCGCTGGAGCACATCATCGCGGCAAAAGCCGTCTGCTTTGGCGAGGCGTTAAAGCCGGAATTTAAAGAGTATCAGAAAAAAGTGGTGGAAAACGCCGCCCATCTGGGCAAATGTCTGTTGGAAAAAGGCTTCGATCTGGTTTCCGGCGGCACCGACAACCATCTGCTGCTTTTGGATCTGCGTAAGTTCGACGTGACCGGCAAGGAGCTGGAAAAACGTCTGGACGAGGTGTACATCACCGTCAACAAAAACGCCATCCCCGATGATCCCAAGAGTCCCTTCATCACCAGCGGCGTGCGCATCGGCACCCCCTATGCGACCAGCCGCGGCTTCGGCATCGCCGAGATGGAGAAGATCGCAAACTGGATCTATCTGGCTGCCACCGATTTCGAGAATTCCGCCGACGCCATCCGTGCCGGCGTGACTGAGCTGTGCGCCAACTTCCCGCTGTACGAATAGTGCCCGGCGAACCCGACCTGTGCGCGGGGCGCAAAAAGGCTGAATAGCGGGCAGCGCCCGCCGGCATTTCGCAAGGATACCGCATTCCGGTCCCAAACGATATGCCCGATGCCATACTGCAACAGAAAAGCCCTCATCCATTCGGATGAGGGCTTTTGGTTTGTGTGGGGGATTCTATCGTTTTTTCCGCTTTTTCGTGTCCGCGGTCTCAAGATACGCATAGCAGGAAGGGTATCGGGCATTGCACTCAGCTGCAGAAGCGGATCTCATGCGATTTGCCTGCGCGGGCTCCGCGCCGCTTTTTCAGCGCCCCTGCGCCAGTCTCAAGATACGCATGGCAGGAGGGGCATCGGGCATTGCACGCAGCTGCCGAAGAGGAGGTCGTGCGATTTGCCTGCGCGGGCTCCGCGCCGGTGGAGGGATTGGGCTTGGAGGAGGGCTTGCTGCCCGTCCTTGGTGACGGATACGGTGTAATGGGTGCCTTCGACCAGAGCGAAGTCCAGATCATGGACGGTGGTCACGACACGGGTGGGATCCTGCTCACTGCCGGTATAGACCCCTTCCTCGGCGGAGAGGGTCACACCGGCCAGCTCATTGGGGTGGATGATATAGGTTTTGGTCACGAACGCGCTGTTATGGATCGGACTGCCGCTGTACTCGGCTTTGACCCGATAGGTACCCACATCCGAGGGGACAGAGCCGTCGGCAAAGTTATGCCAGTCGCTCTCGCCGACTTTCTGCCAGTAGACAGCGTCGGGATCTGCCCCGGTGCCGTTGGGGAAACGGAAATCCACGTCGGGGGCGGGGATGGCTTTGCCGTCCCAGTATTTTTCGGTCTCGTAGCCGTTCCAGAGAATGTTCGATGCGCTCAGCTTTTTGATGGTCACTTCGCCCTCGGCAACGGTCTCGCCGTTCCTCTTGATGGCGAAGGTGTAGGTGCCCGGTTGATTGGGGTCGAAGCTCATCTCACCGGTGCCGTCGTCCCATACGGTCGTAAACAGGCTCGCATCCGCGCCGGAAGCCGGCACAGGCAGAACGGACAGGTAAGATCCGTTATAGGTGACGGAATATTTTCCGTCGGTTCCGGCGGTCAGGGGCATGGTGCCGTACTGAACGGTGAAACCGCTCAGCGGATGGTGCAGGAAGTATTCCCATTTCTGGTCATCTCCCGTGATGGGGTAGCCCCCTTTGTCCACCGACAGGCGGGAAGCAAGATCCGTGCCGGCGGAAATCGCCCTTGCGATCTTGCGGCTTTCGCCCACGGCGGGGTACTGCTCCAGATAGATCTTGATGGGGCTGCCATTCCAGGGGGTGATGTGGGAAGTTTCGCCCATCAAAGCCACATCCGCATCGGTGCCGCTGATGGTAGCGGAAGTTGAGAACAGCTCGAGGGTGCCGCCGGTTTTTATGCCGTATTTTCCGCCGGTGACCTCGCCGCCGTCCCGCAGCGCCAGGCGTCCCTCGTGGGAGAGGGCCGCTTCGTCGGCGGCAGAAGCGGTGATCTTATGACCGTTGAGAGAAACAATCAGGGTGTGGCTTCCGGTGGTGACAAGGGCTTTGTCCAGATCCGCATAGAGTCGGATGGTAGCCTCGTCGCTGTCAAGCGCCGTCTGCAGTGCGGTGAGGGCGCTGTCCATGTCCGGATAGTAAACTTCTGCACCGCTGCCCTGACGGACCTGCGCCGCAAACTGGGTTTTGCACAAACTGCAGATGCCGGTGTTTTCGTCGACGGTCGAGGTGCCGTACGCATCGATATGCTCGCAGTACAAAA
Organism: Oscillospiraceae bacterium; assembly: GCA_017408855.1. Lineage (GTDB taxonomy): Bacteria > Bacillota > Clostridia > Oscillospirales > Ruminococcaceae > UBA3818. The sequence continues at coordinate 1,297 of JAFQTW010000071.1, read as the reverse complement.
GCAGCAGATATTTGGCTTCGCCGCTGCCCGCCTGCGCGGGATCTTCATGATCGGTGGCGATCAGATGCAGATGCTCGCCGGCGTTGGCAGGGGTGAACCATCCTTTTTCGAGGGTGATGCCGCTTGCTGCCTGTGCAGCGGTGCGAACCTGGCCGGTGAGGTAGAGATAATCGGCTACCCCGAAAATGTAGGGTCCGTTCTGGGCGACCGCAGCGGCAAGATCAGCGCTTACGGTAATGATGCGGCCTTCATAAAGATAAATACCTGTGTCGCTTCCGGTGATCTTGCCGCCGGAGAGGGTCATTTGGGTGGCACCCTCGACACTGAGACCGTAGGAACCGTCGGCAGAAGCGGAAATTTCGCCGCCGGAAACGGTCACTTCGCTGGCTCCTGCGGTGCGGATGCCGTAGTCACCGCCGGACACTTTGCCGCCGGATACGGTGATCTTGCTGTTGTATGCCTCAACGGCAGCGTAATTGGCAGACCGGATCACTCCGTCGATAACGGTCAGCTCACTATTTTCCTTCAGATAAATGCCCGGGTTGTTAGAATCGGTGCTGCTAACGGTTCCGCCCGTGATGCGCACTTTGCTTTCATTCTGGGCAAAGATGCCGTAGTCGCCTTCGACCGTGCCGCCGGATACGATGATATCGCTGTATTGGCTTTGGGTGTAGATGCCGTATTCGCCGCCGGACACTTTGCCGCCGGAGACGATGATCGTACCGCCGTCGCCTGCGGTCAAGATGCCGTCTCCGTCGCCGGAAACTTCGCCGCCGGAGACGGTGACATATTGGCCGGAAATGGCAATTCTGCCAGATTCGACTTTACCGCCCTTCACATTGACGGTAAAGCCTTCGGAGGCAAAAATCGCGGTAGCATAGGAGTCCTTGACCGAGCGGACGGTTCCGTCGAAAACGGTCAGAGAACCGTTTTGTCCTTCTATGACAATGCCGCCGCTTTCCAGCACGCCGTCTTTTTCGGCGGAGGTATCGGTCACGGTAAAATGGCCAAAGCTCGAGGATCTGCCCACGATAAAGGGGGTGGTGATGCTGCCAGCCGCCGTTTTCACCGTGTTGCCGTTCAGGTCAAAGATCACATGTCCGGTCACCCGATGGGATTCGCCGGCAGCGAGGGTCAGGTCTTTCAGGACCTTGACGGTGGCGGGATCGGTCTGAGAGGTTGCTTTGTCATTGGCGGCGGCAGTATTTACCGGCAGCTGTTGCCTTACTGTGATGCGGCATATATCACCAAAGTCCATGTAACCCCGGAATCCGACACTTTTTTTCCCAATCTGGAT
>JAFQTW010000070.1 GCA_017408855.1 Oscillospiraceae bacterium | reverse complement strand
TGATCCTGTTTTCTTCCAAAAACCTTGCGGCCCTGATCTCTTTTCTGATGGTCCTTCCCATCCTCTATACCAATGTGCTTTCGGGCATCGAAGCGGCGGATCGGTCGCTGCTGGAGATGGCGGAGGTGTTTCGTGTTCCCTTTTTTCGAAAAGTAAGATACCTGTATCTCCCGCAGGTGATGCCTTTTTTCCGGTCCGGATGCGCGGTTGCGCTGGGTCTGTGCTGGAAGGCGGGCATCGCGGCGGAGGTCATCGGCATCCCCACCGGTTCCATCGGTGAGCATCTGCAGCAGGCCAAGATCTTTCTGGATATGCCCGACCTGTTTGCATGGACGCTGGTCATCGTGCTGCTGAGCACCGCCTTCGAAAAGCTGGTCCTGTGGGGACTGGAAAAGGCGGCCAAAGGACTGGAAAGGATGTGACGGGATGCTCGGGATCTGCGGTTTGACAAAATCCTACGACGGAAAATCCGTCTTGCAGGGGCTGGACCTGACCTTTCCCAAGGGGAAGGTCACGGCGGTCATGGCACCGTCCGGCGCGGGAAAAACCACCCTGCTTCGCATCCTGCTGGGGCTGGAAAAGGCCGACAGCGGGGAGATCCGGGGCCTTTCGGGGCTGCGGATGAGTGCGGTGTTTCAGGAGGACCGGCTTTGCGAAAACTTAAGTCCGGTCGCCAATATCCGCCTGGTCAACCCTCGCCTGAAGCGGGAAGAGGTGCTTTCCGCCATGGCGTCTGTGGGGCTGTTTGACTGTGCAGATCAGCCCTGCCGGGAGCTTTCCGGCGGTATGCGCCGACGTGTGGCGCTGCTGCGGGCGCTGCTGGCGGAATATGATCTGATCTTGCTGGACGAGCCCTTCAAAGGTCTCGACGAAGAGACCCGTCAGACGGTGATGGAAGAGACCCGCCGCAGGACCGCCGGTAAAACGGTGTTTTTGGTCACCCACGATCCGGAAGAAGCGGCGGCGATGGATGCCGCATCGGTCGTAAATCTGGAATAAAGCAAAAAAACGGAGTCCTTGGACTCCGTTTTTCTTATTTCCGCGGAAATTATGCGAAAGAGGGGTCGGAAAAGGGATAGCAAAAGAGCTGATCGCCGTTGAGATCGTGCCGATGCAGCGAAACGGCGGAAACGGCGCGGTCCTCGCCGGTGCAGTAATAGGTGCCGCTGGCGGCACTGCAGCAGCTGGCGTAGCGGGTGAACTGCAGTTCCCCTTCCGGGGTGCGGTGGCATCCGGGCGGGATGGTGACCGTATCAAGAATACGGAAAAACCGCCGGACCGAGGTTTTTTCGTCCGGACCGGGCAGGGTGTGCCGTGAAGCGAAAACCGCCCGCACAAAGCGGGACGAAGAGGTAAAGCCGCCCGGGAGCTCTATGGCACCCATGCCGGAACGGTCCGGCGCCGAAAGACCTTTTGGCGGATCGGGCGACAGCGGCAGTTTGCTGGACAGGTGACGAAGCTGCCGGTCGAAGGGCGGCGCGTTGGTCAGGACGCCCACAGGATTATGAAAAAGTCTCAGTCCGTCGGCGGCGCTTTCGACCACCATGGACCCGGTCCTGTCCGCAATGAGCCAATGCAGCGGCGAAGGAGGCAGGCGGTCGGAAAAGCCCTCTTCGGTGATGCAGGCGTTTTCCAGAAAAGATTCGGCTTCTTTCACCGAGGCGCAATGAGCCAGAAGAAAGCTGAGCAGCTCAAAGGATGCCAGATTCTTCCGGTCTGCCCGGGGCGGATGATACCGGGTAAAGCCGGAAAACAAAAGCCCTGCCGCCGCCAGCCCCTTTTCGTTGATGCCGTCGTAAAAAAGCGGGACCCCCTGCGCAACATGCGCCATCCCCACAAAGGCAAGATGCTGCGTCATCGGCGCAAGATGGCGAAAGGCGAGGGGAAAGCGGCGGGGGACCACCGTGATCTGTTCCCCGTAGGAACAGGTGTGGTCCAGGGTCCGTCCGAAATAAAAGCCGCCGGAAGAAAAACAGACTGCCGTACACATAAAAGAACCTCCTCGAAGCGTTTTCAGTAGTTTGAGAAGGTTTTTCGGTTTTATTCTCTTTCCCTGCAGAAAGCACGATGAAGAAAACAGGGATCCTGCCGGCGTGAAATGCCCTTTTTCGGGTGCGAACTGCCAAGGGGAAAGTTGGGCGAAGCCGCTGTTTGTGCTATAATTTAAACTGTGAAGGATCGAAAAGGGAGGTGCAAAGATGTTCCGGATCGCAATCTGTGACGATGAAGCGGGATTTACCGGACAGATCAGAGAAATGCTGCAGTCCTGGCCGGGACAGCCCGAGCATCTGCGGCGCAGCATCTTTGACAACGGAGACGCACTGGCAGCGGCACACCGCAGCGACCCCTTCGACCTGATCCTGCTGGATATGGTCATGCCGCTGCAAAACGGCATCGAGACCGCCCGGGAGATCCGGCTCAACGACCGGCAGGTCAAGATCATCTTCCTCACCGCATCGCCGGAATTTGCGGTGGAGTCTTACAGCGTAAAGGCCAACGGCTATCTGCTCAAGCCCATCGGCGCGGAAAAGCTGTATGCCTGTCTGGACGAGATCGTGCAGGAGATGGAGCTTTCTTCCCGGGCCATTGTTGTTCGGGGCGTTCATTCGGTGCAGCGCATCCCCCTTGATCAGATCGAATATGTCGAAGCGCAGAACAAGCATATCCTGTTTGCCCTGCGCGGCAACAGCCGTGTTCTGACCACCGATCCGCTGTATCTGCACGAAAAGAATCTGACCGTTTCGGACGGGTTCTTTAAATGTCATCGCAGCTATATCGTCAACCTCAACGAGATCGATTCCTATTCTTCCCGTGAGCTAATCACCCGCTCGGGATGCCGGATCCCGGTGGCCCGCAGCGTTCATAAAGAGTTTGAGGACGCGTATTTCGCCGTCATTTTTGGGAAAGCTGGTGAGTCTGTATGATCGAAACCGGATTGTTTTTCCTTCTCAGCGCAGCGCTGCTTTTGTTTGGCGTCTTTCTTTCCGCCGCCTTTTCGGGGGTGCGGCAGAATAAACGCAACGCCCTGATCTGTCTGGCTTTCTGCGCGGTCAGCGGCGCGGCGCAGATCCTTTTGTATATGTCCACCGGAGAAGATCCGGTAAGAAAGTTCTACCCGATCCTGGTCCATCTGCCTACGGTGCTGCTTTTGCGGACGGTTTTCGGTAAACGTCTGATCACCTCGATCGCGGCGGTGACAACGTCCTATCTGCTGTGTCAGCCGGCAAAATGGATCGGCCTGCTGGGGCATACCCTCTTTCAAAGTCAGGTGGCGGAATACGCCGTTCACCTGATCTCTCTTACGGCAGGAGCCTTTTTGTTCCTGCGCTATCTTGCGGAGACGCTGGCCGAGGTTTTTGGCAAGGACACCCGAAGCGTCTGCATTTTCGGCATCACTCCCGCGGCGTACTATCTGTTTGACTATGTTGCGGTGGTCTACAACGACTGGCTGTACAGTGTTTGAGTTTCTGCCCTTTTTCCTTTCGGTGGTCTTTACGGTTTTCTGCATCGTCTATTACAGGACCTACGAAAAACAGGCGGATGCGGAACGAAAGGAACAGATCGTCCGTATTACGGTAGCGGAACAGCGCAAAGAGCTGGATGCGGTCCGCCGCAGCGAAAAAGAGGTCCGGATCATGCGCCGCGATATGCGCCTTTTGCTGGGCAATCTGTCCGCCTGTCTGGAAAACGGTGACATCGCCGCAGCGAAAAAGATCATCGCCTCTCATGTAGAGGGCATCAACGCCACGGTGGTGGAAAAATACTGCGAAAACGCCACCGTCAATTACATCCTCTCCGATTTTGCCCAAAGATGCCGGGAAAACGGCATCCGAACCGACTGGCAGGTGCAGCTGGTCCGGCTCGACTGTGATGAGGTGCTTTTGTCCACCATTTTGTCCAACGCGCTGGACAACGCCATCAAAGCGCAGCTGTCTTTGCCGGCGGCACAGAGAAGGATCCTGCTTTTACTCAAGCAGCAAAACGGAAGGCTTTTGCTGTCGGTGAAAAATCCCTTCCTCAGAAAGCCGCAGTTTGCCGACGGGCTTCCTCTTTCGGAACGGAAGGGGCACGGCTACGGCACCCAGAGCATCCGCTATCTGACCGAGCGAATGGGCGGCAACTGTCAGTTTACCACCGAAAACGATCAGTTCGTTTTGCGGGTCGTTATCTAAAAAGGAAAAGAGCCATCTTATCGATGGCTCTTTTTTGTTTGCGGTTATCGGGCGTGCGGGCAGAGATCGCTTTAAAAGATAAAGATTTAACACTTTTATCTTTTAAAGCAGCGATATATTTGTGCAGATTGACTATTGACGTATTTGCTTTAAAGCGTTATAGTGTTAAACATATTAAGAACGAAAGGGAGGTCCGCAATGATGAGCAATGCCGCAGCAAAAACCGCATTTTGCAACTGCTATTACTTTAGACTGGCTCGCTATGCGGGCCGATTTAGCGTGTCCAAATTACGTCCGTGACAATAGGCCTGCGCTTTTGTTTCTGCACACAAGCGGTCCTGTTCGTTCGGACGGGACCGCTTTTATTTTATGACCGAAAAGGTTAAAAGGAGATTTTGATCATGAAAAAACTCATCGCTCTTACTCTGGCCGCTTTGATGCTTCTTGGCCTGACCGCCTGTGCCGGCACCCAGAAGAAAGACAGCTATACCGTAGGCATCTGCCAGCTGGTTCCCCACGTTGCGCTGGATGCCGCTACCAAGGGCTTTAAAGAAGCGCTGGAAGCCGAAATGCCCGGACAGATCACCTTTGACGAGCAGAACGCCGCCAACGATCCCGCTACCTGCTCGACCATCGCCAACGGCTTTGTTTCCTCCGGCGTGGATCTCATTATGGCAAACGCGACCCCGGCTCTGCAGTCCGCAGCCGCCGCTACCGTTGATATCCCGATCCTGGGCACCTCGGTCACCGAATACGGCGTTGCGCTGAGCATCGAGGACTTTACCGGTACCGTTGGCACCAACGTATCCGGCACCTCTGACCTGGCGCCTCTCGATCAGCAGGCAGCGATGATCAAAGAGTGGTTCCCGGAGAAAAAAGCAGTTGGTCTGGTTTACTGTTCCGCTGAGGCAAACAGCCAGTACCAGGTAGACGTGGTCCAGAAACAGCTCGAGGATCTGGGCTATACCTGCACCCAGTACCCCTTCTCCGATTCCAACGATATGGCCGCTGTGGTTCAGAACGCCGCTTCTGCCAGCGAGATCATCTATGTTCCTACCGACAACACCGTCGCATCCAACACCGGTATCATCGACAACATCTGCCGTCCCGCAAAGATCCCGGTATTCGCCGGTGAAGAAGGCATCTGCAGCGGCTGCGGCGTTGCGACTTTGTCCATCAGCTACTACGATCTGGGCGTTGCCACCGGTAAAATGGCTGCCAAGATCCTGAAGGGCGAAGCGAAGATCGAAGAAATGCCCATCGAATACGCTCCGCAGTTCACCAAAAAGTACAACGAAGCCATCTGCGCCGATCTGGGTATCGAAGTTCCCGAAGGCTACGAGAAGATCGCCGCTGCAGAATAACCGATAAAACACGCCAATAGGGGGACACAAAAATCATGTTAGCAAAGTTTATCAGCGCATTGCCCGGCGCGGTTTCTCAGGGTCTGATCTGGGGGATCATGGCGATCGGCGTTTACATTACCTATAAGATACTGGATATTGCCGATCTGACGGTGGACGGTTCCATCTGCACCGGAGCCGTTACCTTTGTGGTGCTGTTCTCCGGCGGAACGAACATCTGGCTGGCATTGCTGGCAGCCTTTCTGGTGGGCGTTGCGGCGGGACTGGTCACCGGCATCCTTCATACTGCCTGCGGCATCCCGGCCATTCTGGCAGGCATCCTGACCCAGCTGGGGCTTTGGTCGGTGAACCTTGCGATCATGGGGATGAAAGCAAACGTGTCCATCAACGTCATCGACAACGAGGTGCTCAATAAGCTTTTGGTCTCGCTGCGCTTTGTGCAGGATGTTGCAAAAGGCAATCGCCCCATCTGGCAGCATCCCATCGTTGTGGTGGGGCTGGCCAGCGCCGCTTTGATGGCAGTGCTGTACTGGTTCTTCGGCACCGAACTGGGAAGAGCGCTGCGCGCCACCGGTTCCAACCAGAATATGGCCCGTGCGCAGGGCATCAATACCGCCTACGCGACCGTGCTGGGACTGATGCTCTCCAACGGCGTGGTCGCTCTGTCCGGCGCGTTTCTGGCGCAGTACCAGAGCTTTGCGGATATCAACATGGGACGCGGCGCCATCGTCATCGGACTTGCGGCTGTGATCATCGGCGAGGTGCTGTTCGGACGGATCTGCCAGAACTTCTTTTTCAAACTGATCTCGGTATCGCTCGGTGCCGTGATCTACTACATCGTCATTCAGGCGGTGCTGGTCATGGGACTCGACTCCAACTATCTGAAGCTGCTTTCGGCGATGGTGGTCGCGGTGTTCCTCACCGTTCCCTACTGGAGGGGACGCTATTTCACCAAAGTGACCGCAAAAGGAGGGGCGAAGAATGCTTGAGTTAAAATCGGTATATAAAACCTTCAACCCCGGAACCGTCAACGAAAAACGGGCGCTGCAGGGGCTGGATCTTGTGCTGGAAGAGGGCGACTTTGTCACCGTCATCGGCGGCAACGGCGCCGGAAAATCCACGATGCTCAACGCAGCGGCCGGTGTCTGGCCCATCGATTCGGGCAAGATCATCATCGGCGGCGTGGATGTGACCCATCTGCCCGAGTATAAAAGAGCCGCCTTTATCGGACGGGTCTTTCAGGATCCCATGATGGGTACTGCGCCCACCATGCAGATCGAAGAGAACCTTGCCCTCGCGCTGCGCCGCGGTCAGCCCCGGGGACTGAAATGGGGCATCAGCAAAGGCGAGCGGGATATGTACCGTGAGCAGCTCAAACGTCTGGATCTGGGTCTGGAGGACCGTCTCACCAGCAAGGTAGGACTGCTCTCCGGCGGTCAGCGGCAGGCGCTGACCCTTTTGATGGCATCGCTCAAAAAGCCGAAGCTGCTGCTTCTGGATGAGCATACCGCAGCCCTCGATCCCAAAACTGCCGCCAAGGTGCTGGAACTTTCGGACCGCATCGTTGCGGAGAACGGGCTGACCACCATGATGGTCACCCACAACATGAAGGATGCCATCGCCCACGGCAACCGTCTGATCATGATGTACGACGGACGGATTGTCATCGACGTAAAGGGCGAGGACAAGAAAAAACTGACCGTACCTGATCTTCTGCAGCTGTTCGGAGAAGCAAGCGGCTCAGAAGTCGTTAGCGACAAGATGCTGCTTTCGTAGCATCAAAAAAGACCTTCCCGTCGGGAAGGTCTTTTTTCTTTGATCGGTTTTTTGAAAAAACTATCTGCTTTCGCCGAAGAAGAACAAAGCCAGCATACCGGGTCCCACGTGGGCACCGGTGAAAGGCTCGTGGGGCGCGATGATCAGCTCTTTGGGCTGGCAGATGGCGCAGATCTTTTCTGCCAAAAGTTTTGCCTCCTCAAGGCAGTCGCCGTGGGAGATGGCAACGCGGCGATTGTGTGCGTCCACCGCTTTTTCCCGGTACTGCTCCACCACCGCTTCGATGGCGTTTTTCCGTCCGCGGCATTTTTTGTATGCCACGATGTGACCGGTGGGGTCGCCCCACAAAAGGGGCTTGATGTTGAGCATGGTGCCGATCATGGCGGTGGCGCCGCTGACACGACCGGTCCGTTTGAGGAAGTTCAGATCATCGACGGTGAAAAACTGCAGAAGCTGCATGACCTCTTTGTCCAGAATGTCAGCCGCTTCCTTGGCGCTTTTGCCTTCTTCCCGCAGATCGGCGGCTCTGCAGCAAAGCAGTCCCGGACCGAAGCCGGCGCCGAGAGAGTCCACCGCTCTTACGGTGCGGTCGGGGAACTCTTCCGAAAGCTCTTCGGCCGCGATGCGGGCAGACTGGAACGTTCCGCTGATACCGGAGGACATGCCGATGTAGATCACGTCAATACCTTTTTCCAGCTCGGGGCGGAAGTGGCTGAGAAACAGCTCGGTGTTGAGCAGGCTGGTCTTCATCTGCGAACCGGCACGCATTTTTTCGTAGAAATCGTGGGCATCAAAGGCATCCAGATCGCCGGTATATACGCCGGGCTCGCCGTCCATGGTGTAGCTGCAGGGCAGGGGACGGATCGCGTAACGGGACATGATCTCGTTGGGCAGATTGGAGCAGGCATCGGTGAAAATGATATACGACATAGTCGGGTCTCCTTACGGTAAAGATGGGGACTGTGCAAAAACGCTTCGGCACAGCATATACACAGTTATTATACCGCAGTGAACGGTCGGCTCTGTGAATATTCCGTGAACAAAATTACAGTTTTCGACCGTTTTGCCCGCAGAAACGGCAAAAGAGCACAGGATCCGTTTTGCCGCGTGTGATCTGCCCGAAAAAAGAAGAATCCCGGAGCGCGAAATAGCTCCGGGTCCTACCCGGTGGATAAACCGAACAGTTTTGAAGCTGAGTCACAACGCGTGTGATCTGCCCGGATAAAAGAAGAATCCCGGAGCGCGAAATGGCTCCGGGTCCTACCCGGGGTCGGAGTGACAGGATTCAGCGACTCGCTTCGCTCGCATGCATAAGTTCGACCGGCCAATCAGGCGGCGCATGGCTTGCCTTCTTGGGGTCTCACTTAGAACCTGCGCAGGTTCTCATCCTTTGCGGCGTGATGCGAAAGGAAAAGATAGTGTGAAAGAGAAACCATTGCGGGTTTCTCTTTCGCGTTGAGCGAGCATAGCGAGCGGATAACCCCGCCTGCAGTGGCTGCTATCCAATCGCTGCGCTCTTGGAGCAGCTTTGCATAGGTGTTGTTTGCCAAATCAAAGATTTGGACAACACCGTAGCAGCCGGACGGCTTTCTGTGAAAGCCGCGCACTCCGACCAAAAAGAAAAGAGAGCCATAAGGCTCTCTCTTTTTGGTCGGAGTGACAGGATTCGAACCTGCGGCATCGAAGTCCCAAACTTCGCGCGCTACCAACTGCGCCACACCCCGATATGCTTTCTCTCTGTTCGGCGGGGAAAGACATTTCTTCTGCCCCGAAAGACGAATAATATTATAAAATAGACAAATGACTTTGTCAATAAACCCAAAGGTTTGTCAGAGCGAACAGCCGATAATCCTTGACGAAAAGCCATCTTGCCGATACAATTAAAGGATAGAATCGTCCTTTTGGAAATTAGGAGGAAAGTAAGATGAAAAACACCGAAAAAACAATGGAAAAAATCGTCGCCCTTTGCAAAAACCGCGGCTATGTATATGCAGGCTCCGAGGTTTACGGCGGCCTGGCCAACACCTGGGACTACGGTCCTCTGGGCGTTGAGTTTAAAAATAACGTAAAAAAAGCTTGGTGGAAAAAATTCGTGCAGGAGTCTCCCTATAACGTAGGTCTGGATTCCGCTATCCTGATGAACCCGCAGGTCTGGGTCGCTTCCGGTCACGTTGGCGGCTTCTCCGATCCGCTGATGGACTGCCGCGACTGTAAGACCCGCCACCGCGCCGACAAACTGATCGAAGAGCAGACCGGCACTTCTCCCGAAGGCTGGGAGTTCGAGAAAATGCAGGAGTTCGTAAAGGAACACGGCATCAAATGCCCCGACTGCGGCAGCACCAACTTTACCGACATCCGTTCCTTTAACCTGATGTTCAAAACCTTCCAGGGCGTTACCGAGGATGCCAAAAACCAGATCTACCTGCGTCCCGAGACCGCACAGGGTATCTTTGTCAACTTCCAGAATGTTCAGCGCACCACCCGCCGTAAGCTGCCTTTCGGCGTTTGCCAGGTGGGTAAGTCTTTCCGTAACGAGATCACTCCCGGTAACTTTACCTTCCGTACCCGTGAGTTCGAGCAGATGGAGCTGGAGTTCTTCTGCAAACCCGACACCGATCTGGAATGGTTCGCTTACTGGAGAAAATACTGCCACGACTGGCTGCTGAATCTGGGCATGAAAGACGAAAACATCCGTCTGCGTGACCACGAGCCGGAGGAGCTGTCCTTCTACTCCAAAGCGACCACCGACTTCGAGTTCCTGTTCCCCTTCGGCTGGGGCGAGCTGTGGGGCATTGCAGACCGTACCGACTACGACCTGACCCAGCATCAGACCCATTCCGGCAAGAGCATGGAATACTTCGATCCCGAGACCAACGAGCACTACCTGCCCTACGTTGTTGAGCCTTCTCTGGGCGCCGACCGCGTGACCCTGGCATTTTTGTGCGATGCATACGACGAAGAGGTCGTGGATGAAGCCAAGAACGATACCCGTGTCGTCCTGCGCCTGCATCCCGCGCTGGCTCCCTTCAAAGCCTGCGTGCTGCCTCTGTCCAAAAAGCTCAACGAGCAGGCCGGCGAGGTTTACGCGAAGCTGCGCAAACACTTTATGGTGGACTACGATGATGCCGGTTCCATCGGCAAACGCTATCGCCGTCAGGATGAGATCGGTACTCCTTTCTGCATCACCTACGACTTTGATTCCGTCGAGGACGGCTGCGTGACCATCCGTAACCGTGACACCATGGAGCAGGAACGTGTTTCCATCGACTCTCTGGTTTCCTATCTGGAGAAATCTCTGGAGTTTTAACGCATAGTATTGAAAGGCGGTCCGCGGACCGCCTTTTCTTCCATCCCCATAAGAAGGTGAGACCTATGGATTTTCTCAAACGCACCTGGGCAGAGATCGATCTGCGCGCTCTGGCCCATAACTATCAGGTGATCCGTAAGCAGGTGGGTCCTGCCTGCAAGATCATGGCGGTGGTCAAGGCCGACGGCTACGGACACGGTGATCTGCAGGTCGCCTCGGTGTTCCAGAAAGAGGGCGCCGACTGGTTCGCCGTTTCCAATATCGAAGAAGCCATGCATCTGCGGCAGGGCGGCATCACCCGTCCCATTCTGGTTTTGGGCTACACGCCCGCCGACCGGACCGAGCAGCTTTGCGCCAACAACATCAGCCAGACTGTTTTCTCGCTGGAATATGCCCGTCAGCTTTCGCAGCAAGCGAAAGAGGCCGGCATCACGGTCAACTGCCATCTGAAACTGGATACCGGCATGAGCCGCCTGGGATTTTTGTGCGATCAGGAGCATTTCGACGGTTCGATGAAAGAGATCGCCGAAACGGTGGCGCTGCCGGGTCTTGCCTGCAGCGGAATCTTCACCCATTTTGCCTGTGCGGATGAAAAGAATCCCGATTCCGACGCCTTTACCTTTTTGCAGTTTGAGCGGTTTGAGAAAGCGGTCGAGGAACTGAAAAACCGCGGCATCCGCTTTTTGCTGCATCATTGCTGCAACAGCGCCGCAACGCTGCGCTTTCCGCAGATGTTTCTGGACATGGTCCGTCCCGGCATCATCCTCTATGGCGATGCGCCTACCGAAGACTGCAGCGGGATCCTGGACCTGCGCCCTGCCATGACCTTAAAATCCACCGTTGCCATGGTGAAAGAGGTGGGCAAGGATTCTCCCGTCAGCTACGGAAGGACCTTTACCGCACCGGAAGGGACCCGTCTCGCAACGGTGCCCATCGGCTATGCCGACGGTTACCGCCGCACCCATTCCAACCGCGCCCGGATGTTGGTGCGGGGCAAATCGGCGCTGGTGGTGGGCAACGTCTGCATGGACCAGCTGATGCTGGATGTGACTCACATCCCCGAAGTACAGACCGGTGACGAGGTGATCGTGTTCGGTACCGACGGCGAAAATACGGTCCCCATCGAAAGCCTGGCGCAGGATGAAAAGAGCATCCATTACGAGGTTATGTGTCTCATCGGAAAGCGTGTTCCGAGAGTATACCGATAAAAAGAAAAGACCATCCAAGTGAGGCCGCCCTTGGATGGTCTTTTTTGTTTGCCTTTACAGCAGATGATAGTTCTGGGGAACGGTCTTGTCCATCAAAGCGGGCATGACTGCCTCGAGCATTACCCCGAAACGGGTGTCGGTGCCGTAGGAGAAGGTGGTCTTGATGGCATGCTCCACAAAGCGAGAGGCTCTTGCCATGGCGATGGGCAGACTGTCGCCGGTGAGAAAGGCACCGGTCAGTACCGCGGCGAAGATGTCGCCGGTGCCGGGATAAGAGACCGGCACATAGTCGCAGGGAACGCACCAATAGTAGTTGTTTTCCCGATCATAACCGATGTTGGCCATGATCCCTTCGGCCAGCGAAACGCCGGTGATGACGATCTTGCCCGGACCTTTTTCGCTCAGGCGGGCCAGCATGCTTTTTGCCGCCGAGCGGGTCAGGGGCATGTTGTCGTAGTTTTCGCCCAGCAGGATGGCAGCTTCGGTCAGGTTTGGGGTGATCACGTCGGCGATGGAGACCAGTTCCACCATGCGGCGGCGCATTTCGGGCGTTACGGTGCGGTAGGCCTTGCCGTGGTCGCCCATGACCGGATCTACCACCGCCAGTGCGTTGGGGTAGGACTTAAAAAAGTCCAGACAGTGGTCGATCTGCGCCTCGGAACCGAGAAAACCGGAATAGATGCAGGAAAAATCCAGCCCCAGGCGGGCGTAATGCTCCAGCGCCTGCGGGAGAAAATCAGTCAGGTCCTCGAAAGCCACCTCGCCGAATCCGCCGGTGTGGGTGGACAGGATGGCGGTGGGCACCGGGCAGCACTGCACGCCCATGGCAGAGAGGATGGGGGAGATGACCGTTAAAGAGCAGCGTCCCACACCCGAAAGATCGTGGATGGCTGCCACACGTTTGGTTTCCTGATTCATGTTCGTTCCGTCCTTTGCAAGTCGATAAAATCAGTATATCGCCCCGAAGGAGATTTGGCAAATAAAAAGTTGCAACAGATCATAGGACGTGTTATAATGTCCTTGCAAAGTGTTAAAGCAGATCCCCACCACAAGGAGAGGAGAACCAATATGATCAAAGCAGTTGTTTTCGATATGGACGGCATCATGTTCGACACCGAGCGTCAGTCTCACACCGCCATGATCGCCGCAGGCAAAAAGCTGGGCATGCCCGATATCGAGACCTATTCCATCGAGTGTCTCGGCGCCAACGCCAAGAGCGTTCACGATAATTTCGACCGCCGTTACAGCCACATGATGAAGCAGGAGGATTTCTGGGCAGCCACCCGCCAGTACAAAAAAGAGCAGGGCTGGGAGGACGATGTTCCGGTCAAGACCGGCCTCATCGAGCTGCTGGACTATCTGAAAGAGCACGGCTACAAGATCGCTGTCGCCACCTCCACCAACTATGAGAAGGTGATGCACAACTTCGACGTGACCGGCGTTCAGGGCAGATTCCATCAGGTGGTCACCGGCGATATGATCGCCCGTTCCAAACCGGCGCCCGACATCTACCTGCGTGCCGCCGAGCTTTTGGGTGTGGATCCCACCGAGTGCATGGCGCTGGAGGACAGCCCCAACGGCATCCGCTCCGGAACCGCCGCAGGCATGTACACCGTCATGATCCCCGACATGATCCCCGCCACTGAGGAGCTTTTGTCCATCGCTTCGGCGAAAGTGGATACCCTGCTGGACATCATGCCCATCCTCGACGAGATCGGCCTTAAATAAGTTTTTTAAAGGACGGAGAAGTTTCTCCGTCCTTTTTTGTATGAAAGGGCCACCGGAGGAAATACTGAAAGAGAAGTAAACCGAAGGGGGATCATCCATGACCATCAACCAGAAAACAGGCACTGCCGTAGGCGCGGCAATGGCGGTGGCAGCAGGTGCTGCCGTGTATATGATGTCCGGACGAAAAATGCGCACCCGGCGCCGTCTGCGCAAAAGCGCGGCGAAAGCGGTACGGGTGGCGCAGGAATTGGCAGGGGATATGTCCCGCATGATGCGATAGAAATAGCCGTCTGAGGGTCATTCTCAGGCGGCTTTTCTCTGCGGCAATGGGCATCCGCCAAAAAACTTGCGTAAAATCGGGTTTTATAGTTTAATATATTATGAGGAAATCTTTGAGAAACAGGGAGGCGCCGCTTTGGCAACGCTCAACATCGTTTTGGTCGAACCCCAGATCCCCCAGAATACGGGAAATATCGCCCGCACCTGCGCCGCCACCGGCGCGCGGCTTCATCTCATCGAGCCGATGGGCTTTACGGTGGACGATAAAAAGCTCAAACGGGCAGGACTGGACTACTGGAGCTATCTGGACATTACCTATTATTCCGGGCTGGATGACTTTTTCGCCAGAAACGACGGCGCTTTTTATTTTTTCACCACAAAAGGAAGAAATACATACAGCGATATGACCTATCCCGATCAGGTCTACCTCTTTTTCGGAAGAGAGGATGCGGGGCTTCCGGAAGAGCTGCTGCTGCAGCATCCCGAAACCTGTGTCCGTTTGCCGATGCGGGGCGGACTTCGCTCGCTGAACCTGTCCAACACCGTTGCGGTAGGTGTATACGAAGTGCTTCGGCAGTGGGGCTTTCCCCAACTGGAAAACCGGGGCGAGTTGGCCAAATATCATTGGCCGGACGAAGATTGACTGTTAGCCGATCACGGAGGAACCAATGGAAAAAATCAAATTTATCACCGATTCTGCCAGCGATATTCCCGCAGAACTGGCGCAGAAATACAATATCCAGGTGCTGCCCATCCCCATCACCATTGACGGAAAGGGCTATCTGGAGCGGCAGGATTTTACCCCGTCCCAGTTTTATCAGATGGTGCTGGATGCCGAAAGCATCCCCACCACCAGCCACATTCCCCACACCCGCTACGCCGAGGTGTACCGCCACGCTGCCCTGGACGGCTATACCCATGTGATCAACATCACCATCAATGCCAAAGGCTCCAATATGTATAACGCCGCGGTAATGGGCATCGACCTGTTCCGGGAGGACGAGCCGGAGCTGGCGGAAAACCTGAAGATCACCGTCATTGACTCCCAAAGCTATACCTATACCTATGGCTACGCCGTGGTGCAGGGGGCAAAGATGGCGGAAGAGGGCAAACGCTTCGACGAGATCCTCGATTGGATCAACGACTATTTCAGCCGGGTCGAGACCTACTTCGCGGTGCTCAATCTGGATTTTGCCAAAAAGTCCGGACGCATCAGCGCCGCGGCCGCTTTTGTGGGCGAGGTGCTGGGTCTGCGCCCCATCATGACCGTCTCGGGCGGCGAGATCAGGATCCTCGAAAAGGTGCGGGGCGACCGCAACGTCATCCCCAAAATGCTGCAGATCGCCACTGACCGCCGCAAAGGGGAGAAGAGCCCCTTTATCGTCATGCACACCATGCATCCCGAGCATGGCAGAGAGCTGGAAAAGGGCCTTGTGAAAGCCTGCGGAAAATACTGCGCGGGCGATTTTGAGATCGGCGCTTCCATCACCATCAACGCCGGACCGACAGCCTTCGGCTGCATCGTCATGGGCGAGAAAAGAGAGTAGAGGGTCTGTTATGAAAGCGGAAAGACAGGAAAAATTCATACGCAACTTAGAGAATCACAACAACTGCTGTCAGACGGTGGCCAACACCTTCTGCGAGGAATACGGCATCTCAGTCGAGCAGATGAGCTGTCTCACCGCAGGCTTTGGCGGCGGCATGAGCCTTGGGGAAAAGTGCGGCGCCGTGACCGCGATGTTTCTGATCGCCGGGCTGGACTACGGCTTTTTCGACGGTGCCGACGAGGAAAAGAAAGCCGGCATCAAGGCGCGGATCGCCCGGCTCAACAGCCGCTTTCTCGAGGAATTCGGCTGCAGCGACTGCAATACCCTCAAGGCGAACATCGACGCGGGCAAGTACGATCTTTCCCCGGTACAAAGCCGCGGTC
Source organism: Oscillospiraceae bacterium (assembly GCA_017408855.1). GTDB lineage: Bacteria > Bacillota > Clostridia > Oscillospirales > Ruminococcaceae > UBA3818. The sequence continues at coordinate 14,153 of JAFQTW010000070.1, read as the reverse complement.
TGCGTCCCTGCGTTCTTTTTATGGAGAAAGCATGCGATATCCTCGAAGAGGAGCTGGGAATCTGGTAAAACGTCCAAAATTTACGGCTGATTCACAATTTTTCCCTCTTGGACTATTGCAAAAAATGGGACTTTCCGATAGAATAAATAAGGATTGTTCACAGATTAACAATTCGCTTTTTAGCTGAAATTTTTACATATCATGAAAGGATGGTAGAACAATGGGCTATCTGGACAAAAAAACGGTTGACGACATCAATGTTGCCGGCAAAAAAGTACTGGTTCGCTGCGACTTCAACGTTCCGCAGAAAAACGGTGTGATCACCGACGAGAACCGTATCGTTGCCGCTCTGCCGACCATCAAAAAGCTGATCGCTGACGGCGGTAAAGTCGTTCTGTGCTCTCACATGGGCAAACCCAAAGGCGAGCCGAAACCCGAGCTGTCTCTGGCCGGCGTTGCAAAACGTCTGGGCGAACTGCTGGGCAAAGAGGTCGTTTTCGCTGCTGACGACGAGGTCGTAGGCGAGAACGCGAAAAAAGCTGTTGCTGAGATGAAAGACGGCGACGTTGTTCTGCTGCAGAACACCCGTTACCGCAAAGAAGAGACCAAAAACGGCGAAGAGCTGTCCAAAGAGCTGGCTGCTCTCGTTGACGGCGAAGTATTCGTAAACGATGCATTCGGTGCGGCTCACCGTGCACACTGCTCCACCGTAGGCGTAGCTTCCTTTGTAAAAGAGGCTGCTGTCGGCTACCTGATGGGCAAAGAGCTGAAATACCTGGGCAACGCTGTTGAGGATCCCGCAAGACCCTTCGTTACCATTCTGGGCGGCGCAAAAGTTGCCGACAAACTGAATGTTATCGAGAACCTGCTCAATAAAGCAGACACCCTGATCATCGGCGGCGGTATGGCTTACACCTTCCTGGCTGCAAAAGGCTACGGCGTAGGCACCTCTCTGCTGGATGCTGAGAAGATCGACTACTGCAAAGATATGCTGAAAAAAGCAGAAGAGAAGGGCGTTAAGATCCTGCTGCCCATCGACTGCACCATCGCAAAAGAGTTCCCCAACCCCATCGATGCTGAGATCGAGGTTGAGGTCGTTGATGCTGACAAGATCCCCGCTGACATGATGGGTCTGGATATCGGCACCAAAACCGCTGAGATGTTCGCTGAGGAAGTTAAATCCGCCAAGACCGTTGTTTGGAACGGACCGATGGGCGTATTCGAGAACCCCGTTCTGGCAAAAGGTACCATCGCTGTTGCAAAATCTCTGGCTGAGACCGATGCGATCACCATCATCGGCGGCGGTGACTCTGCTGCTGCAGTAAACACCCTGGGCTTCGGCGAGAAGATGACCCACATCTCCACCGGCGGCGGCGCTTCTCTGGAGTTCCTCGAGGGCAAAGAGCTGCCCGGTATCGTTTGCGTAAACGATAAATAAGGAAAAACGCATCCCGGAAAGATTGAGCTTTTCCTGCGCAAAAGAACTGTTCGATGGGCACGGAAAAATTCCGTGCCCATCTTTCTTATCAAAAGGTAAAACCATCAAAAAGGAGAAAAACATCATGAATAAAGCCAAAAGACAGGCCGTTATCGCCGGCAACTGGAAAATGAACAAAACCCGCCCCGAGGCAAAAACTTTGATCGAAGAGCTGAAACCTTTGGTAAAAGACGCTGACTGCGGCGTAGTCATCTGCGTTCCCTACACCAATCTGGAGACCGCTCTGGAGCTGACCCGCGGCTCCAACATCAAAGTTGGCGCAGAGAACTGCCACTGGGCTGTTTCCGGCGCATTCACCGGCGAGATCTCCGCTGAGATGCTGGCTGAGATGGGCGTAGAGTACGTTGTTATCGGTCACTCCGAGCGCCGTCAGTACTTCGGCGAGACCGACGTGACCGTAAACAAACGCGTAAGAGCAGCGCTGGATGCCGGCCTCAAAGTCATCCTCTGCGTTGGCGAGCTGCTGGAGCAGCGTGAGATGGGCATCACCGAGGAGATCTGCTCTATGCAGACCAAAGTGGCTCTGATGGGCGTTTCCAAAGAGGAACTGAAAAACGTGATCATCGCTTACGAGCCGGTATGGGCCATCGGCACCGGCAAAACCGCTACCGCTGAGCAGGCTGACGAAGTAAACGGCTTCATCCGCGGCGTTGTTGCGAAACTGTACGACTGCGAAGCTGCCGAGGCGCTGACCGTTCAGTACGGCGGCTCCATGAACGCCAAAAACGCAGAAGAGCTGCTGGGCAAAGAGCATGTAGACGGCGGTCTCATCGGCGGTGCATCCCTCAAAGCCGAGGACTTCTCCATCATCGTGAAAGCGGCCTGCAAATAAGCCGCGGAAAGGAAACTGCAATGAAAAAACCGCTGGCACTTATCATCCTGGACGGTTTCGGCAAAAACACTTCCGACTACGGCAACGCCATCGTTTCTGCCAAAACCCCCAACATGGATAAACTGTTCGCTACCTGCCCCAACACCCTCATCGGTGCATCCGGTATGGATGTTGGTCTGCCCGACGGTCAGATGGGCAACTCCGAGGTTGGTCACACCAACATCGGCGCAGGCCGTGTGGTCTATCAGGAACTGACCCGTATCACCAAATCCATCGCGGACGGCGACTTCTTCGAGAACGAAGCGCTGGTCGGCGCCATCGAAAACTGCAAAAAGAACGGCACCGCCCTGCATCTGATGGGACTTCTGTCCGACGGCGGCGTTCATTCTCACAACAAACATCTCTACGGTCTGCTGGAGCTGGCGAAACGCGCCGGTCTGGAAGAGGTTTATGTTCACGGCTTTATGGATGGCCGCGACGTTCCTCCCACTTCCGGTAAGGATTTCGTCATCGAGCTGATGAAAAAGATGAAAGAGATCGGCGTTGGTAAAGTTGCTTCTGTTATGGGCCGTTACTACGCAATGGACCGTGACAACCGCTGGGAGCGCGTAGAAAAAGCATATGCCGCTATGGTTTACGGCGAGGGCAACAAAGCCGCCTGTCCCGTATGCGCTATGGATGACAGCTACAAAGCCGAGGTGACTGACGAGTTCGTGGTCCCCACCGTGACCTGCGAGGGCGGCAGAGTTTCCGCCAACGACTCGGTGATCTTCTTCAACTTCCGCCCCGACCGTGCCCGTGAGATCACCCGCACCTTCGTGGATCCGGAGTTTAACGGCTTCGAGCGCAAAAACGGCTGCTTCCCCCTGTACTATGTCTGCATGACCCAGTACGACGCGCAGATGCCCAACGTAAACGTTGCCTTTAAACCCCAGAGCTTGACCAATACCTTCGGTCAGTACATCGCAGACAAGGGTCTGACCCAGCTGCGTATCGCCGAGACCGAGAAATATGCCCACGTAACCTTCTTCTTCAACGGCGGCGTTGAGGCACCCTACGAGAACGAGGACCGCGCCCTCATCGCTTCTCCCAAGGTTGCGACCTACGATCTGAAGCCCGAGATGAGCGCTTACGAGGTCACCGACGAAATGCTTGCCCGTCTCGACAGCGGCAAATACGACGTGGTCATCCTGAACTTTGCAAACTGCGACATGGTCGGTCATACCGGCGTGTTCGATGCAGCGGTCGCCGCAGTTGAGGCTGTGGATACCTGCGTAGGCAAAGTTGTTGACAAGATCCTGTCCATGGGCGGACGCGCACTGATCACCGCCGACCACGGCAACGCCGATCAGATGTACGAGCCGGACGGCTCTCCCTTTACCGCCCACACCACCAATCCGGTTCCGCTGCTGCTGGTAGGCGACAGCGAGCACACCCTCAAAGAGGGCGGACGTCTGGCGGATCTGGCTCCCACCATGCTGGAGATGCTGGGTCTTGCGCAGCCTGAGGAGATGGACGGCAAATCGCTGCTGGCAAAATAGGATTGTTATTTTGTGAAAAGTCGGGTATACTAGAGAAAACCGTTTTCGGTTTGACCCCAACGACCAAAGGAGGAATCGGTCTGTGAAAAAGAGCACTTTGATTTCGTTTATTTTTGCACTGATCGCCCTCATCGGCGCTGCCGCCGCTGTTGTGGCTTACATCAAGAGCAAAAAAGCCGCACAGCAGATCCGCGAGGATTTTCTGGCGGATCTGGGCTATGAGTTTGACGACTGCGGCTGCGATTGCGGCTGTGAAGAAGCTTCCTGCTGCTGCGAAAGCTGCGAAGAGACTCCGGTCGAAGAACCCGCCGTCGAGCCCGACGCAGAATAAACCCAATATAAACGAAAAGACCATCCGAAAGGATGGTCTTTTTTTGTTGCGGGAACAGATTACTTTAAAAACGCCGCCACTTCCTCCGCGGTGGGCAAGGCGGGGATGGAGCCTTTTCTCGTCACGGTGATGGCTGCGGCAGCCTGTGCCAGCCCCACCGCCGACAGGATCTGCGCGGGGGAAAGCTCTTCGATCTTTTCGAAATCGTTTTGCAGAAGTCCATGCAAAAAGGCGCCGAAAAAGCTGTCTCCGGCGGCGGTGGAATCCACCGCATCGACCTTGCAGGCATCCAGATGGCACAGGTCCCCGCCAAAGAGGACCGAGCAGCCCTTTTCGCCGGCGGTCAAAAGAACCAGCGGGATCTCATGCTCTTTCTGCAGGGCTTTTGCGCCTCCACAGGGTTTTCCAGCCCCGAGAAGAACACCGCTTCTTCTTCCGACAGCTTCATCACATCGCAAAGTCCCATAGCCTTGCGCCCCAGCGCCTTGGCATCCTCGAGACTTTCCCACAAAGCGGGGCGCAGGTTGGGGTCAAAGGCTTTGATCACCTTTTCGCCGGACATTTTAAACAGAGAATAGAACACCGCCGCCATGGTCGGGTCCTTGGAAAGAGCGACGCCGCCGAACAGATAGACCCGGCTTTGGGCAATGGCATCGAAGGGGATATTTTTTACGGTCAGCAGACTGTCTGCTCCCGGACGGCGGTAGAAGGAAAAATCCCGCTCGCCCTTTTCGTCGAGAGAGACGAAGGCGAGGGTGGTGTCCGCCTCATTTGTCACATACAGATATTGCCGGTCAATGCCCAATTCATCCAGCTGACGGGCGCAGGCACGACCGAAAGCATCGTTGCCCACCATGCCCACAAAAGCGGTTTTCGAGCCCATTTTGGCCGCCTGCGCCAGTGCGTTGCAGGGGGCGCCGCCTACGGTGCCGGAAAACTTCATGCCGCCTTCGTCTACCAGATCGACCAGGATTTCGCCGACAGAGATCATATCAAACATCATGCATCCTCCTTTTTGTGCTTGGGGATATAGCTGCTGTGCAGAACGGTGGTCCTCGGCTGCGCCGGAACGCCGGCCTCGATCTGTTCCAGCAGCTGCTGACCCGCCATGCGGGCCATCTCTTTTACCGGCTGCGAAACTCTCGCGATGCTTTCGGTGCGGTACTCATACCAGTCGTTGCCCGAAAAGCCCAGCAGCTCAACATCCCGTCCCAGCTGCAGACGGGCGCCGGACAGATATTTCATCGCATCGGTGGCGCTTTGATTGTTGGATACCGCGATGGCGGTGCAGCCTTTTTCCATCAGCTCTTTGGCGCAGACGTGCGCGCCGTGGGTCTTGCGGTCGGAATAAACCACCAGCTCTTCTCCCAGATCCAGACCAAAATCCCGGATGGCGGTGCGGTAGGCATCCAGCCGTTCCGCGGAGTAGGCCAGATCCACCTGATCGCAGATGTAGCCGATGCGGGTGTGCCCCTGCCGGATCAGATCCTCGACCCCCTGATACAGGGCGGTGTAGCTGGAGATGAGCAGGCTGGGGTAGAGGATGTCGTTGAGCGGGGTGTCGATGAACACCAGCGGAAAATCCCGCGGGATGGCGGGAGAAAGCTGCGAAAAGCGCTTGCAGGCGGTGAACAGCACCACCCCGTCCACCACGCCGGAACACAGGATCTTCAGCTGTTCCCGTTCCTTCTCCGGATCACGGTTGGTATTTGCCACGATCAGATGGAACCCTGCCGCCGAAAGCACCTCGTCCAGCTGCTTAAAGATGGTGGCGCTGCGGGAGGTGGAGATATCCGGCACCAAAAGGGCGATGAGCCCCTTGCGCCCCTTTTTAAAGTTGCGGGCGCCGATGTCCGGCTGATAACCCAGCTTGCGGATGGCATCCTGCACCTTTTGGGTAGTCTCGGGCGAAACATAGCGGGTACCGTTGATGACGTGGGAAACGGTGGCGATGGAAACGCCGCATTCTTTTGCCACGTCGGTGATCTTTACTTTCATAAAACCGCTCCTTTGCGTAAAGAGTGGATCTTTTGCGTAAATCCATTATAGCAGAAAAAGAACGGAAAAACAGGGAAAAATAAGAAAAAGCCCGAAACCGGTTCGGGCTTTTTGCGTTATTTCATGTTGTACAGGGTTTTCAGCGTAGAGGTCAGGCTTTCCCAGTCGCCCTCGCGCAGCGGACTTTCGCCGTACTTCACCGCGTTGTACCCGTCGGTCACCTGCGGGAAGGGGCTTTTCGGCAGCCGCACCAGCGCTTTGTTGAGGATCTCCAGGGTGGTATCCGATTCCGCAAGGGGCGCGCCGTATAAAATCAGCCAGCGCAGGATGAGCCGGTAGCCGTCCTTGAGATTTTCTTCGGAAGAAGAACGCTTGAGAAACTCCCGGCAGGCTTTTCGCCACGAGCGGGCGGACAGCACTTCTTCGCTGACCTCTTCCGCCACATCATTTCGGTCCAGATTTTCGATGGTGTCGGAAAAGTATTCCGACGAAACCGCTTGTGTCGAGGGTTTTTGCTTGCGGGTGAGCAAAAGCTGGATCAGATCCCAGACAAAGAGCGCCGATTTTTTGAAGAAATTCCAGATGTGATGCCGGGCCAAAAACAGAAATACCAAAAGAATGAGCAAAGACCCCCAGATGAACAGAAAGTTCATGATCGGGGTAAAAGCCGATTCTTTGCCGCCGGGCAGCAGACCCTGCGACACTTCGACACCGACCTCACTCAAGGGCTTGTCGAGATAGGTCCCCTGCCGCATGATCCAAAGCCAAAGCTGGTAAAGCAGAGGGAAAATCATCAAAAAGTAGGTACATAGCTTCAGGAATCCCAGGATCAAAGATTTGATCCCATCCTGAAAAAAGAGACCCAGAAGAACCAGCAAGAAACCGGAGACGATGAGCAAAATGTTATATCGCCGCATACCGGCAGGCAGCATTGCCATGTCGTAGCTGCGCCGCCCCATCATGCGCTCGATGTTGGACTGGTTGCTGATGATGGCATACAAAAGGATGAACAGCAAAAAGAAACCCGTTAAAATCGGAATGGAGATCTCCCACCCGAAAGAAGCACGGCAAATAAGCAGGATCACAGCACCCATCAGATAGGAGATGGTGCCAAAGATCAGAAAACTCGAGCCCACCAGCTCATCGAAGGACTGGGTGGAAAAGAACATACCCAAAAGGTACAGCACGACCATCAGCACCGCCAGAACGATATGCAGAAGGGTCGGCTTTGCCAGATACAGGTATGCTGCAATGTAAAGAGACATCGGCACCGCTGCAATGGCAAAGACCACGATCCGCATGGGCGGGTTTTTCAGCTTATCCAGCAAAAGACCAACGGTCACGCCCAAAAGTCCGCAGCCAAAGACAAGCAAAAACCGCAGCGCAGACGAAACGGGCTCTACCTGCTTGGTAAAGGCGACCTCCGCAATGGAGACAAAGGGGTAGGCGATGAGCAAAAGATCTGCCAGAGAGACAAAGCGCAGAAGAAAGTTGATCCGTTTCACTGTGCCGCCTCCTTTCTGCCCGAAAGCTCGTAGATCTCATACAGGTCGCTGTGATCTTCCTGCAGAACAACGCCCCGGACAAAAATGCTCACCGAAACGCCGGACAGCGCCTTTTGCTCGGCAAATTCCCGGATGGTGCTGTCCATGTAGGTGGTAACGATGACCAGCTCGGTGGAATCAAGGGCCAGATCATCCCGCTGCAGAAATTCTCCCAGAGGGACCGATTTATCCGCCTGCAGACGGGCAAGGGTGCGGGTCTGCTCCAGCGCAAAGGACTGTCCCCAGCTTTCGCCGGACAGGATCTGCTCGCCGCTGCCCTGATCGGTGCCGTTGCACAAAAAGCGGAAGGGGGTGTCCCCCTCGGCAGTCAGAGAAAACAGGTAGGCGCAGAACCGGATGCAGTCCTCCATCGGCGCTTCGCCATCCATGTGAGAAGAGGCGCCCCGCCGGGGCTGGCAGTTTAACAGCACCGCCATCTTTTTGCGGGAGGTGTACTGATTCTGAAAGACCATCATCTTGTTTTCCCGGGCCGTTGCCGACCAGTGGATGCGGTTCATGGGCTCGTGACCGGTATAATCACGCACCCCCGCAACATAAAAAGGATCGTCGATCAGATGGCGGCGCACCACCACATCGCCGTTCAAATAGCGGGGGAGACTTGCCACTTCCGTCTCGCTGAGGGGACGAGGCAGCACCGTCAGGGTGGTGCTCACCCGAACCGGATGGGAAAAGCTCGTAAGACCCAAAAGGTCCGAACCCACCACATCCACCTGACGGATGTCGAACACGCCGCGCTTTAAACATTTCACTTTCCAGTTACGGCTGATCTTCTGAAAACTCTTGAGCGCGAAAAAGCTGGGGACGAAACGCTTTTCGCCCACGACCTCCGACTGACTGCCCGCGTAGTCCAGCCAGCGGGAGGTGGAAAGCTCGGTCTTGATCCAGGGAAGGGGCAGCCATTTGCGGTTGCTCACCGTTTCCAAAAGACCCACCTCATCCCCCTCGGACACTTCGTCCTTGGTGAATCGGCAGGTGTATTCAAATTTTTTGAAACTCCGGTTGGTGTACAGATAGACCTGTCCCAGCAGGACTACCACCACCATAAACAGGATCGCTATAAATTCCATAAAATCCTCCTTAAAAAGAGGTGGTTTCGCTTATCGCTCAACAGGGGCAGGAGTTTTTGCCAGAATGTCGGCCAGATTTTCTTTCGCCGCCGCATCCGCCTGACCCATCTGATAGCCGCGGCAGATGATACGGTGGGCGCAAACATCTGCGAACACCGCTTTCACGTCGTCGGGCAGCACAAAATCCCGACCCTCGATGGCAGCTTTCGCCTGCGAAGCACGCATCAAAGCCATGACGCCGCGGGGGCTGATGCCCAGACGGATCTTTTCGTGGCTGCGGCTTTTTTCCGCCAGCGCCACCATGTAGCCGGCAACCGCATCGCCGACCTTTACCGAGCTGACCAGCTGCTGCGCCTCAAGCACCTGCTCTTTCGAGCAGACCGGCTCCAGCGCTGCCAGCGGGTTTTCTGCCCGATAAGCGGTGAGCATGGTCTTTTCCTGCTCAGCGCCGGGATAGCCCAGGCTCAGCTTCATGAAAAAGCGGTCCAGCTGCGCTTCCGGCAGGGGGAAGGTGCCCTGGATCTCCACCGGGTTCTGGGTGGCGATGACCAAAAAGGGCGATTCCATCTGATAAGTCACGCCGTCCACCGAGCACTGCCGCTCCTCCATACATTCCAAAAGGCTGGACTGGGTGCGGGGGGTGGCACGGTTGATCTCGTCGGCCAGCAGGATGTTGGTGAAGATGGCGCCGGGTTTAAACTGGAACTGCTGTTCCTTCTGATTATAAAAATTGATGCCGGTCACTTCCGAAGGCAAAAGGTCGGGGGTAAACTGAACGCGCTTGAACTGGCAGTCCAGCGAGCGGGCCAGCGCCTTTGCCATGGTGGTCTTGCCGGTGCCGGGAATGTCCTCCAGCAGGATGTGACCGCCGGAATACAGGGCCAGCAGGATCTTTTCGATCTGCTCGTCCTTGCCCATAATGGCTTTTCCGATGTTGCCTTTGAGGTCCTGAGTCAGCTGCTGCAGCTGGGTCATGTTCATGATGAAGCCTCCTTATATTATGACAGAGTCGGATCACAAAAAAATGATAGGTCAATTTTACCATATTTCGAAAGAGATGAAAAGATATTTTATCGGTCCTGCCAAAGCTTTGTCAGAATAAACAAAATACCCCCCTATTTGTAAATTTTTGACAAATAGTGAGTCTGCCAACCTGTGCAAAAGAAGGGACCGCCGTCCTGCATTTTTAGAAGAACAGCCAAAAATCTGCCCAGCCGTTGACCGCAAAGCCTTTTTCGCTTTATAATGCTGCTATGGAGAACTTTTCCGCTGTCCGATTTCCCGCTTTTTTGGGAACGGTGCGGCGAAAATTTGCAAGATATATGGGAGGAAACCACATGAAAGAGATCCCGGAACTGTTCGGCAGCATGGTCTTTAACGATGCCGTGATGCGCCAGCGCCTGCCCCGTGAGACCTACAAAGCCCTTAACCGCACCATCGCCCAGGGACGAAGCCTCGATCCGGCGGTGGCATCGGTGGTAGCCAACGCCATGAAGGACTGGGCGCTGGAAAAGGGCGCCACCCACTATACCCATTGGTTTCAGCCGCTCAACGGGGTCACTGCCGAAAAGCACGACAGCTTTGTTTCTCCCACCGGTGAGGGACGCATCATCATGGAGCTGACCGGCAAAGAGCTGGTAAAAGGCGAGCCGGATGCCTCGAGCTTTCCCTCCGGCGGTCTGCGCGCCACCTTCGAGGCGAGAGGCTATACCGCGTGGGACCCCACTTCCTACGCCTTTATCAAAGACAATACCCTGTGTATCCCCACCGCCTTTTCCTCTTATACCGGCGAGGCGCTGGACCAAAAGACACCGCTTCTGCGTTCCATGGAGACTCTCAACCGGCAGGCGCTGCGGATCATGAAGCTGTTTGGCTACAACGATGTGACCCGTGTTCTGCCCAGCGTAGGCTGTGAACAGGAGTATTTCCTCGTGGACAAAAAGCTTTACGAGAAAAGAAAAGATCTGCGTTTTACCGGACGAACCCTCTTTGGCGCAAAACCTCCCAAAGGTCAGGAGCTGGAGGATCATTACTTCGGCGCCATCAAGCCCCGGGTCAAAGCTTTTATGGAAGAGCTGGACGAGGAGCTTTGGAAACTGGGTATCCTCGCCAAAACAGAGCATATGGAAGCGGCACCCGGACAGTATGAGCTGGCGCCGGTGTACACCACCTCCAATCTGGCGGCGGACCAGAACCAGCTGGTGATGGAGCTGATGAAGCGGACCGCCGACCACTACGATCTGGTCTGCCTGCTGCACGAAAAACCCTTTGCCGGGGTCAACGGTTCCGGCAAGCACAATAACTGGTCGGTGACCACCGATACCGGCATCAACCTGCTGGATCCCAGCGATACCCCCTATCAGAACACCCTGTTCCTGGTGTTCCTTGCCGCTATGATCAAAGCGGTGGACGATCATCAGGATCTTCTGCGCATCTCGGTGGCAAGCGCCGCCAACGATCACCGTCTGGGCGCTGCCGAAGCGCCGCCTGCCATCGTTTCCATCTATCTGGGCGATGAGCTGATGGCGGTGCTGGATTCCATCGAAAACGACGTTGCCTACGAAAAGACCGATTCCGGCACCCTGCGCTATGCCCATTCGCTGCCCCGTCTGGCAAAGGACTCCACCGACCGCAACCGTACCAGTCCCTTTGCCTTTACCGGAAACAAATTCGAGTTCCGTATGCTGGGTTCGTCCCAGTCGGTGTCCGACCCCAACACGGTGCTCAACACCATCGTGGCCGACACCCTGCGCCAGTTTGCCGACGGGCTGGACGGCGCAGACGATCTGGATCAGGCGGTCCATGCTCTGCTGCAAAAGACCATCCGTGACCACAAACGGGTGCTGTTCTCCGGCGACGGCTATGCCGAAGCTTGGCAGCAGGAAGCGGAAAAACGGGGGCTTTTGAATCTCAGGACCACCCCCGAAGCACTGGAAAGATTCACCGATCCCAAGAACATCGAGCTGTTTGCCGGACACCGCATCTTTACCGAGACCGAGATCCATTCCCGCTATGAGATCAAGCTGGAAGGCTACTGCAAGGTGGTGGGCATCGAGGCCAACACCATGCTGGAGATGGCAAGAAAGCAGATCCTGCCGGCGGTCAGCGAGTATATCGGTCAGCTGAGCGACTCGGTCAATGCTCGAAAAGCCGCCTGCCCCGATGCGGTCTTTGCCGCCGAAAGCGACCTGATCCGCAATTTGAGTGAGGAAAACAGCCGCTTGTACGAAAACATTCTGGCGCTGGAAAAGACCCTCTCCGAAGCGGCTGCCATCGGTGAGGCAAAAGCCTGTGCCGACTTTTACTGCGGCGCGGTCCGCTCTGCTATGGATGCGCTGCGCGGCACCGCCGACCGTCTGGAAACGGTCACCGGCGAGAAAAACTGGCCCTATCCCACCTACGGCGAGCTGCTGTTCGGCATCTGAAAGAGCTGAAAAACACGCTGAATAATCAAAAAAACCGAGGAAAAATACGATTTTCCTCGGTTTTTTCTTTTGCTTTTTTGCGGATTTTTACCGGTTACATGGGCGGCAGGGTGATGGTCACCACCGTGCCCTGTCCGGGAACGCTGGAGAAATGGACCCGATATGCCTTGCCGTAGTAGTTCTGGATCCGCTCGTTGATGTTGTGGATGCCGTAGCCGCTGCCGGTGGTCTCGTGGCCTTCTTCCATGGGAAGTCCCGCGTTGAGCCGGTCCACGACCTCCTGCGGCATGCCGATGCCGTCGTCGATGACCTGCAGCTCGATGGTATCCTCCAGCACCCGTCCCAAAATGGTGATGGTGCCTTTCTTATCCTCCTTGAGCAAAATGCCGTGGCGGATACTGTTTTCAATGAGCGGCTGCAGGGTGATGTTGGGCACCGCGTACTGCATCATCGAAGAGGGAACATCGATCTTCAGGGAAAGACAGTCGGGGTAGCGGATCTTTTGGATCTCAAAATAAGCCTCGACCAGCTTCAGCTCCTGCCACAGCTGGTAAATGTCCTTGCCGTGGTTCAGGCTCAGCCGGTAGAAGTTGGACAGCGCCTGCACCAGCTGTTCTACCTTGCCCGGGTCTTCGAGGAAGGCGTAGCTGTTGATCATCTCAAGGGTGTTGTACAGAAAATGGGGGTTGATCTGTGCCTGCAAAGCCCGCAGCTGGGCTGCCTTCAGCTCCACGCCGGAAAGATACTTGGCCTCGACCAAAAGCTCCAGCTCATCGGTCATGTAGTTGTAGTGATCGATCAGCTCGTCGATCTCGTCGTGGGTGCTTTCGGTGGGGATGTTTTCAAACACACCGCTGCGCACCTGCTCCATACCGCGGACGACCGAGCGGATCTTGCGGGTGACATTCTGCGAAAAACGCAGCGAGGTGGAAAAGACGATGGTACCGACAAAGAAGGCCAGCAGAACGAAAAAGATCACCTGATCCAGATCGGAATAGGAGGTAAGACTGTCCACCGAGACCAGCGCGACCATATCCCACGGGGCGTTGGTGAAGGAGGCCCGGTCCACCACATAGCTCTCGCCGTCGATGAGAATGGCATCGCCGTCCTGACAGGAGGCCAGCTGCTCCTGTGTCACAGGGATATCGCCCCGAAAAGCCGAGGCGATCACAGCGCCCTTTTTGTCGATCACAAAGGAGCAGCTTTCGTCCAGCACCAGCGTGCTGCTGAGCTGTTCCTCGAGAAAGGCCCGGGGGAAATCCAGCTGGTAGATGACCGCCGTGCGGGTCATATCGTTCAGGTCAACGCCCTTGACCAGGTAGGAGATGGTCGGTCCGCCGTAGCGGATGCTTTTGGCGGAATAAAGAACGTCGTTTTGCTCGGCGGTGACCCATACAGAGCGTCCCCGGGGCATAAGAAGGTCCTGCATCCAGTCGATCTTTTCGATCCCTTCCATCGAAAAGATGTGGCGGGAATCGAGGATATAGAAGTAGGAGGGATTGGCATAGATCCGCAGCTGCTGGATGTTCTGGGCGTTTTCGATAAAGGTGATGGTGTTGTCCAGATCCTTTTTAAAGGTCAGCTGCTCGGAGAAGGTGGCATCCCGGTCGCCGTTGCGCAGAAAGTCGTTGATGCCCGAGTCGCCCAGCAGAAGGTTGGCGTATTTTTTCAGCTGGGAAAAGTGGCTGTCCATGACCGAATAGCTTTGGTACAGATTGGTCCGTATCGCGGCTGCGGTGGTCTCGGCAGCGGAGTTCATCGCTTCGTTGATGAACAAAAAGGAGCAGAGCATCAGCGGCAGGAAAGCCGCCAGCAGAAACAGGGCCACCAGCTTGGTGAAAAAGTTGGAAAAGCGCATCCGGTTGTGCAAAAACCGGGAAAAGCGCCGGAACAGCC